>CANHXO010000040.1 GCA_947464595.1 Cytophagaceae bacterium
GAAGCAAAATGCGTTCGGTCTACCATTAGATAGCCGCAAGACGTATACAAAAAGTGACTGGATAATGTGGACAGCTACTTTGGCCGACAAGCCAAAAGATTTTCAATCCTTTGTACATCCGATTTACAATTTCATGAAGGAAAGTTCTAGCAGGGTTCCCTTCAGCGATTGGCATGAAACAACGACAGGAGCGCAAGTAGGCTTTCAAGCAAGAAGCGTAGTGGGCGGATATTTCATCAAATCCTTGGAAAAACATTGGGCCAAAAAGAAGTAATTATGGGGTCATAAAGACCCAATTTACTTCTTTTAAATATCCCATAGGCGCTTGAGCAGGTTGGCTTCCGGCCAATCTACCTTGTGCATCTTTTTGGACTGAAAAATGGGTCAGCGAAAATGCTCCCTTTTCATAATCAAAAGATTTTCCATCATCGTCATATAAGGTAAACTCGCCAGTTGATTTGCCGTAATGACGCATTTCAATGGGCCATTTTTGTCCCATTTGGGGTGCTTGTCGGTGCTTAGGCACCATCGGAATAATCCCCCCATCACGAACAAACAAAGGAATTTTTTCCAAAGGAGGCTCGATCTGAATGATTTGATTCTCACCTACAAAAACACCGGTATAAAAGTCATACCATTTGCCCTTGGGCAAAATCACATTTCTTGTTTTTTCTCCTGCAAACATAGGAGCGACCAAAATCGCATCTCCCATCATATATTGATCCTTAATATCTTTGCGGATGGCCATTTGGTATGGGTTCTGGGTAGCGTCAAACTGACCTCTTTCCTGGATATTTTGAGAGACAAATCCGTCCACTAATTGCATCGCTCTGAAGGGAGGAATGCCTTCTCGTTGATAAGCAGCAAAGGTTGTATATAGATAAGGGAGTAATTGCATCCGCAGATTAGCCACATCTTTAACCGCATCAGCGACCTCAGGAAAGGTCCAAGGTTTTGTTCCATCCGCCCATGCATTAATCATAGCCATCGGTGAAAAACAGGCTGATTGCATTCTGCGTATCCATTCTTCAGCCGTTTTTGAAGCGCGAACTTCGGGTGTCCACAATACGCCAACAAAACTACTATTGACTAAAGCGGTGATAAAATCTTTATGATTGTAATAATCATTGTAGATCACATATGGGAAATGACTTCCGCCCGCATTCGATGCGCGCACTAAACCGTAGGTTCTTTTGTTAATTTCCTTATACCATTCGGCCGTCATATTTTGCACGAGAGAACCATATATTTGCCGCATCTGTTCAGCACTAGTCCCTGATGGAAATGTCGCCACATCTGGCCAAACCCAGTTGTCGTAACCATCCACTTCATCAATTTTATAGCCACCTACGCCAATGTCCAAATGATTTTTCTTGAAATGGTTTTTGTATAATTGGCGTGTTTTTGCCAAAGTAAAATCGGGAACTAAACCATTCCAAACCGTGTGCGAACCCGTAAGATTTTTAACCAAAGGGTACAAGGAAGATTTGGGAGAAACATAAGGATTTAACCATAGATTGGCCGAAACACCCCTGGATGCCAATTGGTCCAAGAACAATTTAGGATTAGGAAAACGAGTCGGATCCCATTCAAAAGTGCAAGGATAGGACATGCTATGCCAACCGGGTTCTACCCCAATAAAATCCAATGGAAAATCATGTTCTTCAAAACTCTTTACTTCCTTTAAAATATCGTCTTGAGAATAAAGGGTAGGAACTCTTTGAGTAAATCCTAAACCCCATTTAGGAGGCAAATATCCTCCACCACTCATCAAATTATACCGCTGAACCACCTGCAGGGTTGAGGGACCTGCAAAGACATATAAGGTGGTTCCGTCGGCTGGAACTAATATTTCAACGGCATCCGAATAGGGCTGTGCATCCCACTTTTTATTGGTATTTCGATCTTGTAATTCAGGAGGGGTTTTAGCATCCACTCGAACGCCTGTCCCAGCATAAACGGTGATGTATTGAGCCGCATCAATTAAAACGCCGTAGCCTTTGGTAGACACATAAAATGGGACAGGAGCGTGTGTCCGACCATTATCCTTGCCACCAAAGTGATCCATGTGTAAATTTAGGATCCGACCTCGCTGGTTGACCGTCTGAAAATTTAATCCCAAACCAAAAATTTGCTCTTCCTTTTGAAGCGGAAATTTTAAGTATGTTTTACCTTGAACGACCTTTACTTCAATCGTTCCTTTATCTAACGGAAATTGAGTTAAAGGTAATCGTTGGAGCGCGGCCATATTTGCCTTCCCCCCCGCAGCTTTCAACAAACTGTGCTTTTGAGGTTTGCCAACTTCCGCTTTCCAAATACCAGGATAGCTTTCCTTCCAAATGACAGGAACTTGAGCCCACATGCAGGATGTAGACACCAAAAAAATGAACACAATTTGGAAAATTTTCATAGCCCCGAAATTTAAATCAACTTATTTCTTGAATGCAATGCGGTAGATGGAACCATTTAAATCATCGCAAACATACAGGGCACCGTCAGGTCCTTGAGCTAATCCGCAAGGTCGGTGTTGGATAGGTCCGCTAGGTTTAGCCAAATCAATTCCTGCAAAATTGTCTGCAAAAATCTCCCATTTCCCGCTAGGCTTATTGTTCACAAAGGGAACAAAGGCCACAAAATACCCCTTTTTTAATTCAGCCGATTGACCATGGAAAGCGACAAACGCTCCATTTCTGTATTTCGCAGGAAACATTTTACCCGTATAAAAAAGCAAATCATTAGGTCCTAAATGTGCAGGGAAAGCAACCGTAGGATTGATGGCCTTTTCGCCCCCTACTTTTTTCCCGTCTCCGCCATACTCCGGAGCTTGAATTTTCTTATTTTGAAATTGGTCAAAGTAGATATAAGGCCAACCCGCATCATCTCCTTCATGCAACTCGTAGATTGCCTCTGCAGGCATTTCTTGGCTTTGTTTAGGCGTATAAAACTGAGGGTAAAAATCATGAAATTGACCACGGCCATGCGCAGTCACAAAAAGAGAATTGGTTTTTGTATTCCAAAAAGTCCCCACTGCATTTTTTATTCCGGTTGCATAACGCGTCCCATCTTTAAATCCTTGATTTAATTTATCTGCATTGAATTTCCAAATACCCCCAGCCGAATCTAAAATGGAGCAGGGAACCATTCCCGTTCCCGTGCCTTGAATTCGGCAAGCATCATTATATGAACCTATAGACACATATAGATTTGATTTATTGTCAAAAGAAAAAGGTTTGGCATTGTCGCGGCCGTGATCCAACAAGCCATTGACAATATTTTCAGGATTTTCGGTATCAATAACCTCCTCATTTGCATTCAACTTGTAGCGATAAATCCCCTTATTAGACGAGGCATAAAGAAATCCCTTGTTGATTAAAATACCTGTTCCCGTATAATTCCCAAAAAGTTTGGTTTCGTCGATCACTCCATCTTTGTTGGTATCGCGCAACAAATAAATCCCTTTACCCTCTTTTAATTTTGACAGTTTAGCATAGATATCGCCGTTTTTAGAAATCGTCATGTGCCTTGTTGCCCCTAAATCCGAAGCCAATACTTGGACTACGAATCCTGCAGGAACCTTGATATCAGAAGATTCTACTACTTTCTTTTTAAGATCCGAATTCCATCGATATGAAATAAAGCTGAACGAACTGAAAAGCACAAGGCCTAAAAAAACGATTTTAATTTTTGAATTTTTCATAGAATTAGAGTTAATCGAGCCAAGTGAAAGCTTATTATTTTTAGGTTTAGATAAGCTAATATCCTATAAAACTATATTTTCTTTTTGGGAGGAACAAATTTACGTCAGACAATTTTCAAAAGCCTTGACCTACCCTCAAAGGGTTTTATAAATTTGATAAAAATACACGTTTGATTTACCTTAAAAAATTGGTTAATTTCAAAATCAAAATAAACACCAATGAAAAATACAAATAAATTTTTTGTTAGTCTGATGTTCATAATGAGCATAAATATCAGCTTATTGACTGCTAAAACTATTGGCGACGAAAGCATCGAGGGGCGCTGGGATATGACCATTACGAAAGGGGATAAAAAGCTTCCCTCTTGGCTTGAAGTAAATCATTCGGGCATAAGAACACTAACAGGACATTTTGTAGGGGATGGAGGGAGTGCGAGACCTGTTTCTAAAATAAATTTTAAAGATGGAAAATTATCCTTTCGAATTCCTCCACAATGGGATGATTCAGACCAAGATTTACAAGTGGAAGGTACCCTTGAAAATGGAAAATTATCAGGTACTATGCTCACACCCAAAGGAGAGAATTTAACTTGGACCGCGAAAAGAGCACCTAAATTATGGCGAGAAAAAGAACCTGTTTGGGACAAACCTATTTCCCTATTTAATGGAAAAGATTTAACGGGCTGGGAGACTATGGAAAATAAAAATAACCAATGGGTTGTAGCGGATGGTATATTAAAAAGTCCAAGGTCAGGAGCAAATATCCGCACAAAAAACACCTACAATGACTTTAAATTACATGTTGAATTCAGATATCCCAAAGATAGCAATAGTGGCGTTTACTTAAGAGGGCGCTATGAAGTCCAAGTTTCAGACAGCAAAGGAATGCCTCCATTGAAAGATTATTTAGGAGCCATTTATGGGTTTATTGCCCCGCTAGAAATGGTGGCAAAAGAACCGGGGGAATGGCAATCATTTGATATTACCTTGGTGGGCCGATTAGTCACATTGGTTGGCAATGGAAAACAAATCATCTATAAACAAGAAATTCCAGGTATCACAGGGGGAGCGATGGATAGCAATGAAGCGGAACCGGGACCCATCATGATTCAAGGGGATCATGGTCCCGTTGAGTACCGAAATATCATTTTAACACCTGCAAAATAAATTTTATCATGGGCAAATACCAAGCCCTTTTTTATCCGACTATGCTTAAAATTTCTGGCTTCTGGGCGATTATTTTTGTACAATTATGTAGCTTTTCTGTTGTAGCAAGAAGCGAATTTACATGGGCGGACTCGAGTCACTATCGAACTATTTCCAATTTAGTCTATGGAAACGCGCCAGATCATCGCAATGAATTGGATATTTACCTACCTAAGACTCATGGACCAAAGACACCTATGATTGTATTCATTCATGGGGGTTTTTGGTCTAAAGGAGGAAAACATCAATTGCCTAAACCTCTAATCGATTTATTAGTGGGCCAAAAAGGCTATGCTATGGCCTCCATAAATTACCGCTTTGTCAAATCCGGGGCAAATAAATACCCCACTCAAATGGACGATGTAAGCCTAGCATTGCAATATATTTCCAATAAAGCAGATAGCCTTGGTTATAAGAAAAAGTCCTTTGCTTTGATTGGCGCTAGTGCAGGGGCACATCTTGCTCTGATGTATGCCTATGCAAATGATGCACAAAAAATGACTAAAACCGTGGTGGATATTGTAGGACCCACTGATTTATCGGATGCGATTATTCGTGGCCGACAAGGCATTGCGGATGCCACCATAAGTTATTTTTTAGGTAATCCCGATGCCCAAGCAGAAATCGCTAAAACGTCAAGTCCCTTATTTAATTTGAGTAAAAAAACAGGGGTGCCAACCGTTATTTTTCATGGAGAAAACGATGAATTGGTCGATGTACATCAGGCTAAAAATTTACATGCTAAGCTACTTCAATTAGGCATCAAGACTGAATTGAATTTATACCCTAATGAAACGCATGAAATGAAAAAAAGCTTGGCAGATGTTTTTATCAAAACAGCTACTTGGCTTGAGAAGGTATATCCGATTCGCTAATCGATCAATATCTGCTCTACTTGAAATAGGGTAGTCGATTTTGGATCGTAGGTTATTTTGATTGCAGCCATTTCTGAATCGCCAAAAACCTGAATCCGCGTAAAATTCATTAATGTAGCTTTTCGATCATTGATCAAAATCGGCTTATCGGTAATAAAACGATGCGAATCACCATTGACTAAAAATACCTGCTTTCCATACTGCTGTGTCAACTCACTAATTTTATTAACGATATTTTCAAAGCCTTTGCTAGGCTTCATGTCTTTATAAAACATATCAGCTTGGGCAAAAAGCATGAGTCCTTTTTTGTCTTTTGCTGCAGCAAATACCTGATCAAGCCAGGCTAAATTCGCCTTCTCACGGCCAATAAATTCTTGGTTATCTCCTGCATCTTTGTAATTATTATTGGATCCCACTAAATGAATCGTCGCAAACTGTAGACCTCCATAGGTCCATGAATTATTCTCCACAAATTTTTCAAAACCAGGCGATTTTGCCTGCGACACTAAATTAATCTTCTTCTTTCCAAAACTTTGATCAGATCCATAAAACATTTTCCTCAGCACATCTAACCGTTCAAGGGGATCGTATTCGCCAGCGGCTTTGCGGTTGCAATCCGTCCACTCATTATCACCAGGGGTATAAATTAAAGGCGATTCAAAGGTTCCAAAATAGGCATGCATGCGCTCGAAATATTCGGTTGAACAAAGACTTGAGCCTGATTTGAAATCGCCAACATGTACAATAAAATCAGGTTTTTCCTGGTTTAAGGTTTTGATTACGCGCTCAAATTTTGGGTAATCATTGGGCACCCGATATGGCATGTCACCAAAGGCCACAAAAGTGAATTTCTTTTGTTGGCCCGAGGCCAACAACGATACAAAAAGAGCACAAAAAACAAGAGATAGACGCACGTGATTCATAGAATATTTTTTCAACTCAAAGGTAATTAAAAACTCGAAAGCCAATCTATGCACCGATAAATTTTATATGGGCATTATTGACAGCATAATCCAAGTCAAATTTTCACGTTCTGAAGAAATAATCATTTGAAAATAAAAATAATTACCAAGACAGTAGCTGAAAGATAATTATTTAGTCTTTTGAAGTGCAAAAAGTAAAGTTAAAATCAAATTAAATCTTTTGATAAACTCAAGCCATTTCTCTGTGTGATTTAGACCATATTAATTTCAAAAATATTATTAATTTTATTGTTGAATAAAAATTTATGTCTTCTACGAAAAATCTATCTTTCAGTTTAACATTTATACCATTAGTAATATTCATTTATTGCTTAATTGCCTATACGATCAATTTACCGTGGTTAGATGACTTTGAAGTGGGTCCTTACACATTACAAGAATGGCTTAAAACTGTTGATCTTGGGAAAAAAATGGACCTTATCTGGGCGCCAAATAATGATCATCGAGTTATCATACTGAAATTATTGGTTTTGTTTAATTATTACGTATTTGGACAATTTAACATCCAATGGATGATTTGGCAATCACATCTTTATCTTATCCCTTTACTCTATTTCATATTTAAAGTTTTACCCGAAGAAAATCGTTGGATGAGTTTCGCTGTGATAAACTTAATTTATTTAAGTTTCCAATATACGCTAGCTAGTTATTGGATGATTGCCGCTGTTCAGCATAATACGGTTATTGGATTTGGTCTAATTTCCATGTATTTACTAGCTAAAAATAAATACTTTGAAATCGCTATATTTTTTACGCTCCTAGCGTGTTTATCAAATTCTGACGGACTTTTTTTTATTCCTGTGGGCGCTTCATTGTTATTTCTTCAATCCAATTTTAAAAAACTAATTATCTGGTTATTACTTTTAACGAGCCTAGTGTTCATTCTATTTAAAAATTATCCTAGTTGGAATTATCATGTTTTTGCACTACGTTTTTTCATGGAAAACCCAATGAAAAGTTTCTTCGGTTTTTTTTACTTCTTGGGAGGGTATGTAGACTTCTTCACAAATGATAACGTGCCCATCCGATTGTATACAACTGGCTTTTTTGGTTTTTTATTAGTAATGTTTTGGGGTAAACTACTTTATGATTTTTCAAAAGGTCCACTGAAAAACAAAATAAATCAATGGAAAAATGGAACGCTACTAAATTCCAATGTTTTATTTATATTAAGTACAATCCTATTTTTCTTAATTAATGCCTTAGCAATCAGTATTTTAAGGTCCGAGTATGGTGAGTATACTTACTTGATTGGGAACTATCGAATTTACTCAGTTTTGGCAGTTGCATTTACAATGCTGATGTATTTCCAATACAATCTTTCTACCCGCAGAATTCAATTTATTTTAATAATTGCAATAATCTATTGGGGATTTTCATTTAAAACATATTTGCCTGAAATTAAAAAAAGGAAAACCTATTTGGCACAATCTTATGAAGATTTCAAATCAAATAAAGATGGTTTAGGATTCACGGCTAAACAGATTGAACAATATAAAATCACCGAAATTTTAATAAAATTCGAAAAAGAGGGAATTTATCACCCGCCCGTGAGCAAATAATGAGACGATTGGGTTAAAATTTACAACGGTAGGAAAGGAATTATTTCGCTGTGCCAACAAATTTTAGTATTTCGTCCGCAACTTTGGTAGGTACTTCTTCCATAGGCACATGCCCTACATTTGGAAAAATCACCTTCTTACTTCCTTGAATATCTTGGTTAAATCGGTCAGCATTGCTCACATCAATCACATGGTCAAACTCACCCCACAAAATCAAGGTAGGTGTTTTTACTTGGCTCGCCTTTCCCAAAGGTTTACCAAAACTGCCCTTAAAAATCTCAAGCGCTGCAGCCCGATTACCCTCACGGACAACAATATCATGAAAGCGTTCCACCTGAGCATCGTTAACTAAATTTTTATCAAAATAAATAGTTTCCAAACTTTTCCGAACCAATGCCTTTGGTGTAAAATACAAGAGCAAATTGTTAATCACGGGTGTCGAGGCAATTAAAAATCCCAAACTACCTTTCTCCTTAGTTTTAGGGTAACCTGCAGCATCAATCAATACTAATTTAGCCAATCGGCCAGGATGCGTGACATCATAATTCCAAGCAATGGCTCCTCCCATAGAATTACCAACTAAGGTAAATCTTTGAACCCCTAATTTCGCGCAAAGGGAATCAATGAATTCATTGTAAAACACAAAGTTATATTGGTTTTTAGGGTTAGGACCCGTCATGCCAAAACCCGGTAAATCCACAGAAATCGTTCGTCTACGATTAGCCACTGAATTAACTACTTCATCCCAAGTATTTAAAGAAGAGGACATACCATGTAAAAGGACCAAAGGAATAGAATCCGATTTAGGACCTTGATCACGCACATGAACTTGCATTCCCATCATGGAAATAAACTGAGAATGCTCATTGGTATATTTCGCTTTTAAATCTCCCAAAGGGACGTCGGACTCAAAAAAGATAGCTAGAAGAACAAAAATCCCTAGAAACAAAACAGCAAGGAAGTATCCGAAAATTTTGAGAACTCGATTCATTCGTAAATTGATTAGACAGGCTTTTTAATAATGATTCAAAAATAAACCAATAAATCTATAAATAAGCCAAAATGTAAGGAAGAACTAAAATTTAATATAGCGGTTAAATACGTCAGATTGATTTTAGACTAACACGAGTGATATATCGATGAACTAAAAAATTATAAAAACTTTTTTAGTACATTTAATTTCAAAATATACCTCGATGAAAAGAAGATCTATCCTCAGCTTTTTACTAGCAAGTCCATTAGTACCAAAATTAACAGGGCCGAATACACCTACAAAAGCTCCTTCAAAAAGACTTAAAATAAGTTTAAACGCCTACTCCTTTAATGCCCCATTAATGGCTGGGAGCAGTACTGTTGAGGATATGATGGATTTTTGTGTAGAACATGGCATTGAAGGATTAGACCTAACGGCCTATTATTTACCAGGCTACCCCAACGTTCCTTCAGATGATTATTTATTTAAACTAAAAAGAAAATGCCATCGAATAGGACTTGAATTAAGCGGAACAGGTTGTCGGAATGACTTTGTTTTTGCAGATAAATCCGCGAGAGACCGAGAAATCCAATTGGTCAAAAATTGGGTGGATGCCACAGCCAAATTAGGTGCACCCGTATTACGCGTATTTGCAGGTAAAAGTGAATTACCTGGTTACTCGTGGCAACAAATTTCCCATTGGGTAGTCGATTCGCTCAAAGAATGTACGGAATATGCGTCAAAAAAAGGCGTGATTATTGGCATTCAAAATCACCATGATTTTATTAAAACGGCAGATCAAGTGATTGAAATAATTGAACGGGTCAATAGCCCTTGGTGTGGTCTCATTTTGGATGTAGGGAGTTTTAGGGACAAGGATGCGTATTCAGAAATAAAAAAAGCGATCCCCTATGCCATTAACTGGCAATTAAAAGAGACCATTTTTAGCGGAAAAACAGAATTTCCTATTGATCTTAAAAAGACCTTTAAGATTATCAAAGAATCAACTTATCGAGGTTATATCCCCATTGAAACATTACGTAAAGGAGATCCTACAATAATTGTTCCTGAATTTTTAGCCCAAGTTAAACCCTATATTTTTTAAGTAGGACTTACATTAGGTTTGTTTGATCGAAATTAATAAAATAATATTTCATCCACCCGAAGCCAAGCAGGTTTCCCTTTATTGACCACTTCCTCTTTTTTATCATTCTTAAGTAGATATTTAGGCAAATGTCTAAGCGATAGGGCTTTTACCTTATAATACTTATAATTTCCTGGCTTTAGGGGGATATCCTGCCCCATTTGGGTATGGCCATTTTTCGTATCTGGTTTTTCAGGCTTGACGAGCGCAACGCGACTTAATGCATTAGGACTATTGCCAGCGAATACCTCTATACTGACAGGTGGAAAAACATCGGAATCGGTTTTCCTTAAGTAGGAAAAAGTGATCCCTTTGGGAGAAATCGGCTTCTTGAACTCAAATAATGCCTCCAAATCATTTCCTAAATAACCTAACCACGTATAATCAGGTAATTCACTCCGCCTACCTGTCTCCCTAGCCCCCTGAACAAAATCCTTTAGACTATAACCTCCTTTGGCAGAATATTTAGGATCAGGTTTGCTAAGTAAGTATATCGAATCGGGAATAAAGGCGGATTTGTAGACTTTATATTCCAAGACACGGCTGGCTAACCAACCTGGTTTCGTGGCCAGGACCTTAACTTTTGAATATTTCTCAATTTTCAGTGGACCTCTCGATACCAAATTCCCTAAACTATCCGGTGTAGAGTCGTTTAACGTATAATGGAAAGTTACGTCCTTAAGTGTATGTTTGAAAACAAAATCTTCATTCGGCTTTAAAATAAACTTCTCATTCACTAAAATAGGAGGGTTGATTTGCAATTGCTCATCTTTGTTGGGCACATATCCTGCTTGGAATCTTACCTTAGGAAACCTTGCTTGTAGGCTAGCGATTTGATCTAATCCAACACCCGTGTTCCAAATGAATACCTCCTTTAAGGTTGGAATTTTCCCTAAAAGGCTCACTAAAACTTGTTGGTTAACTTTCGTACCTGACAATGCCAGCGAAGTTAAATGTTTACAGGCCGACAATTCCCCCAAGGTACTTCCAGTGATTTCAGTAAAGTTTAAAATCAACTTTTCTAGGTTAGGGAATTTAGCAATTACGCTAATTTCATCATCCTTTAAGGGCATTTTTGAAAGATTTAGTCTGACTATTTGTTCTGAAACTTTCGATAAATTCTCCAAAGTCTTTCGGTCATATTTCTTACTAACATAAAAATCAGCTTGCAAGGCAGGTGCATCACTAGACAATGGGTATACAGAACAGAATGGGGTATTGGCAGCCTTTAAACTAGACTCCGATGCAGCAGAAAAATCATATACTTTACCAGGTATTAAAAGTGCTTGGGCCGTTTTTTGCAGTTTTTTCGCCAAGGACACAAGCTTAGAACTTGCGCCATAGGCACCCAATTTCTTGGAGACTGATGCCCCTTCCTGAACCCAAGCCGTTAAAATCAATACCTCATCAGGACTCAATTGCGCCTTGCCCTTCGGTGGCATATGCTTTTTATCATCGATGGGTAATTTTGCCCTTTGAATAAAATGACTATTCAAAGGGTCACCAGCTTTCCAAATAGCGCCATTTTTACCACCTTTTAATAACTTTGCAACTGAACTCATGTTCAATGCACCCTTGGTTTTTTGATCATTGTGACAAGACTCACACTTTTGCTTAAATATAGGTTGGACTACCGCCTCAAACACCACAGATTCATCCGACAGCAACACCGTTCCCCCATCACTTGTTGCCCATAAATAATCCTCCCCATGCGTTAAATTAGCTCCTCCATGACCGGCCAATAGAAAACTAGCTAGGCCTACAAGCGAACCATAAAATAAATTACTCCCTACTAAATAGCCTTTTTCAAAAGCAAAAAGCAGGAAGACATATAGCCAATTGACCCCCAAACCTGCCCACTGATGAAAAGAAATTTGATCCAAATCATATCCCCCCTCAGAAGATAAAAACATGCCAAATATGGCTGTAATCGCAGAAAATATAGAAGTCAAATACAATAAAAACCTGAAAATTTCTTGAAAAGCAGCAGAATCTACCCACTTCTTGAGCACAAAAATTAGCACCAAAAAAGCACCAAATCCAATCGGCAAATGCAACACCAAGGGATGTAGTCGGCCCAATAAAGCCAACGGGATTTGAATTTTACCAGCTGCCAGGACAAGCACTAAAATTAATCCCTGTAAAAAAATAAGTAGGCTAGTGCTAAGTCTAAAAAATTTAGTCATCGAAATAAAATTTAGGCCAACAAGCCAGGAAGTACTTTACCGGCAATATCGGTTAATCGATACCTTCTGCCTAAATGTTTATAAGTCATTTGCTCATGATTAATCCCCATTAAATGCTGAACCGTTGCATGGAAATCATGAATATGTACAGGATCTTTCACCACATTATAACCAAATTCATCGGTTTCCCCATACACAATGCCTGGCTTCACGCCTCCCCCAGCCATGAAAATGCTGTAGGCGCGTGGATGATGATCACGTCCATAATTGTCGACTGTATATGTTCCTTGGCAATAATTTGTACGGCCAAATTCACCGCCCCAAATAACCAACGTCTCATCCAATAATCCTCTTTGCTTTAAATCTGTAATTAATGCCGCCGAAGAACGATCCACATCTTGCGCCTGCATGGCCATTTCTTTGGGTAAATTCCCATGGGAATCCCAGCCCTGATGATACAATTGCACAAAACGAACCCCCGATTCAGACAACTTTCTGGCCAATAAAGCATTGGCTGCATAGGTTCCAGGAACTAAACAATCTGGTCCATACATCTTAATAATATGATCTGGCTCTTTAGATAAATCTGTCAACTCAGGAACAGCCGTTTGCATGCGATATGCCATTTCATACTGTTGGACTTTTGCCTCCACCTCAGGATCTTTATTCTCATCGAATCCCAATTGATTTAACTCAGCAAGTTCATCCAACATTCTCCTACGCGCATTTTTATCAATTCCATCCGAATCATTCAAATATAAAATAGGGTCATCAGAACTACTAAAAACAACTCCTTGATGCAAAGAATCTAAAAATCCATTCGTCCATAATTTGGAATATACCCCCTGTCCGTTACCTCTACCTCTTGATAACAACACACAAAAGGCTGGTAAATTTTTATTCTCACTCCCTAATCCATAGGACATCCAAGCACCCATACTAGGCCTATTACCCACCTGCGCACCTGTTTGCAAAAAAGTCAAAGCAGGATCATGATTAATCGCATCCGTATTCATGGTCCGAATGATACAAAGATCATCCGCAATGTTGGCTATATTCGGAAAGATATCACTAATCCAAGCACCAGATTGTCCATATTGTTTAAAGCCATAAAACGAACCCATTAACGGAAACTTATCTTGGCTTGCAGTCATTCCTGTTAATCGCTGATTTCCCCGAATAGACGCAGGTAAATCCTCTCCAGCTCGTGCCACTAAAGTAGGTTTGTAATCAAAACTTTCCAATTGGGATGGAGCACCATTCTGGCACAAATAAATAATTCGCTTAGCCTTAGGGGCAAAGTGTGCCATCCCTAAAGGCATCGAATTAGCAGCTGAATCTCCCTTCCATAATTCAGGCACCATGAGCGAGCCCAATGCTAAGCCTCCAATTCCCGCTGCAGCCTGCCCAAAAAAGTGCCTCCGCGTAATATTAAGTCTATTCTTTAAAAATTCATTTTCCATCGTATGGGTGTTAAACGCGAATTAAAGCCTCTTCCATATTGTAAATTAATTGAATCGTCTGCATCAATGCCGCCGTGTAAAAACGAATCGCTCCTGGATCTTTTTTATATTCTCCAATCTTCATCAACTTTTCAATTTTGGTAGGTTCCTTTTTAAAGGATGCTTGTTCATTTTCAAAATAACGCTTTAAAATAACCAACTCTTTTTCACTTGGCTTTCTACAAATAATTTTTCTAAACGCTTTCGATAATATGACATCTAGATTTCCTCTCTCAGCAGATAAATGACTGGCTAAAACCCTAGAACTTTCCATTACATGCGGATCATTCATCATAACTAATGCTTGCAAAGGAGTATTGGTCCTTCCTCTTTGGACCTCACACTGATCCCGATTACTAGCATCAAAAATCAACATCGAGGGTGGAGGTACCGTTCTTTTAATGAAAACATACATCCCTCTACGATATAAATCTTGATTATGATCCTGAATATAGGTCATCAAAGAACCACGGCCAGAGGTAGCCATTTCCCACAATCCCTTAGGCTGATAGGGCTTTACACTAGGTCCTCCAATTTCAGGATTTAATATGTCTGCAGAAGCCAAAACATGATCCCGGACATTCTCAGCAGGCAACCTTAATCTTGGCGCATGAGATAAATAAATATTCTCAGGGTCAGACTTTAAAGCCGCTGAAGGGACATCGGAAGATTGTTGGTATGTTGCCGACATCACAATTTGCTTCACCAAACGCTTCATGTTCCAATGATGGGCTTTGAAATCGACGGCCAACCAATCCAACAATTCAGGATGAGTAGGTAATTCTCCCTGCATCCCAAAATCACCCAAAGTTTTGACAATTCCGCGACCAAAAAACTGTGCCCAAATCCGATTCACAAACACACGAGATGTCAAAGGATTCGCATCATCAAACATCCAACGCACTAAACCCAACCTGTTTTGACCATATTTGGCCGTCGAATAAGGAAGAATACTTTTTGGAATTCCCACGCCCACTTCGTACGTAGGCATGTCGTAATTGCCCCGACTTAATATATGCGTTTTGCGCATATTAGCAGAATCCTTCATCACCATCACATCGACCGCAAAGGTGTCTCGCTTGTTAATGAATTTCAACAAGCTATTGACGTCTTTCGTCGTAATGCGCATGTTGGGTGGATCAGCAAAAGAAGCATCAATGGTACCAAATAACCCTTTTTCAGGCACCTGGTTAAAAAATGCATAGGTACTATAATAGTCTTTTTGCGAGATCGGATCGTACTTATGATCATGGCACTTGGAACATTCAAAAGTCAAAGCTAAAAAGGATTTGCCAAAAGTACTCGTCCGATCATTGATGTACTCCACGCGATACTCCTCATCGATCACCCCTCCCTCCTGAGTAATTTTATGGTTCCGGTTGAACCCCGTAGCTAATAACATTTCTTTGTTGGCCCCCGGGATTAAATCCCCTGCCAACTGCCAAGTCACGAATTTTTTGTATGAGTAATTGGAATTGAACGCATGGATTACCCAATCGCGCCAAGGCCACATCGTCCTCAAACCATCATCCTGATATCCATGTGAATCTGCATAACGAGCTACGTCTAACCAAGGTGCAGCCATCTTTTCCCCGAAATGTTTGTTGGCCAACAACTCATTCACGATTTTTTCGTACGCTTTAGGATCCGAATCGTTTAAAAAACGATCCTGCATTTCTAACGTAGGGGGCAACCCAGTCAAATCAAGGCAAACCCTTTTCAATAATCGCTCTTTATCAACAGGCTTCGCGGGACTTAGGCCCTTTTCCTTCATTTTCGCATACACGAAATAATCTAAATCGTTTCGAACCCATGACTCATCAGCATCCGGTAATTCAGGTTTTTCTGGTTTTATGAAGGACCAATGTGGTTTATAAACGGCTCCCTGATCAATCCACTTTTCAATTAAGTCAATTTCATGCTGAGTAAGAACCAGATTTGAATTCATGGTCGGCATGCGAAGCGAAGTGTCTTTGGTAATTAGGCGCTGAAAAGCATCCGATTTAGCAGGATCCCCCGGAACAATTGCATGCGCTTTTGCATTATCCTTAAATGCCGCATAAGCCCCCTCTTTTGTATCCAAACGTAAATTGGCTTGACGTTTATTGGCATCTGGCCCATGGCATTTGAAGCATCGATCAGACAAAATAGGGCGGATATGAAAATTATAATCAACGACATCAGGCATCGAAGTGTCCGAACCTTGGGTATCGGAACAACTCCATGCAGCATATAAACTGATCGCAAGGAGAGCAACAGAGATGATGATTTTAACTGATTTCATAATAAAGTTTGGAGATCCAATTGGATTTTAAGTCGAAATATACAATTAAATTTTTTCTTTAAAAATTACCATTCAAAATATTCCATGGTGATTAATTCAGAGAGGACAATAATTAATTTTGGTACTCTCTACATTGAATTTTTCTTTAAAATTACCATTGTAGATATTCCATCGTATTCAGTTCAGGTCCTCCCCCACGATTTGCACTACCCGCCATGATGAACATTTTATTCTTGTATAAGATTGTGGAAGTACCATGTCGGCCCTGTAATAAAGAAGGGAATTTAACCCATTCATTAGTTCTTACATCCAATGCCTCCACCTCAGAATGTGCAGGAACTTGTTTGGAGCTTTCTCCTTGCAGCACAATGACATAGGGATATTTAGTCAATGTACAAGTCCCCGCTCTTAAGGTGGGGAGTCCATGAGGTAAAGTAGACCAAGAACCCGTTTTGAAATCATACATATCTACCTCAGCAATTGTTTTCTCCAATACTTTGCCGATGGCAGCATGAGAATTTCTTCCTCCGACCATGTATAATTTATCGCCCAACATTGCGGCTTGCACGTGGTCTCGAGGTCTTGGTGCATCAGGAAGTTGGGACCAAGTGTTTGTTTTAGGGTCAAATACATCGAACCAACTCACATGTCCATCATAATGTCCATCTTTAATTCCGCAAACAGCATAAATTTTATTTTTATAGGCAAAAATTCCGGCAGATCCTCTTAATCTATCCGCTGGAATCTTAGCACCTTCTCGCCATGATTTTGTTTTCGGATTGAAAATCAACATATTTTCGATAGGTTTTTCGTGTGGATAAGCTCCTGTAAATGCACAAATAACATAAATTTCATGTTGGAAACTCAAGGCTTGAAAATGATGAAATTCAATGGGTGTATCTCCCAGATTTTCCCATGCATTCGTCTTGGGATCGTATGCTTCTATCGCCTTTTTTCCTCGGCCACCTAAGGCATAAAATTTACCATCACATTCAACAAAACCACTTTCGTGTCGTTTTAAAGCAATATTCAAAGGCTCTAAAGCCTTCCAGGGTCCTGTTGGGATTTGCGAAAAAGAAGTGAAAGAAATAGCAAGTCCGAAGACTATTATCAATAATTTTTTCATAGGTTTAGATTCAATTGAATCTCTAAAATACAAAATTATTGGAAACCTTTGACCTGTGTAGAAGTTATTAAAATTGAAAAATAATTTTTAGCTTAGTATTTGAAATAACAAATTCCATCATGTATAAAAAAATAATGTTTGTTGGCCTCTTTGCCATCGCAACGCTTTCAATCATGTCTTTAAATACAGCTCCGAAAAAAGCTGTTATTGATGAGCCCACAGAAAAGATTTATACACAATATTGCGCCTCATGTCACGGTGAAAAAGTAGAAGCATTTGTGGATCGTAAATGGAAACATGGAAATACAAAACCAGAATTAGTTGCCAGCATTACGAATGGATATAATGACATGGGAATGCCCACTTGGAAAGGCATATTATCTCCAAAAGACATCGATAAATTAGCTGATTTGATTATCGAGAATTTAGCTGGAGTAGAGCAATATAAATTCGATAACAAGCCTAAATCAAATATTTTTGTGTCGGAAGGCGTCACCGTTAAATTAGATACGATCGCTACTGGATTGGATAGTCCGTGGGGATTTGCCCAGTTGCCTAACAAAGATTATTTGATCAGCGACCGAAAAGGTAAATTGTATTTGGTCGATCAGAAAAGAAACAAAATAGAAATTACGGGCATACCTCCTGTCATGGCAAAAGGTCAAGGGGGTCTTTTAGATATCGCCTTGCATCCAAAATTTGCGGAAAACGGTTGGGTCTACATGTCCTATTCCAAATTTAAAATGGATGGTTCCACAACACTAACCTCCACTGGCATTGTGCGTGGTAAAATCAAAAACAATATGTGGGTAGAATCTCAAGAGCTTTTTGAGTCACTTCCTTATACCAAAACATTCCATCATTTTGGCTCTCGAATCACGTTTGACAAGAAAGGATATATGTTTTTCTCTGTTGGAGAAAGGGGCATGGAAAAAGTATTTCCACAAGAAACGGATAATGACAATGGAAAAATTCATCGGTTAAATGACGATGGATCAGTCCCTAAGGACAATCCATTTGTTGGGAAAGATCCTGCTAAATTTCATCCTAGTATCTACTCTTATGGACAAAGAAATCCGCAAGGATTAACGACAAATCCATGGACCGGTGATATCTGGGAAACGGAACATGGCCCACGGGGTGGCGATGAAATTAACATCATCCAAGCTGGTCGTAATTACGGTTGGCCTGTCATTTCCTACGGAATTAACTATGATGGAAAACCCATTACCAATATCTCGAAAAAAGAAGGGATGGAACAGCCTGTCTCCTACTTTGTACCATCGATTGCTCCGTCTGGTTTGACTTTCATGAATACTGATAAATATCCAGCTTGGAAAGGCAACTTAATGATTGGGTCCTTGCGATTCAACTACCTCAATCGCTGTGTCATTCAAGATAACAAGGTCGTAAAACAAGAGAAGATTTTAATCAATGTAGGCCGATTACGTAATGTGAAGTTGGGCTCAGATGGTTACATGTACATCGGTGTAGAAAATCCCGGAATGGTGTTTAGGGTGAACCCGAATTAAGTAAATAGGTATTAGGTAATAGGTATTAGGTAATATGGATTAGGTAATATGGATTAGGTAATATGTATCAGGTATTAGGTAATAGGTTAGGCTCTGCCGAATTGAATTGTCGGGATGTCTACTTAGTATGAATTATGATAAGTATGAATTATGATAACAATCATAATTGATTGACGTTGGGTATGTAATTTTTAGTTTAATTTTGTACCATAGAAAATCGAAATAAAAGATTGATCATTTAAAATGTAGCATCAATCTCATTGCATTAATTTAAATTCAAAATTCATTCCAC
>CANHXO010000041.1 GCA_947464595.1 Cytophagaceae bacterium
GGACAGTTAGGATGAGCCATTCGAGGAAGCAACTAATTCATAACTCATTAGACCGAAGCACAAGGCCATTGCTGGAGGCAACTCAAGATCAAGAATCCTAGTTATTTTGTGGTATATCAAACGTTATGAAGCTAAATTAGTAAAAGAAGAAAACTGTTTTATTTAAAATGAATTTATGACTAATTTAGAACCAAAGTAAAACACTTCTTAAGGAAATTTTATTTTAGTTTAACTAGATCTATGCGCTTTACACCTATTTTAATTCAAATCATTACGCTTTGGATTTGTTTATTCCATGAGTTATCTGCTCAAAGTGTAAATGAGTTTCCCCAAAAATCGGATAAGCTTTTTAAAAAAGTGGCCCTGTATGAAAAGCTTATGTTAGGCAATCACTGGAATGAGGGTGCCATTATGCAGCATGTTATTTTTCCACCTGCAGGGCTTGATAGGCCTATTGTAGGTTCACAAGCTGATTGTTTAGATCCTACTTCCGAAATGCTTGTGGCCCTTAGTTTTAAATATTCCATCACCAAAGACGCTCAAGCAAAACGAATGGCCGATCAAATATTTGAAGCCATAGAAAAACTTGAAAAAGTAACAGGCGTATCCGGACTTTTTGCAAGAAGTTTTAATCAAACCGATAAGGCACTTTGGCACGAAAAAGCATTATGGTATCACGAATGGCATGCGTCTACTTCGATGCCAGGTTACCGCTGGTTAGGGGACATCAGTGTGGATAAATTTACCTCTATTCTTTATGGCGTAGGTACCTATTGGGAATTCTGTGCAGATCAGGAGAAAAGAAACAGAGCAGAGGCACTCATAGATCGCCTTATCACTAAAGTGATGGATGATAATTTCAAGCTTACTGACTTAGATGGCAAAATGACTTTATGGGGCAACTTATGTCCAGATCTCCCGCATCAACCGCTAAATTCCCTCCTGATGCTCATGGGGTTAAAAGTTGCTTTTCACATGACAGGAAAAGATAAATTCGATGTGGCATACAAAATGCTAATCGAAAAATACCATTATGATGACCATCAGCTGTCTGCCAAAGTACTTTTTCCGGAAGAGTGGAGAAACGTAGGGGATGACTATCACGCGGCAAGAGCGTTTTATATGATTATGCGATTAGAAAAAGATAAGTCCCTGCTCAATAAATACCGGATGAACCTCAATCGCCATTGGTTTGATTGGAAAAGCATGGACATGTCTTGGGAAAGTAGCCCCTGGTTTCCTATGGTGTATCATGTCTTGACAGGCGAAGATGTTTCTAGCAACGAAAGAAAAATGGTTTGGAAAAATATGTGGGGATTTGAAAGGATGAAAAAAACATTCGAGATTCCAACGGAAAATGGAAGCATTAAAATGGTTGAATCAGAGGAAGAAGGAACGGCTGCCGCCATGATTCGTAATTATTGGTTTGGAAGATATTATGGATTAATCCCCCCTACTTGGTAACAAATGAAAAACGCTAGACTCTTCCTTTTCTTGGCAATAATCCTTGTCTCAGCACATTCTAAGGCGCAAAACCAAGTTCAAATCATCCCTCCTGAAGGTATGGTTTATGTTCCTTCTGGGGTATTCATTATGGGAAGTGAAATAGGCGACCATGATGAAAAGCCTCAGCATATCACCGCAACAAGTGCTTTTTTTATTCATAAATATGAGATCAGCATTAAAGAGTATCTGGAGTTTGATCGTAATTTCAAGTACTCAAAAGGGAAATTGGGCAATGCCGTAATTGTTAATTGGGAGCAGGCTAATAACTATTGCAAATGGACTGGGGCTAGATTGCCGACTGAAAAAGAATGGGAAAAAGCGGCTAGGGGAACGGATGGTCGACTTTTCCCTTGGGGCAATACTTTTAATGAATCTTTTGTGGCTTGGGATTACAATGATTCAAGAGGCGGTTCCATCGCAAAACCTGCTAGTCCTTTTGGCTGTTACGATATGGCAGGTAGTGTTTGGGAATGGACTGCAGATTGGTATAAGCCATATCCGGGCAATAGCAAACTTATAGCGGAATATGGTGAAAAGTACAAAGTGATGCGAGGGGGGTCAAATTTTAACAACTGGTCCTTCTATACTACTTCACATCGATATTACCTCCATCCCATCGAGATGAGTAGGTACCCGGTAGGGTTTCGTTGTGTCAAGGACTTATAGGGATCAGCTAATACATGTTTAAAATTGATCTGATGGAAAATACTTTTTAATAAATATGTTGGTGCTATTTAATTTATCTCATAGACTTTAATTCTAAAAATAACCTAATCGACATGTCATCTCCCAAAAATAGTCGTCGTGAGTTTATGATAAACTCAATGGCTGCAAACAGTACGCTTGGTTTTTCAATTTTTCTACCACTCTAAATTTTAATTTCGATGTTTTTAAGCTTATTAAGAATTTGTCTTTTATCTAGTTTTTATTTTTTGGCTATAACGACATCTGTGTCTCAAAGTCCTAAAAAGCCCAATATCATTCTTTTTTTAGTGGATGATATGGGTCTTATGGATACTTCGGTCCCTTTTCTTACGGATGCAAAAGGTAATCCCAAAAGCTATTCATTAAATAAATGGTATCAAACACCCAATATGAAAAGATTGGCGGATTTAGGTACCCGATTTTCTACTTTCTATGCCCAAAGTGTTTGTTCTCCTTCCCGTGCTAGTCTTATAACAGGACAAAATGCTGCTCGCCACAAAACGACTCAATGGATTAACCCTGATGAAAACAACCGAGGAAATTTGGGTCCCAAAGAATGGAATTGGAAAGGAATCTCTAAAACCGATACAACTATCTTGCCTATATTACTTCAAAAGCAAGGGTATGAAACAATATATGTGGGCAAAGCACATTTTGGCCCTTTTGGTTCTTTCGGTGAAAGCCCCTTGAATTTGGGATATACTGTTAATATAGGGGGTACGGCAATTGGACATCCTGGTAGCTATTTTGGGAAAGATAATTACGCCCAAAAAATGAAGGATGGAAGACTAAGGCAACAGGTGCCTAATTTAGAAAATTACCATCAAACAGATACATTTTTAACGGATGCCTTAACGATAGAAGCCAAAAGGGAAATTAATAAGGCAGCAGCAAACAAAAAGCCTTTTTTCTTACAAATAGCACATTATGCAGTACATACGCCTTTTACTTTTGATCCAGCTTTTAAGGGACATTATATGAATGATACGCTAAGAAATGTGGAAGCTCAAAAGTTTGCTAGTATGGTTGAAGGGATGGATAATTCATTGGGTCTGATTATGAATGAGTTAGAAAAATTAGGAATTGCGGACAATACGATTATCTTTTTCTTAGGAGACAATGGATCAGATGCACCCCTTGGCCCTGAACACTTAGTTTCCAGTTCTGCTCCTCTTAGGGGAAAAAAAGGGACACATTATGAGGGTGGGATGAGGATCCCTTTTATTGCTTCTTGGGCTAAACCCCAACGAAATAATCAATGGCAGAAAAAAATGCCCATAAAACAAGGTGCGATACAAACCCAATTAGGGACAATTATGGATATTTATCCTACAATTTTAGATTTATTAGACATTAAAAATCCAATGGGGCATTCTATTGACGGTACATCATTGGCTGTCAATCTTGTGGGAAACCAAAATGTTTTAAAACCTAAAACATTTCTGATGCACTTTCCCCATGACCATCGAAGTAAGTATTTTACAAGTTATCGAAATGGTAATTGGAAGATTATCTATCATTATTTCCCTGAATTAAACCCAGCTAATACAAGATTTGAACTATTTAACCTCTTAGCTGACCCTTATGAAAATAGTAATCTGGCTCAAAAAATGCCTCAAAAACTAAAACAAATGTTTAATCTTATGAGTAAACAACTTGAAAATGAAGGGGCATTATACCCAAATGATGAAAAAGGAAATATATGTAAGCCTATATTTCGTCAATAAGAAATAAGTCAATTTCCTGACTTCGTTTAATTTAAACCCCCAAACAATCAATTATTACACAAATTTTCAACAAATTTGTCCAAGTAAAATGGGATTTGTACAGTAATTGGGTCTTCTGAATTGTTTTAATTTTAAAATCGTCAAATTAACGATTAGAATGACCTTTTTAATTGAAAATCTCAATCATATAAAATAACTTATGATGACTCCTATAATGAACAGAAGCATCCTTTTATTAGTGGCATTCATTTGTGCAATGACGGAGGGTTTGGCTCAGAAATATGCCACACCGCTTAGTCCCGAAGAATCCATGAAAAAGTTGCAGGTGGCCGAAGGGTTCACCGTTGAATTATTTGCATCTGAACCCCATGTCTTTGATCCAGTAGCTTTAGAATTTGATGCCCAAGGAGATGCCTATGTCTTAGAAATGCCCGATTACCCCTACGAAGTTGAGCTCGGAAAAGGCCATGGCCGAATTCGCTTGTTGAAGGATACCGATGGTGATGGTAAAATTGATAAATCAATCGTTTTCGCTGAAAATATAACGGAGGGGACAAGCATGCTATTTTGGAAAGGCGGGGTAATAGTTACCGCGGCACCACATATTCTCTATTTAAAAGATACCAATGGGGATGGCAAATCAGATACCTCAGAAATTTTATTTTCAGGGTTTTTCCAAAACAATTCAGAAGCCCAAATTACCAGCCTAAAATTAGGCGTTGACAATTGGATTTACGCAAATAACCATGGCCAAAATGGAAAAGTAAGCTCTACCCAATTATCAGGAACGCCCCCATTAGATGTTAAAGGTGCCGATTTTCGTTTTAGATTAGATCGAAATGTTTTTGAGCTTGAAACTGGTTTAGGACAATTTGGTCAAACCATGGATGACGGGGGTCATCGCTTCTTTACTGAGAATTCAATTCATGTCCAACAATCCATTATTCCTTGGCGCTATACGCATAGGCATGCCTATCTTCCCATATCGAAATTTAGTGCAAGTATCACAGATCACGAAGAACATACTTTTCAAGAAACAAAACCTCCTTACTGGCGGGCGGAAAGAAGTGCCCGAAGAAATAAATCATTCAAAGAAGCGAATTTGAATCGAATCGAATATGCGGAAGACCGATTTAGTGGGTCGACCGGAAGTACCATTTACCATGGGGATGCAATGCCTAAAGAGTTTTATGGGAATATTTTCACGGGTGACGTATCAGGAAATTTGGTCCATCGGGATATCTTAAGTCCAAGTGAAACAAGTCCTGTCATGGTGGCTAAAAGAGCTGAATCTGAAAAAACCAAGGAATTCATTTCTTCCACCGATCCCTGGTTTCGTCCCATTACATTTTCGGTTGGCCCTGACGGATACCTATATATGCTTGATTATTACCGTCAACATATTGAAACACCTGTTTCGATTCCCGACGACCTAAAAGCGGACATGGATTTTATGGCAGGAAGTGATATGGGGCGAATCTATCGGGTTAAACCGGCTAACACCCCTTACAAAAGTGTTCAAGTAAATCTACATGCTGTATCAAGTATCCAATTACTTGCCTATTTATCATACGAAAATGGTTGGTACCGCACGCATGCTCACCGTTTACTTCTCGAACGTCAAGATAAGTCAGTCATAAAAGAAGCCAAACTTCTATTCAATAAAAGCAAGGACCCTAGAACGCGGTTACACCTTTTATACGTGCTTGAGGGTTTAAACGCTTTGGATATAGCGGTCATTAAAAAAGGATTACAAGATTCTTCCCCGGATGTTCGTGAAAATGCTTTAATGTTAGCTGAACGCTATTCAGAATTAATGCCACCCATGCTAAAAATGGTAAATGATTCGTCTCCAAGGGTGAAATTGCAGGCAACCTTAAGTCTCGGGCAGTTTAAAAACCCAAAAATTATCGCGGCATTTTCAAAACTTATTCAAAGTCAAGGCCAAAATGAATGGCTTAGGCTGGCGGTTTTGAGTTCAGAGCTTGGTTCATCACCAGATCTTTTGGAATTGATGGTAGACCATCATGTATTTTCTCCAAATCCCGAAACTTGGAAACTACGTTTTTTACAAGACCTTTCTTATACCATCGCGGCTAGAAATAATAAATCCCAATTTATATCCTATTTGAATTTGTTATCTCTGCCCACCATGAGTGATTTTAATTTACAAGTAGCTGCACTAAAAGGACTTAAATTAGGCTTAACTAAAAATGGGACGTCAAAGGAAATCGCAGGCCAACTAAACACTGGATTAGAGTCTGATGTAAAAGCTTCTTTTCAAACCTTGCGTCAACATTACTCAGCACACTAATTGCAATCCTTACGGACCCAACATTGAAAATGAGCAAATTCCGCTAAAATGAAAGAGATTAAATATGCACGAAGAAACTTTCTGCAAAAGTATTTGAAGTTGGTTTCCTTACTCGCAGGATCAGGGGTTATACTAAGCCTTAAATCGAATACCTCCGTGACTAATTCGAATAAAACGAGAGCCTCAAAAAATCAGATAGCCCAAAAATTAGTCTCCCAAGATGATCTTAAAAATCCATGCGATGATCTTTCTAAAGTCAGTGCAGAAGAAATTGCGAAGAGAAAAAAATTAGCCTATGTAAGCCAATCGCCCGTTGAAAATAACCAATGTGCAAATTGCAACCTGTTCATACCTGCACCTGAAAAGCCGTGTGGTGCTTGTCTTTTATTTAAAGGCCCAGTGAGCCCCGAGGGTCATTGTACCTATTGGGCTCCCATCAATGAATAATTACGTACTCTCTAAATTGTAGACAAAATTTTAAAATTAATATAAGAGCTTACGAATAGCTTTCATTAATATGGCCTCTGCCTCCGCAGTAACGGCTGAGGCCTGTCCGGTTTCATAACCACCCTCCGCGTAAGCAGTAGCATTTCCAATGTAACCTACAGCATAATCACCATAGCCAGCTACGGCAACAAACAAATCCTTGCGTTCAGCTTTGGCTGCCAGTTGATATTCAACAAAAGGCTCACCTGGGAGATGAAGGATCCTCACATTACCCATCGTTAAACAGGAGAGATCAATCTTTTTGCCAGATTGTAGACGCCTTAACCAAACTAATTTAGATAGATTATTGGCTAAAAATACAGCGGTCTCTGTTTTCATTTTTGCCTCCAAGGATTCAATATGAGCTGCAGGAATCAAAGCGACCGATTCGATGTTCCATTGAATGGAATTTGATTCTACGCGCTCAAGTTGGGTTTGATCCCATGCCCTTTTCATCCCATCTGCCAAGCGCTCAGCTAAAATCAGTCTATTTTTTTTATCTCCATCATTGTATTTTCCTGCTGTTAGATTCCCACCTGCTCCGTTGAAATGAATGTGAAGCGCATCAGGCACGGCCAATTGGCGTAAAAAACGAGCAATTCCCGGGAAATCAGGATTAGCCACCCCAGTTCGATAATAACTTTGCGGATGTGAGGCATAATAACTTAAAACCGCAATGGGTTTATCATTATTCCAAAAACTAATTAAAGAGACCATGGGGTCAATTAATCCTTCGGGTTCAGCACGAATAGCAGGATCAAGGGTGGCTGAAGTTCGCGAAGCTTTAACTTTTCCATCAGTACCGATAATCCTTCGGTTAGAGGCAACTTGGTATACTGGAGCTTCTCCTTTCCCGATGTGCGTAAAGGGTACTGCAACTGAAATAGATTTCTGGATAGCCATTCCGAGACGTTTAATCAGATCCCTGGTATAAGTCCCTTCAAAAGCGATTGGATTTAAGCCTGCCTCTTGCATTAATTTCTCTGCCCCTAAATCAGATGAGGGGGCATCATGCTGATGAATGGCATGAACAACAACCCGTGATGGAATGGTAGCAGCTGCCTCCGCCATAACGCGTTTGAATTCATCTTGACTATCATTGCTAATTCCAATCCAATCCACAGAGCACATGACAATCGGAAGCCCCGCACCTAAAATAACGACCCCTTTCGCACGTAAACCTAAATCCCAATCATTAACCATGCGATCATAAGTTAATTGAGTTCCTACCGGCGGGGTTGCGTCTACATCGAATCGTGCTAGTTTTAAGCTTGATTGTGCTGCTTGCGCATGAATTAACACTGAATAAAGTGCAAACACACAAATAAAAAAGAAACGAAAAAACCAAATATTTAATTTGTCAGACATTACCTAAATTTAAGATCTAAGTTCATAGCAAGCAGTTGAAACATTCATTCTATTTGCTAATAAGAAACAATGTTAAAGAAAATATCCATCATTTAAAAAACAAGTAAAATCTCTGATCTAATTATTAGTAGTATGAGTAGCTTCCCAATTTTTATGGGTTGAAAAACCATTTTTAAAACTGAAGAATTGATTTACGATTCTTCCTTCTAGGCGGCTTTGAAATATTTCAAAGATTGGGAGACAGATTTGATAAACTATTTTGTTTTAACGCGGGATTTCTCAGAATCAAGGCCTGTAGCTCTTACTCTAGCTCCTTTAATGGACATATTGCCAAACCGGTAGGAGAAATTTAAACGCACCACGCGGGAATCTTGACGCGGTCGAACCAGAATATCTAAGTCACCATATTTAATGTATACATCGGGGTTTGAGGTGAATAATATGTCTTGTGCATTTAGGCGGATGGCACCTTTTTTGTTAAGGATCGTTTTTTGGATACCTACATTAAGGGAGCCTCCAGCCCCAAAAATAAAGGCACTTTCCAGGCCACCGGAGAAATAGTTTCCGCCTAGTTCAAACCGATAATCTTTTGGTAGTGTGAAGATGTGATTGGTGTTAAAATAAAATTGATTGTTAGAAGGACTTAGGTTTATATTTTCGACTTTTCCTTTGAGTTCTGCGCGGTTGAAGTAGATATCTGTATTACTTGACCACCAATTGGCGATAGGGATAGGTAAAGAGAATCCTAGACTATAATTCGTTCGCTCGGCCATATTGGCCGTAGTCTGATAGGATTTTCTGGCCTGCGTATCTTGCTTTAGAATCTCCGTAATGACATTGGTCGTGTGGCTATAGCCTAATGTTGTACTGAAAGCCACCATATAGGTGTGGCTGAGCTCCAATGAATTAGTTAATTGGGGTGTTAACATCGGATTACCCACCTTGAAAGTATAATTATCCAAAAAGAAAACAAAGGGATTTAAATCTCCATAACTAGGTCGGTCGATCCGGCGGGAATAATTTAAGCCTAGGCTATGGTTTTTGTAAATTTCATATTGAAAAAAAGTACTTGGAAATAATTGGGCATAATCTCGGTGGAAGGTCGAATCTTTTGAATTCACGGTATATGCTTGAGATATTCCATCTGCAATGGTCCACTCACCACGCAAGCCGATTTGATAACTGAATTTTCCGATCACGCGTTCCGTGTTTAAATAGGCGGCATGAATCTGTTCGCTGTAGATGAAATGATTGCTTTGGCCTGTTAAAAAAGTGTAGGCTGGGACACCTTCATTCTTGCCCTGGAAACGTAAATCGTTGTCCGTTTTTACATAGGAAGACTTGAGCCCAGTACCCCATTTCGATTTTAAAAAGGAGGGAATGACATAATCTACTTTGAAGGAATATTGATCAACAAATGATTTGGCATTATTCAATAATAAGGAATCTACTTTCATTGGGCTGAAGTCTCCTTTTTGAAATTGCGAACGTAAATTAGACGCGCTGTTATCTACGAACCGAGCATAATCCAAATCCATCGTCAATTCCCTTCCTGTACTATCATACGTATGTTTAAAATTAAAATTTAGCGCATAATTATGACTTGGATTATCCACATGATTGTAGGTATTTAATCGGGTCAACGCCATACCTGAACTATTGTATTGGATCGTTTGATTTAAGCCATTTTGAAGGGTGTATTGATTGATATTTCCAGAAGCTAAAATCCCCAACGTAGTTTTCTTTGAATGATACCAGTCCACACCTCCTTTTAGTTGGGTCGTTTGGTTCTCATTTTTAAAAGCAAAGCCGTTTTCCCAAACTTCATTTTGTGCCTTAAAATTCCGCGTTAAATTATTGCGTTCTAATCTAGTTATGTCTACTACTGACCCGTTTCCGAACCAATTCCAGCCATTTTTTCGATAGTTTAAATTGACACCCATGCTTTCCCGCAAGTAGGTTCCTTGAGCTAACGTACCATTTGCTGAACCATTTAAGCCTATGTTTGAATTCTTCTTTAGTTTAATGTTGATGATTCCACCCGTTCCGGCCGCATCATAGCGAGAGGAAGGATTGGCCATAATCTCTAATTGAGAGATTTGGTCTGCAGGTAAATTCTTTAAATAATTGGCTAAATCGGCTCCTGTTAGGTAGGAGATTTTTCCGTCGATCATTACTTGGGCCCCTGACTTACCTCGTAGGGAAATATTACCGTCTTTATTCACAATGACTCCTGGCGAACGTTCTAATAATTCCATCGTTGTATTTCCCGCCGCCATCGCTGAATTCTCGACGTTGACAATCGTCTTATCTAACTTTTTTTCGATGAACGGTTTTGTGGCCATCACTTTTACTTCGGCTAACTCGGTGCTTAAAGGGAACAAGGTGATGATTCCTAAATCGATTTTGGAATCCAAGGTGATTTCTTCCAATTTGATTTTTGTGGATTTAAATCCTGTCGCCTGAAGTGTTAAGGTAAATTTGCCTAGTGGGAGGTTAGAAACACGTAATTCCCCATTTTCATTTGTATTCATCCCTTTTACCAAACTTGAATCGGTGGATTTTTTCAATAAAACCGTGGCAAAAGGGATACTTTCTTTATTGGAATCTTGAAGGCGAAGATGTAATGTGTTTTGGCCAAATGTTGTGATGGAACACGCTAACAATAATATAATCAATCTCATGAGGCAAATTTCGTGTAAAATAGAGCTTCAGGAAAATGAAATGTGATAAGAGGTTTTTTTTGAATTTTAGAATTGAAATTTTATGCTGTGTGATCTTTGAAACAAATTGAAATTCCAACAAATATTATCTTGCTTATATTATATTTATACGCTAAATAATCAAACAAATGAAAACTACATTAATACTCCTTTTAACTATAAGCCTTTTTTCTTGTAACAATAGTTATAAAATTGCAAAAAAGCCATTTATTGGTACTTGGCACCTAACTAGCATCAATACGAATACCGTAGACAAAGGGGTGCTCATGTATAGTCCTGATGGTCAAATGACGGCCATGTTGAGTTTAAAAGACACCATCGTCATAGGCTATAGTGGAAAATATGAAATTAATACGAAGGAGTCAATCGTAACTCATTTTCGTGATTTCTATTCGATTCTTCCTCACCCTAGACCGGATATTGTACCTATTTTTATTAGAGATTATTCATTTAGCCAAGATTTGATAAAACAAAAAAAATAATCAAGGATAAAAGAAACGAAATCAAAAAAGAGTTAAAGGCCGTTATTGGAGAGGAATTATCTGAAATTTTCAAAATAGGTTCAACAAGAAAAACTATTTCAGGTAGAGTGGAGCATTGCTCAATTTTTCCTGATAATGAGCGATTAAGGGTTGAAATCGACCCTGAATTCCTTGAAATGATATAAATATATTTTTAAATAATTAAAAAGTAGGCGCTTACTTTTCTCAAAAGTGCCTCTGATTTGCTTCAATCTTTGGGTATTGTTTCACGCTAAACCCCTAGATAATGGAAAAGCAAGAATTTACCCAATTACCAGGTACCCTTATGAAATTGAAAATTTCTGAGGTAATTATTCCACTAGAAATATCATCGTTGTATGATTATGCTTGTCGGCAAAATGAAATCAATACATTAAAAACTAGTATAGAAGAATTCGGTCAACTTGAACCTATCACGGTTGTTAAAGTTGGAAATCAATATCTTATTATAAATGGCGTATTACGGCTGATGGCTTTCAATCAATTTCATTTAATAAAAAATGAAATTGATGCTATGGTTTTAAATATTGATACGACTTCAAAGGATTTCAACTTAATGGATTTGATTATCCATAGTCAAATCCAAAAAGTAAAAACGGCAAAAGAGAAAATCAGAGAGTTTATTTCTATTTTACGTTTAGAATCCGGAGATGATAACCCATTGCGTGATCGCAACCAACGTTATGAGTTCTTGACCTCATCTTTAGGAAAGGGCTGGTCTAGAAGTAATGTAATCGTAATGTCAAATGTGATTTTGTGGACCTTTGAGAATGGAGATGAATTGAGTCTTGTTCAACAAGTATTTGAAGGCAAAATTCTTATATCTCAAGCTGCATTCGCCGTGGAAACGTTAGCTAGAGATGATTATGGGTACGAAAAAGAGAAGGAATCTAAAATTTTATCAAAATTCCTGAAAGGTGAATTCAAAAAGAAGGAAGCAGAATCTTTGATTGATGTTTTCAATTACAAAAGAAATGAAGGATTTACATCGATTGATGTTTACCCAATTAAAACCAATAATTATGAGGTGATTCATGGAAGTATTGAAGATATACAGTTACCTACTGACATGGAGATTGATGTTGTTTTCACTAGCCCACCTTACTATATGCTAAGACATTATGGTGATGATCCTAATGAAATGGGTTGGGAAAAAACACCCCAGTTATATGCTGAAAGATTAGTTGATTCGCTAATGAAACCATATGAACGTATGAAATCTCGTGGAAATTTTTTCTTGAATCTTGGTGAAACATATGATAAAGGACAATGTCTTGCAGTTATTGAGCATGTGGTAATTGAAATGGTTAAGCGTGGAGCATTTTATGTGGATAGAATTATTTGGAAAAAAGACTCTAATAAACCTATTTCTAATCAAAACAATAGATTCCAACCAAGCTATGAGGTAGTTCTACATTTTTCGAAATCAAAGGATTACTATTTTAATCGATTTAAAATCAAAAAGGAGGATAATAACTTCGAAATATCAAGAGGCTGTAAGGATTACGGTTGGGCCGGAGTTAATTATTATGTACCTAATTTTTACAAGCAATTACGGACAATTATGAGTGAAAACGATTTAAAAGATATCGTTACAGTTCAAACAAATACCCAGCGAATTAAACATGTTGAGGATGAGGATTGGCATCCAGCCACCTTTTCTCAAATGCTTCCAGCAATTTTCTTGGCTACATACTGTCCAAAACCAACTGAAAAGTACACACCATTGATCTTTGATCCATTTTTAGGTGGGGCTTCTTGTGGACGAACGGCTTTAATGATGGGGTTTCGGTTTGTTGGAGTTGAATTGTATGAAAAGAATGTCATTACCTCAAAACGTATTTTAGCCGAAAGTGTCATGGAATACGAACCTAGAGCAATGTCAAAGTTAAACTCATTTATGGAATATGAATTAGTCGCATAAATTCACAACATCACCGTGATTTAGATAAACCAAACCAATATATGGATTATTATAATCCTCATCAAAACGATGGGTAGGGTGATTTGTATTTCAAAATAGTAAAAACCTAAAGGTGCATTGGATATTAAACCATCTAATAACTATTAACCATTTGGTGTAAGGTAAGCCTTTTTACAAAAAGAGATTTGAAAAATGTCTTCAGGAAAAAGAACAAGCCAAAATCGAATTATCGATTGCCGCATAAAGATAGTACCTACTATTGGGGTTGTAGGATTTAAACCCCTCCATATAATTTAATTAATTTTATTATGAAAAATGTTACTGTAGAATGTTCTTATTCTATTTTTTGTTACGCACAGGTTCAGGTACCTGATGATTTTAAATTTGAGTCTGATGAACCAGAAGAGAGAATTGATGAATTGGAGTCTCTTTTGGATGTAAGTTTTGATATGCTTATTCCTGAACCAGAGGTTAAAGACCATGAATCAATCAATGATATCACATTTGATATGTGGTGCGATGTCTCAATAGACTAAAGTGTTAACGGAAGATTACACTGAAATCTCGGGATTAATAGATGTTAAAACTCCAATGAAATTTTTAAAAAAATATTATATGAAATCGCAAAAAGTTAACGAATTCGAGAGATTCGAGAATGAACCAATTAAAATGGGAGGATTTGAATTTAAGTTAAAAATCTACTTAGAAACAAATAGGGGATTTTTGGAGAAAAAAGGTCGATTCTTTACTGATGAAGATTGGGAGAAACGTTTGAAATTATATGATGAGGCGGTACATGAATACAGAAATCACCCTGTGTTCTGTGTTATCAAAAAATCCAATCGTATGTATTCATATAGGCTGAACTCTTCAAATAAAGTTGGTTAGTTGAATTTAAAATGAGGAGGGTTATTAATGAGCCCTTCTCATTATTAATTAACTATAAATATTTGATTGGCATAAATTATCTATCAATGATAGAGCTTGTATAATCAATAAAAAGGCGTTAAAATTGCTTGAGGCCAGTAAAATTTTAAAATATGAATATTAATGAAAGACCAATCTACCAATTAGATTCAAAACAGTTGGAATGGGTATTAGCTGAATTGCTTGACAAAAAGTTCGAGGAGTTAATTGATCGTATCAATACTCCAGAAATCATTCATACTAGAGATGAAGCTGCTGATATTTTAGGTGTAAGACCCAATACTATTAGCTCCTACATAGAGCGAGGAATTTTAACTAATAAGGGTATCGGACGTAAAGTCTTGATTTCCTCAAAAGAGTTAGATAGAATTTTAAAGAAAAATCATCTCTCATTTAAAAAAGTAGCATAATGGCCGTTACATTTTTCATCAAATCAAAAACTAAGAAAAAGACGTCTGTTGGAGTTTCAATCAACTACGATGGAATGGAAAGAATCGTGTTGACCCTTCCAAATCTTCAGGTAAGCCCTAATGAGTGGGAAAATGGAGGAATGAAGTTGACTAGAGGGAAGCAGGAGAATTCATACATTCAGAATGACCTGAACGAATTCCAGAACAAAGTCGACAGATTTTACCGTGAGTTTAGACGTGTCAACGAATCAAATCCGACCAAGGTTGATATTGTGACTTATTTGAAATCAGATGTGAAGTTGGAAGACTACTTCAAACCCAAGAATACGACTTTAATGATACCGATGATATGGAAGACGATTAAGGAACGCGAAACAGGTGTTGAGTTGAATAATGGGAAGAAATTCCAACGTGGATCTATAGATAATTATGAATCGATGATACGTGCCTTTGAGCGTTTTCAAAAGTACCGAAGGAAGGGGATAACCAATGTCGAAATCGTCACGCGGGAGTTTATTTTGAGTTTCGAGAACTACTTGACCAATGTGGAGAATTTGAAGTTGAATACTGTAGGGGATAGACTAAAGAACCTAAAAACCTTTATTTCTTTATATACAAAACGAGGTTTTTTACCCCATAATCCTTTCATCAAATACAGTATTAAGATTCCCAAAGAACCTTCCACTAGTATTGCTTTAGACAAGGATGAATTAAAGGATATGTATGAATTAGACTTGTCTAACAATCCGTTATGGGACCTTGTTCGTGATCAATTCTTAGTTTTATGCTGGACGGGTCTTCGTATCTCCGATTTCTCACAATTCAATTCATTCGATAGGGGAGATGAAGAGGTGATTACGCTCCATAACGAAAAGACTGACACGGAAATTCATATCCCAATCTTTCCCATGGCCAAGCGTATTTTGGATAAGTACGATGGTCGGTTTCCTAAGATGTTAAACGAGCAAACTCTAAATGAGGAAATCAAGGAAATTGGCAAATTGGTTCCTGGATTAAATCGTTCGATTCAGATTAAGTACACCAAAGGCGGTGTTGTTATTAAAGAGACCTTGAAACGCTACCAGTTGTTGGTCCTACATTGTGCTAGAAGAACATTAGCGACTATGTTGGTAACTGAGCTAGGAATCGATTTAAGTACGGTATGCTTGATTACAGGTCATAAGTCTATCAAGACATTGGAAATCTACCTGAAGCACAATAATAAGAATGCATTAACGGGGGTGATTAATAAGGTTAGAGCTCTGGAGGAGAGTTTAGTTTAGAAATTATTTTACGTTTATGATACAAGCCTTAATATTTGGTGTAAAATCAATCCATTGAAGTGGATAGGAGTTCTTTAAAATTAATGATTTGTCCATTTTCCCAGTTTTGATTTTAAGTTCACCCCGAAGGTTTTTATTAATTCTGAATGCATTATATAAATTAATATTTTCTATATTCTTTGGCTTAAGTTCACTATTTGGGGAAGTAAAAAGATTTGGAATAGTTGTAAAAATAATAGCTATTCCATTGCTAAAAGATTGCTCAACTAATTCTTCCAAAAATTTGATGTCTTTACAAAATTCAAACATCCCTATGTTGTGACTTCCAAAATCTCTTATGTATTTAATTTCTATTGCAATTTTTTCTGAATTGTTGGTTAAAATATCGATATCGATTTCTTTTTTCGATAATTTGAACAATTTATATCTATTGATGTTAGATTCTAACTCAATATTTTGATTGTCAAATGAATCTTCTATAAATCGACATAGTCTGAATTGAAAAGTGAATTCAGATGTAAATTCATTGAAATCCCATTTTCTTATATCACAATAATCCCTAAATTTTATTAAATCAATTATCATAGGTTGTATAATTTACTAATCACAAATATTCATAATTATTAATTGACTTTGTTATCTTTTGGAGAATAGTTACTTTAAGGTTCTCAGGTGCAATAACAGTCATTTGATCCGTATATTTTAATATAAAACTCTCCAACTCTTGATTGATTTCCGTATCGAGCTCTAATATACCTTTTCGAGTATCGTCATTTACAATTTGTATCTTTTGGGTGAAATGCAATGGGTATTTTTCGAGATAGGTATGGATCCAATTACCCGCTTCTAGTTTTATAGTAATCCTTTCTTGTTTAAGATCAGGTTTTCCAATGTTATTTCTAATTATACCAAAACTATATTTGAAGTAATCTGGCGGATTAAAGGATGGATCCAATTTTACTTTTGCAGAAGTTTTAAATTCTTGAATTGATCCTATTCTATCTAATGCTAATAGTCTTAAGCCATTGATTTGAGGTTCTATTACCGTCTCTGTTCTAAAAATTTCATGAAATAATAGGTACCAGCCGGTATACCAACCATTATTATATTCCTTTATCATGAGCGGCAATCCGATCATCGTTTTGGTTTTGGACGTTTTAGATAAACCCTGATGCAATAATTGTATTGTTTTTTTACCTGAAATACATTCAATCAACTTTTTGAGTTGCTCTGAACCTGATCTTTCTCCATCTTTAATTAATTGGATGGCTGGCCATGGTAAAATTTCATTGTATTCAGTCAAGCTGTTTTCAAGAAAGATTGCCCTTAGTTTATTGACCAATCCTTCACCAGCTCCATCAGTAAATAAATGTTTATTAAATTCAATGGTAGATGCAATCTGTGTTAATTCCCTTTCTGATAAAGAAGGGAATGCACTAATGTCATCCCTGACATAAAAATAACGATTCTCGGACTTGCTAAATTTCAACAATGGACCTAAATCATCCTCCAATGTTGGATATCGAATACTAATTACTTCCTTTAGATTTTGGATATCCCTGTAAAAGGCACGTTGACTATAGCTAACTATATCAAAGTGTTCTGAAAAATGTAATGCAACATTTTCAAAAGTTACCTTGAATGTTTTGCGAAGAAGGAGATTATTGATCTCTTTTAATTTTTCAGTGGAGTTCATGGATTCAATATTTTATCAATATTAATTAAAAGTTCAGATGATTGCCACTTTTTGGCAGTCACATATCTTTCCTTTGTGTTATTAAAACACAGAAGATATGTCCAAAGATCATTTACAAGAATCTAATACCCTTATTTTTTTAGAGGAATTAATAAAATTAGACCAAGATGTCCTTGTAGTAGGGGATAATGAGGGTCTGACATTTAAGGATTTTACCCAAAAGTTCGCTAGTTCGCTACCAGCCAATCCTACAGAAATGTTGGGATTTCTATTAAGTCTTCATATTAATAACAAGATTACATTTTATAATGATGAGGATTCTAGACAAAAGGAAATTTTAGTTAGGTTTAAGCCTGATGCATTTTCAGACTCCTTGCTAATTGAGTTCTTTTCATTTATACCGATTTTGGACCGAATGGCCAAAGAATTAGGAGTCATTAAATCCATACCATCGGTTGTTGTCGCATTTTTCTTTAATCAATTTGACGAAGAACCTTGTTGCAAAAAATTAAAGGAATATGATCTTACAGTGGTAGAGTTGTATGCCTGCCTTTATTCATTAGGGAATTTTGTTACCTATAACAACAAGACATTTGAGCTTAATCTTCTTGCGAGATACATGACCAAAGTGTCTTTTTTAGAATTCTTTTACCACGTTTCAAATGGTTCCTCAGAGTTAATAAAAGAAAAACTTTGGATTGCAAAACCAGATAGATTTTCAGATGAAGTGAGTGTCAAATTGACTAATAAGAGTTTATCTATATTGTTTCCTGACTGGGAAATAGATCAGGATGTAAGTAAAATCAAAGTGACAAATGATAAATATCAAGAGGGTTTCGTATTGTACCAACCTGATGAACTTTCCAATGTACCCTTGTACTATAACACCCAAAATCAAAAGTTTAAAGATAGAATTGAGCTCATTCTAAATAATACAACCAAGGATAGGCTATCGGCTAATTCTATAAGTTTAATGATATCTGGTTATCCGGGAACAGGTAAAACTGCATTTGCAAAGAAGCTCTGTAGAGATTTAGGATTGACTTTGATGTATGTAGAGGTGAGTGAGGTCCAAACCAAATTCATTGGTGAGACTGAGCAAAATGTACATAAGTTATTCAGCCAATATCGAAAGCTATGGGAGAAGAGTGAAAAACCAGTTGTATTACTCTTTAATGAGTGCGATCAATTATTTGGTAAGAAAATTCAGGTTGAGAAGTCTTCTGATATGTACTCTAATGCGATCCAATCACAATTATTAAATGAGATGGAGAATTTTACAGGTATTCTAATTGCCACTTGCAATAGCACAGATAATTTTGAAGAAGCCTTTAAACGGAGATTTTTATTCCATACTGTTTTTGAAAAACCAGATTATGATACAAGAAAATTGATTTGGAATGGAATAAATGGTGCGTGGACACAAAATCCTGAATTACTTGACTCAATCTCCCAATATGAGTTGACCGGTGCACAAATTGATAACGTTCTAAAGAAAATGAACTTACTTTCTTGTGATGATGACGATATCCAAAATCAATTATTGTTTGATTTAATTGAGGAAGAGGAAATGACAAGTGGCGGAATGAGTGGGGTAAGAATTGGGTTTTAATTTTATTTAATTAATTTGAAAAATATTAATAAACTATAAAAAAATGGAAGAC
>CANHXO010000042.1 GCA_947464595.1 Cytophagaceae bacterium
CCGTAAATACGGGCCACACCATCACCCACTTGGAGTACGGTGCCTATTTCTTCTAATTCTGCTTGCGTTTTAGCCTGCGATAACTGCTCCCTAAGGATGGCTGAAACTTCATCTGGTCTTACTGATGCCATATCGAAATGGTGGTTTATTGATTTTGATAATTTGTACTAAATTCGGGTGCAAAATTAGTCATGAAATTTGAATATTCCCATAAAAAATTCAAAAAAAGACCGTTTAATTTAGACTTTTTTTAGATTGCCTGATTATGGTGAAAATTTCCCTTGTTAAATGGCGTTAAAATTCTTGGGAAAGAGTCATTTTTCACTATCTTCGAAAATTATTTTACCTAATTAAATGAACATGAAATTTCCTGATTTAAAGCTTGTTATTCTTTGTGCGATGTTTTCATCCACTTTTTCATTAGTGGCTCAAACAAAAGCTCCTGTCAATAAAAGCATAAAACCCAAAGTAAATGCGGTTGCGCCCAAAGCTAAAAGTTCTGATGCGCCTCAATCAGCGTTAAAATTTAATACTTCTTTAGATTCAGTTTCTTATGCGGTGGGTGTTTTGGTCGCTCAAAATTTTAGATCGCAAAATGTGACCTTGAATGTAGAGATGGTGGCCAAAGGATTTGCCTCTGTGATGAAGGGGAACAAGTTATCGATGACTGAGGCTGAGTGTCAAAATATCATGAACACGTTTATGATGAAAAATCAAGAGCGCCAAGCCGCGGAAAATGCGAAACAATTTTTTCCAAATAAAGAGGCGGGCGAAAAGTTTTTGGCTGACAACAAAAAGAAGGATTCTGTCATGACCACTGCCAGCGGTTTGCAATATAAAGTGATAAAAATGGGTACTGGTCCAAAACCTTTAGCGACGGATAAGGTTAAGACACATTATCACGGTACTTTAATTGATGGATCAATTTTTGATTCGTCGGTCCAACGAGGTGAGCCTGTTTCTTTTCCTGTGTCAGGTGTGATACCGGGCTGGGTCGAGGCACTCCAATTGATGCCAGTGGGCTCAAAATGGAAATTATACATTCCTCAAGAACTAGCCTATGGCATTCGAGGGGGAGGTCAAACGATTAAGCCCTATTCTGCTTTAGTTTTTGAAGTGGAACTGTTAGAAATTGAAAAATAAGTTTGAAACATTATCATTTTTATGAAGAAGATACTGCCGCTTTTAATTCCCATATCTTTTATTTTTGTCCTTTTTCTTCATGGTAAAACGCAAGGTGATTTACCCTATTCGAAGGTCCAATATCAGGAGGGTGATTTAAAGCCAACAGAAACTCAAAAAAAGGTCGAAAGATTAGTATTCGGGATTTTGAGCAATTATCATTACCGCAAAATAGCCGTTAATGATTCTTTGTCTTCTAAAATTTATGATGCCTATATCAAGGAACTTGATCCCAATAAAGTATTTTTTATTGCTTCGGACATAGAAGATTTGGAAAAGTTTAGATATACCATTGACGAGCAATTGAGCTTAGGGGATCTAACTTCAGCTTTTCAAATCTACAATTTGTATCAAACCCGCACGAAGGAGCGTTACGCGTTCATTCATGCTATATTGAGTAAACCTTTTGAATTTAATGCAGATGAAACGTATCAGCCTAATCGGGATAAAGCTGTGTGGGCCAAGTCTGCGGATGAATTAAATGATTTTTGGCGCAAAGATATCAAGCGCCAACTTCTTGACTGGAAAATTGGAGGTAAGGCCGATACTACAGCGATACGTGAAATGAAGGATCGTTATGCTAGGTCTGAAAAATACATGGCACGTACGAAGTCCGAAGATGTATTCCAAGTATTTATGAATGCCTACACCGAAAGCATTGATCCACATACTTCTTACATGATACCCAAAGCAGCCCAAGAGTTCAATAAGGATATGGCTCAAAGTTTTGAAGGGATAGGTGCAACACTTCGTTTAGAAGGTGATTATGTGACGATACAAGATTTAGTTCCAGGAGGCCCAGCTTTTCGGAGTAAATTAATTAATCCCAAAGACCGTATTGTGGGCGTTGCTCAAGGGGAAGATGGTAGCTTCGTCGATGTAATTGGTTGGTTTACCGATGACGCCGTGAAATTAATTCGTGGCCCGAAAGGCACAGTCGTTCGCTTGAAAATTCTTCCTGCTTCTGGGGTGACAGGTTCGCCGACTACTGAGATTCGTATTGTGAGGGAGAAAATTAAATTGGAAGAGCAAACGGCTAAGAAGGAAGTGTTGGTCTTTAACCAAGGAGATAAAAAAATTAAATTAGGTTTGATCACCATTCCTATGTTTTACAGAGATTTTGAGGGTGCAAGAAAGCGGGAGGCAGATTTTAAATCTACTACCTCAGATGTGAAAAGGTTTTTAGGCGAATTTAAGCAAGAGGGAATTGATGCCTTGATTGTTGATCTTCGCAATAATGGGGGAGGTTCATTGATTGAAGCGATTGATTTGACGGGTTTATTTATTTCCAAAGGACCCGTAGTTCAAAGAAAGCAATCGGATGGAAAGATAACCCAAGAATTAGACCGTGATCCAGAGCAATCTTATGATGGACCTTTAGCGATTATGATCAACCGTTTTTCCGCATCGGCTTCTGAGATTTTTGCGGCAGCCATTCAAGATTATAAGCGTGGTATTATCGTAGGAGAGCAGTCTTATGGAAAAGGTACGGTGCAATCAGTGGTTGATTTAGATAATTATATGGCCAATGAAAAAGAGCCTGTAGGCCAATTGAAAATTACCTTAGAGAAGTTTTACCGCATCAATGGAAGTTCAACCCAGCATAAAGGAGTGAGTCCTGATTTTGCTATGCCATCTGCCTTTTCAGCAGAGGAGTTTGGAGAAAGCTCTCAGCCGAGTGCATTGCCATGGGATATGATTGCTTCTACGGTATTTACGCCCACTTTACATGTGAATCCAGCTGTGCTTGCAAAAGTGCAAACGGGATTTAATGCACGTTTAAAAACGAAACCAGATTTGATTAAGTTAAGAGACGATTTCAACCGTTGGAAAAAAATAAAAGAAAACAATTCTATTTCTTTGAATTTAACCAAGCGTAAAAAGGAATTGGATGATCAAAAGAAAAAACCGGATGAGGCTCAAGCGGTGGAAGATGCACTAGCGGGTGGCAATGGGCCTACGACCTCTGAAGCAGATGCAGATAAGAAAGCGAAATCAACGGCCGATAAACATGCAAAAGATGTTTATTTAAAGGAAACGCAACAAATTGTGGCCGATTGGCTTCAAGCATTAAGCCCCAAAGTAGCTAAATTAAACGCTCCTAAATAGTTTTTATGATGGATTCAAAGGCTTTATTAGCTAAGGCTTTGCCTTGTGTTAAAGAAACGGGTCAATGGATTCAGTCGGCGATCAGCCAAGTAAAAACCGGGGATATTATTTACAAGGGAACGAATGACTTGGTTTCCTTTGTAGACCAACAAGCCGAATCGAAATTAAAGGAGGGTTTGTCGGTCATTTTTCCAGAAGCACAATTTATTGCTGAAGAAAGTGATTCTACTTACGATCAGGTTGGCAATGGCTATTATTGGGTCATAGACCCTTTAGATGGCACGACGAATTTCTTACATGGCTTACCCGTTTATGCGGTTTCCGTGGGATTGATTTATAATAAACAGCCCATTTTAGGCATGATTTATGAACCTAATCAGGATGAGATGTTTTATGCGTCTAAAGGGAATGGTGCATTTCTGAACGCTAAACCGATTCATGTATCTACTACTGAAACTTTGGCGTCTAGTTTGTTGGCCACCGGATTTCCTTATTATGATTTTTCATATCAAGATCGTTACCTGGATTTATTGAAAGAGTTAATGCAAAAATCCCATGGGCTTAGAAGAATGGGTGCGGCTTCCATTGATTTAGCTTATACTGCCTGTGGTCGTTTTGAAGGATTTTTTGAAGCAAATTTAAAACCTTGGGATGTGGCAGCAGGTAAAATAATTATAGAGGAGGCTGGTGGCCGGGTGACTAATTTTAAAGGGGGCGAAGACGTTATTTTTAGTGGAGAAATTATTGGCGCAGGGCTAATTTTTGATGAATTTTTATCAACTTTGCAACGTAAATGGTTTTTAGACAAGTGATGGAAGAAGTATTTGTTTTTATTGTTTTTGCTGCAGCCGTCTTTTATGTAATACGGATGGTGTTTCATGCATTTTTTTCTAAATCAAATGCCGGCTGTGCAAAAGGCTGTGGTTCATGCCAAACTACAATCCCTACATTTTCTGATGACCTACCCCAACCTAATGCTAAGTCTTGAAAGATTCAACTCAAGGTAAGATTGTCGATCTACGCATTATTCGTAGAATTTATGGTTTTTTAAAACCCTATCAATTCAGTTTTTGGTTATTGGTTTTTTTAATACTTTGCATGGCTGCCGTTTCTCCAGCCCTTCCGTTATTGATTCGTTTTTCTTTAGACCATTATGTATCTGCTGATCAAATGTCAAATCTTGTCAGCATGTTTTTTTACATGCTAGGGGTTTTATTTTTGCATACAGGCTTACAATTTGCCACAAGTTATTTAGCTGGTTATTTGGGACAAACCGTAATTCGAGATATTCGGGTTCAATTGTATGCTAAAATTGTAAATCTCAAATTATCTTTTTTTGACCATACACCCATAGGCCGATTAGTGACTAGAACGGTATCTGATATCGAGACATTAAATGATGTTTTTTCAGAGGGCCTAGCTTCGATTGCGGGTGATTTATTGCAGTTGGTTTTAATTGTTTGTGTTATGTTTTACACAGATTGGCGCTTAACAATGGTTATTTTGGCCACAGTTCCTTTTATGGTTTTTTCCACGTATGTGTTTAAAGAATACATTAAAAAATCGTTTAATGAGGTTCGATTAGCCGTAGCTAACTTGAATTCGTTTGTGCAAGAACATATTTCGGGAATGATGGTCGTGCAGCTGTTTCATGCAGAGGAGCGAGAATTAAAGAAATTTGATCGAATTAATGTGGCTCATCGCGATGCTAATATCAAAGGTATTTTAGCCTATTCTTTATATTTTCCAGTCGCGGATGTGATCGCGGCCGTGGGGTCCGGTTTAATTGTTTGGATGGCGTCAACCTACATTTTGAAAGAAGAAATTACGGTAGGTACTTTGACGGCTTTTATTATGTTTATTAATTTGTTTTTTAGGCCCATTCGAATGCTAGCTGACCGCTTTAATACCTTACAAATGGGGATTGTCAGTACAGAAAGGATTTTGACTTTGCTGGATTCAGAGGATTACATTCAAAATAATGGGCTTATTTCGGCAAACCAATTGAAAGGACATATTCAATTTAAGGAGGTTAGTTTTGCTTATATTGAACCTGAATACGTCGTTAAAAATGTCAGTTTTGAAGTAAAGCCTGGTTCAACTGTTGCCATTGTCGGTGCGACGGGTGCGGGAAAGTCTTCAATTATAGGATTGTTGAGCCGGATGTATGATGTGCAATCAGGAATTATTGAAATTGATGGAGTCGCTTTGCCAGATTATGAGATAGGTAGTTTGCGCCGACATATCTCGGTGGTTTTGCAGGATGTCTTTCTTTTTAGCTCTTCGATAGCATTTAACATTCATTTGGGTGATGAAAATATTACTCAGGATGAAATTGTGGAGGCAGCAAAGGCAGTAGGCGTTCATGATTTTATTTTAAGTTTGCCTGGTGGCTATGATTACGAAGTGATGGAGCGGGGAGCTACTTTGAGTGTGGGGCAGCGCCAACTAATTTCTTTTGTTCGAGCGCTCGTGCATAATCCTAAAATTATTGTCTTAGATGAGGCAACAAGTTCTGTGGATACGGAATCTGAATTGCTCATTCAATCAGCGATTTCTACTTTAATGAAGGGGAGGACTTCGGTTGTCATTGCCCATCGTTTGTCTACGATCCGACATGCCCATCAGATTCTGGTGATGGATAAAGGAGAGGTAAAAGAGCGAGGAACGCATGAAAACTTGTTGAAATTGAATGGATTATATGCTCAATTGTATCATTTACAATTTAGTAAGTCAGTTTAATTCGGAAGGAAAAATAAATATGATTATCTTTGCGAGCTTATGAATTTGAAAAAATATATTTTAGTGGGATTTGTTGCTGTTTTGGGCTTAAGTTCATGCGGTAAATTTGAGAAATTCAGAAAAAGTGCTGATTTGCCGACCAAGTATAAGGCGGCGGTGAATTACTATAAAAAGAAAGATTTTTCTAAGGCTGGTATCCTTTTTGACGAGATTATGCCTTTGATGAAGGGTGATTCGACTCAGGAATTGGCTACTTTTTATCAAGCCTATTGTGATTTTAATTTAGGCAGTTATACGTTAGCCAGTACGCATTTCAAGAAGTTTGCAGAGGTTTTCTCTCGTTCTGAATATGCGGAGGAGGCGATTTATATGTCGGCCTTTTCGTTGTATAAGGATTCACCTAATTTTAATCTTGACCAAACGGGAACTTTGGCCGCGATTAACGAAATTCAATCTTATTTGAATAATTATCCTGAAACAAAGTTTAAAGACGATTGTACGAATATCATTAAAGAATTAAGGAAAAAATTAGAGAAAAAGGCTTATGAAAAGGCCAAACTTTATTATAAAACTTCTCCATTTAATATTGCTTCGTTAAAGTCGTCTGTGATTGAGATCACTAATTTTCAACGTGATTTTCCGGATTCTGACTACAATGAAGAGATGGCCTACATGAAGGTGTTGGCTCAATATGATTTAGCCAAAAGCACGATTGAATCAAAGCAAAAGGAGCGTTATGCTGAAGCATCCAAATTCTATTTGGAGCTGATCGATAAGTATCCGCAAAGTGCTTACCTGAAAGAGGGGGAGAAAATGTATGATACTAGCAATAAGGAAGTGGACCGAATTGCAAAATTGGAAGCAGAGTACAAAGCAATGCTTGAAAAAGAAAAGTCAAATACATCAAAAGTGGCTACAGGACCCCAGTAGTTTTTGTCCTAAATATTATTTAATTTTGCAATCTTAATTTAAAAAATAACGAGATGTCTAAGATCCAAACAAATCCATCCATCATTACACGTGATGTTGATAAAATTGCAGTAAAGACAGGAAATGTATATGAGTCTGTGTCGATTATAGGACAAAGAGCGCGTCAAATCTCAAGCAAAATGAAGGAAGAATTGTCAGGTAAATTGTCTGAATTTGCTTCTTCAGTAGATAATTTGGAAGAAATTTTCGAAAACCGTGAGCAGATCGAAATTTCAAAATATTATGAGCGCATGCCTAAGCCATCTGCTTTAGCCATTGATGATTTTTTATCGGATAAAGTTGATTATCGACTTCGTGAAGAAGGAACTGAAGAGAAATAATATCTCCCGAATGATTTCACTATGAAATCTATTTTACTTGTATTACTATGCTTCATAGGCTCCCGAGTTTTAACTGCTCAGGAGCTCCAAGCAACGGTTACAATCAATACAGAGCAATTACAGCTCGACCAACAGCGGGGTACATCACAAATTTATACGGAATTACAGCGAACTGCTCAGGATTTTTTATCGGGTCGTCGTTGGTCCATGGACAATTTCGCTCCAGACGAAAAAATCAAATTAAACATTAATTTATTATTGACGAAGGCTACCGCGCAAGGGGACTTTGAAGCCAATGCCCGTGTCCAAGTATTGCGACCTGTTTTTGGGACTTCCTATGAAACGGTCATTTTGAATATGATTGACAAGAGTTTTAATTTCAAGTTTCAAACAGGGAATCCCATTACCTACAATGACAATACTTTCATTGATAATTTGAGCTCATTGTTAGCGTATTATGCCTATTTATCCTGTGCGTATCACTATGATTCTTTTGGTAAATTTGGCGGTGATTTCTTTGTTCAAAAATTAAATAATTTGACTAATCTTGCCCAGACCTCTGGGTCCGGCTGGGGACTCGTCACCGACGTTCGTTCTCGATTGGCCATTGCTGAAAATTTGATTAATCAACAAGTACAAGGGATGCGCGAAGTGAATTATACGTATCATCGGATTTTATTAGATTCCTTCAAAGAGAAGCCCGATGAAGCTCGTAAAGGAATTTTAGATTTGCTGAATCAAATTAGAACGGTGAACCAATTGAGGCCTGGTGCGGCTAATATTCGGGTGTTTTTTGATGCCAAATCAGATGAGATTTTTTCTATTATGGATGAGGCGACGGCTTCTGAGCGCCAACAAGCATTTGCTTATCTTAGTTTGTTGGATCCTATTCGCACTGAGCAATATCGGAAACTGATTCGTTAGGTAGGTATGGGGCAACCGCTAGGGTTGCCCTTGCACTAGAGTGATCCTTGCACTAGAGTGGCCCTTGCACTAGAGTGATCCTTGCACTAGAGTGGTCCTTGCACTAGAGTGGTCCTTGCACTAGAGTGATCCTGATACTAGAGTGATCCTCATACTGGAGTGGTAGTCCTTTGATCTTATGTCCACGCATGTTCCTGTGTGGGTAGCGGTGTCTGATTGTGTTGGGGCAACCGGGGGGCAACTGGGGGGCAACCGCAAGGGTTGCCCTTGCACTAGAGTGGTCCTGACACTGGAGTGTCCCTTACTCTGGGGTTTATATTGATTTTTTCTTCGAACTTTTAGCCTTTTTTTTCAGTCCAATTTGACGGATTATTTATGATATAGTTTGATATTCTTGTGTAAGCTAATTTATTTCGGATGATGCGTTCGAAGTAATTTCGGTGCCACAATCTACCCATTTTTTTATTTTTTACTATATAAGTATTTAGGCAGGCATTAAAAACCAGCGATTTATAAGCGCTTACAATGTCTGCTATATTCTTGATTTGGTCTTTTGCAGTAAGTTTTGTGCTATAATTATTTTTACACCATTTACCCAAGCACGTTTCGATGGGGGCAGCTATGATGCTCGCTGGTTCTTTTGTGCCGACTAACTCAATAATGCTATGAAAATGATCAGGCATAATTTGAAACACATTCATTTTGAATCTTGAAAATCGTTCCGGTAGTTTGACCCATTCATCAAAAGCAATTTGTCCACATTCATTCAATTGCATTTTCCCGTTTTTGATTTGACCAAAACGATGTATTCTTTTTTCGCATAGTATGGTGATGAAATACAAACCAGATTTAGAATAGTCATACTCCTTTAGTCGCCTGGATTTCCTATGATGTTTTTTTGGATCGTATACGTTCTTTTTTTGGCCATTAATCATATATACTGGTGATTCTTTAATTATAGTATTGATATAATTAATCATCTGGTTCTTTTAGATGCCTTATCATAGCATTAAAGTATAGCAAATTAAGCAATCATTATGTCGATTTGGCATTAATATATTAATTATCAGTAGCTTGGATTAATCTCGTTTTGACTTTTTTATCGATTTAGTTTTTTTACAAATTCATTGAATTATAAAAGCCACCCTTTTTAGGTGGCTTTATATATTTTTTATCTGAATGACTTTACTTTATTTATTCCGCATTTCTAAAATCATCACCGTCTCCGTTTTATCACTTACCTTATTCCGATTATCGATTCGATGCCCCATTACCCATACAACAGATCCTCTGCTCAGTAAGATTTGTGTATTTTTTTTGATGTTTAAGGGTACTTTTTTATCTGTCAAAAAATCTGAAATCAGTTTCTTAGCATTCATGCCTAAAGGACAAAACCAGTCACCCTCTTGATATTTTCTAATTTCTAATGGAAATTCTAAGCTATCTGCATCTAAACAGGCAGTATTGACCGAAGTAGATGGTATAAATGATTCATTATTCTCTTCTATGAAAACATGAAGTTCTTGATTACCTAAGTCGACAATTTCATTGTCTTCTTGAATTAAAATAGGTTTGAATGCTGCGTGATCTTTAGGACTAATGACCCATTGATTTCTGTCAATGTTTAAAATATGACTTGGCGATTCAAAGAGTTTCCCCACCTTATCAGCGGGATGCGCCAAAATTTGATTGATCACGCCAAAAGAATAATTAAACTCTTGAAGATATTGTTGGGCAATGACCGTCCATTTTTCTTTCGAAAATCCCTCGCCAATGGGCACGTAAATATTGCCATCTGAATCATTGGTCACTCGATTATCTTTAAATTCATTTAACTCTGCTGTTATCCAATATTCAATATTTCGAATTTTTTCACTCGTATCTGCAAGTGTTTGTTCAAAATGAGGATTTAATTCCTGGAATTTTGGCATAATTTCATGCCGGATAAAATTCCGTTGGTATTTCGTTGTCGCATTGCTTGAATCTTGCCGCCAAGCTAATTTTTGTTCTACCACAAAATCATAAATCGCGTCTTGGTTAGCAAAAGAAAGAGGCCTGATGATGTGTCCATTTTTTATGGGAATCCCATGAAATCCGGCTAGCCCCGTTCCTCTTGTGAGGTTAATGAGAATGGTCTCTGCACTGTCTAGTTGGTGATGGGCGGTCGCTATAAAATCGTAATTGTGATTAATTCTGATTTCTTCAAACCAAGTATAACGAAGAATTCTTGCTGCCACTTGAGTAGACAGCTTTTCCTTCTCGGCAAAGGCAAGGGTATCGAAGCAAATGGTGTGATAGGGTACTTTTAATGTTTTGGCAAACTTTTTTACAAATACTTCATCTGCAAGGGACTCTTCTCCCCGCAAACTGAAATTGACATGTGCAATACCAAAATTAAATTTAGCCAAAGAAAACAATTTGGATAATAGAATGGAATCAATTCCTCCACTTACTGCAATCAGTATTTTTTGATCTGGCTTGAATAAATTCTCTTTTTGGACAAAATTGATAAAATCTTCCAGCATAAAATTGGTAAATTGCGCGTTCAAAACAATTAGCGAAATTAACGAATCGCTTTTAAGATGCCCTACATAATTAGAATTTTAATGTTTTTCTTTTTGCTTTTGCCTTGGATTAGTCAAGGTCAAAGCCAAGTAGAACTTATTCGTGCAGATAGTTTGAAAGGGTATCAGCAGGATTTAATTATGCGGAAAGAGCTATTGGGGCATGTGTTGTTGCGCCAGGGCACCACCACTTTGAGCTGTGATCAGGCGGTATTGAACTCGACGACCAACAATGTAGAGGCATATGGCCATGTGAAAATTATTCAAGCTGATACCGTAACGATTACGGGTGACTCTGCTTTGTATAATGGGGATATGCGACAAGCATTTATGTCGGGGCGGGTGAAACTTGATGACCATACCATCATTTTGAATACGAATAAACTTGACTATGATTTAAATTCTAAAATGGCCATTTATCACACGGGAGCCAAGATTATTGACAAAAAATCCACCTTGACTTCCAAGGAGGGTTTTTACAATACGGTGACTAAAAATTTCCTATTCAAGGAAAAAGTACGTGTGATTGATAAAGATGGAGGAGCAGTTCGAGCAGATTCCTTGCGGTATAATACCGCTTCCAAAGAGGCTTATTTTATTTGTCCTACCGAGATAATCAATAAAAAAGATACTGTCTTAACGTCTGCTGGTTTTTATAATACCCAAACCAAGGTGTCGAATTTCACAGGTCGCTCTACCGCCAAAACGGAAGAATATATCTTGTCGGCAGATACCCTGTTTTATGATTCGCCGACTCAAATAGGTGTTGCAAGGGGCCGTGTTGAGTTTTTAAGCCAAAAAGAAAAAGTGATATTAACCGGTGATCATGGTCGGTATGCCGGGAAAACAGGGCTAACACGGGTCTTTGGACATGCCTTAATGAAGAATATTATGGAAAAAGATACGCTGTATTTAACTGCGGATACCTTAGTTTCATTAAACAACAAAAAAGACTCGATTCGTAAGTTATATGCTTATAAAAATGTCTTGCTCTATAAATCTGATTTATCAGGTAAATGTGATTCACTGGCCTATGATGTGACGGATTCTGTGATTCACTTTTATCAGAAACCCATTTTATGGACGAATGATTCTCAATCACAAGCGGATTCTATTTCGTTGTTCTTAACAAATCAGAAATTGAGGGAAATGCGCTTGCGGGGTAAATCTTTTGTTATTTCGAAGGACTCTGCTGATCACTATAATCAAATCAAAGGCCGTAAAGTTTGGGTATTTTTTGACCCAGAAAGTAAGTTGAAGCGCGTGAATGTAGAAGGCAACGGGGAAAGTATTTACTACGTGATGGATGAAAAGAAGGTTACCACCGGGATGAATCGAGTCGAATGTAGCCGGATGAATTTATTTTTTGAGGACAATAAAGTCAAAAAGATTACGTTTATCACGAAGCCCGAAGCTAAATTCATTCCACCCAAAGAGTGGACAGAAGATTTGCAATACTTGGATGGTTTTAAGTGGCGGGATAAGGAAAAAGTGACCTTAAATTATCTATTGGAGCGCATTAAGCAAACCAATACTGTTAAAAAACCTTAAAATTCACCTTTTTAGGCCTTTTGTATGAGATGCCAACGTACAATTTTACTAGAAAAGCTTACCTTTGATAATACTCTTTTTAGAATGAAACGAACGTTTTCGACTACCTTTTTTGGCCTTTTATTTTTTGTTAGCCTTATGGTTGGGAACTCCGCTTTGGGGCAGATTCAAAGTAAAAATAGTTCGGAAAATTATTTGTTTTCTAATGATCGAGTTTGGGTTTCGCAGGTATATCCAAATCCAGCGTTAGATTTCGTGGACATCGACTTTCAAATTGCATCGTCGGTACGTGAGGTTAAGTTGACTTTTTACAATGTCTTAGGCCAAGAAGTTAAAGATGTGGTGTTGGAAAAAGACCAAAAAAGCACGCATATTTCTTTGCGTGAATTAAATAGTGGAATGTATATGTATCAGTTGACCATCGACGGTCGTTCGGTTGCTACCAAGAAATTAATTGTAAGGAAGCAGTAGGGTAGGTATTAGGTAATAAGTAATAGGTATTAGGTAATAAGTAATAGGTATTAGGTAATAAGTAATAGGTATTGGGTAATAAGTAATAAGTATTAGGTAATAAGTAAGAGGTATTAATTTTTAACCTCTTTTAATTTAACTATTTTACTTTTCAACTATTACCTGATACCTATTACTTATTACCTATTTTTCTTACCTATTTTTCTTACCTATTTATCCTTTTCTCCATTGTTAAAACCCACCCACGGTTCGCTTAATAAACGCCGTTAAATCAGCTCCAGTTAATAAATTTTGTGATAGTAAAGCTAAATCAGAAATTTGTTTGGCTAGGGCCTTTTGCTCATCTTCAGATTTTAAGTCGGCCAATTTGCTGATTAATGGATGATTGGCATTGATGGTGATGTTATAGGTAGTTGGCATGGCACCAAACATCCCCATTCCTCCGCCACCGGTTTTAGACATATCACTCATGCGGCGCATAAATTCATTTTGGGTAACAATGGCCGGAAGTTCATCCGGTGACATCGCTTCTACGGCTACAATCTTTTGTTTGTCTTGTAAGGTATCTTCAAATACTTTCTTCACTGACTCCTTTTGAGCATCTGTTAAAATGGCTTCCAGGTTTATCCCTGTGTCGATCAATTTATCTACGGCATCTGCATCGACTCTTTTCCACTGCGTTTTTTCAATTTTGGTTTCAATGGTATTTATAAAATGACTGTCGATCATGTTATCCATTTTCAAGACAGAGTAGCCTTTTTGGCCCGCCGATTGAATAAAGGCATCTTGTTGTTGCTGGTCAGTGGTATACAAATAAACCTTATTTCCGTCCTTGTCGGTCTGAGCTGCTTGGACTTCTTCTGCATACTCATCGAGGGTAAAATATTTGTTCGCTGTATCTTGAACTAAGCAAAAGTCCTTTGCTTTTTCCATGAATTTCTCATCTGAAATCATCCCATATTTGACAAATAAGCCAATATTAGCGAACTTCTCTTCAAAAGCAGGTCGATCAGATTTAAATAATTCTTGTAATTTGTCAGCGACTTTCTTGGTTATGTAGCTATTGATCTTCTTAACATTTGAGTCTGCTTGCAAGAAGCTTCTAGACACATTTAAAGGAATATCCGGGGAATCAATCACCCCATGAAGCAACATTAAAAACTCAGGAACAATATCCTTTACTTCATCTGTGATAAATACTTGTCGGCTATACAAGGAGATCTTTTCCCGCTGCAATTGTATTTCATTTTTTACCTTAGGGAAATATAAGATACCTGTTAGATTGAATGGGTAGTCAACATTTAAATGTATCCAGAATAAAGGCTTTTCTTGGAATGGGTAAAGCTCCTCATAGAATTTCAAATAATCCTCATCCGTTAAATCTGCAGGTGTCTTAGTCCAAATTGGATTTGGGTTATTGATGATTTTCTCATTGAACTCAATTTCAACAGGCAAGAATTTGCCATATTTCTCCAGGATTGATTTTAATTTAAACTCCTCTAAAAATTCCTCTGAATCTTCTGCGATGTGCAAAATGATATCGGTTCCTCTCGTTTTCTTTTTTGCGGCCGAAATGGAGTATTCCGTAGAGCCGTCGCAAACCCATTTAGCAGCTTCAGACTTATCTTGATATGATTTTGAAACGATTTCCACTTCTTTGGCGACCATGAAGGCAGAATAAAATCCTAAGCCAAAATGTCCAATTATTCCTTTGTCATCGCCTTTGTCTTTGTATTTTTCAACAAATTCAGTCGCTCCTGAAAATGCAATTTGGTTGATGTATTTTTTTATTTCTTCCGCCGTCATACCGATTCCGTTATCAGAAATCGTGATGGTCTTCTTGTCTTTATCGAAACTTACCTTAACCTTCAACTCCCCTAATTCGCCGTTGAATTCGCCGATTGAGCTTAGGCGTTTGATTTTTTGTGTGGCATCTACTGCGTTTGAAACTAGCTCACGAAGGAAAATCTCGTGGTCCGAATAGAGAAATTTTTTGATGATTGGAAAAATATTCTCGGTGTGAATGGAGATGTTACCTGTTTCTTTCATTTTTTATGCGATTAAAAATTATAAATTTGAGCGATGTTTTATCAATTTACTTTCCAAAAATAATTTTGGTGTCATATTGTCAGTTATTTATGTCAAAACGCATTCTCTTTATTTATGTATTTTTATTGGGTTTTTCGGCAACTGCCCAGCAGGAAGCGATCAGAATGGTTTATCCATTTATCCCCATGGCCTTAAATCCTGCTGAAGCGGGTGCAAATGGTGTGATCTCGGTGACAGGGATTTTCAGAAAAAAGCCTTTGATCCAGCAGTTTGGTATGTCGAGCTCGTCCCAGCAATATTTTTCGTTTGATAAACCGGTCAAAAATGATGCTTGGGGCATGGGGTTTTTGGCCTATAATACAGATCAAGCCTATGCCATGCCATTGGGGGGAATAGCTTCCAACTTAGGTTTAGCGGGAATATTGGCCAAAGCTATTTCCTTAGGACGCGGGAGAGATCTTAGAGTTGGAGGCCAAATAGGTATTAATCAGTATCCTGTCATTGGTCGAAGTGGAACGAGTGAATTAACCGGTTCGTACGGTTGGGGTTTTTTATACAAGCAAGACGAATTTACGTTAGCATTTAGTCAGCCCGCAGCTCAAATGCAAGAAATGAATTGGCGTTCTTCAAGTCCCATGTACATCAAAGGGCAATATATTTTTAAGACGAAATCAGGAAATGCCATTAAATCAGGGTCGATTGTCCGATTTATTCAAGGTTTAGATACACAAATTGACCTTTACAGTGTTTTTTGGTGGCAAGAACGTTTGGGATTTGGGTTATGGTGGCAAAACACGGGATCAGAACTAGGCAATCCAGCATTGATTGGAAGTATCGAAGTGCCCCTAGGTAAAAATTTTAAGGTGGGTTATGGCTACGATTTTTTAGGAGAAAATGTGTCCACGTTGCCTGCAGGTATTAGTGGATCCGCTAATGCAACGACTTCGACAACGGCCTCGGGCTTTCATCAAATTTTTCTTCGCTATGAACTTGACACTGGAAATGGCAAATTAGCGGAATTTAGACACTAAAGAGAGTTGGAATATGTTTGATTTTTGAAAGATAAAATTGAAATTATTAAAGAATATTTTGAACCTTTTTAGATTTGCCAATTTTCAAATGAAATTTGTCTGATTAAATGCAAAATCCATCATTTTTTTATGGGATAATTACATTGCTTGTAGTAAATTGCGTAGATTTTTAAGATTGCCATTTAAGCTAAACCAGTTAGAAAACATTGAAACGATTCTTGGGTGCTATGCCTTAGAAATATAAATATGGATCCATTTTCCTACGTTGCCAATGCAGATACACAAGTCATTTCCGATTTGTATGATGCATACATTCAAGACCCCAATTCGGTAGACACCTCTTGGCGTGATTTTTTTAAGGGTTTTGACTTTTCTCAATCCTGGAAAGGGGAGGCCTCCCAAAATAGTTTAGGCACGGGAGCCAACGGAAATCAAGTTGCTGACATCCAACATGTTAAAAAGGAAATGTCAGTTATTAGTTTGATCAAAGCATTTCGATCGCGAGGTCATTTACTGGCCCAAACAAATCCGGTTCGGGTACGTAAAGATCGTAAGCCTCGCTTGGATTTAGTCGATTATTCCCTCTCAGATGCCGATTTAGATACCGTATTCCAAGCGGGTAGTTTTATGGACTTAGGTCCTACTACCTTGAGAAATATTCAAAATGCGCTTCATACTATTTATGCAGGTTCCATTGGTTTTGAATATTCCTATATTCGAGATGTCCAACAAAAAGAATGGTTGCGCAATAAGATAGAAAAGGAGGCAATGACCTTTAAACCAAGTTTGGAGGAAAAGAAATTAATCCTTCAAAAAATCAATGAGGCGGTTGTTTTTGAGAATTTTTTAGGTACCAAATATTTAGGCCAAAAGCGATTTGGATTAGAAGGAGGAGAAAGTACGATTGCCGGTTTAGATGCAATCATCAATGTGGCCGCTGATTCTGGTGTGAAAGAAGCGATGATTGGTATGGCGCATCGAGGTAGGTTGAATGTGTTGGCCAACATCATGCATAAATCGTATGAGTCTATTTTCGATGGCTTTGAAGGTAATGTACCAGATCAAATTCATGGGGATGGGGATGTGAAATATCACTTAGGGTATTCTAGTAAACATATTTCACCGAAAGGAAATGAGATTTCCTTGAAATTAGCTCCCAATCCATCGCATTTAGAAGCGGTTAATCCATTGGTTGAAGGTTTTTGTCGGGCCAGTGCTGACGCGCATTATGATTGTGATTATGATAAGGTGTTGCCGATTCTAATTCATGGGGATGCAGCAGTTGCAGGTCAGGGAATTGTTTATGAAGTAACCCAGATGGCTAAATTAAAAGGCTATTCTACCGGGGGGACCATCCATTTTGTGATCAATAACCAGGTTGGTTTTACTACAGATTTTGAAGATGCACGTTCGGCTATTTATTGTACCGACGTAGCTAAAATTATAGATGCTCCCGTATTTCATGTAAATGGGGATGATCCCGAAGCCGTCGTTTTTGTTTCTAAAATGGCCGCAGAATTTAGGCAAGAATTTAATAAGGATGTATTTGTTGATATGGTTTGCTACCGCAGAAATGGGCACAATGAGTCAGATGAGCCTCGTTTTACGCAGCCAACCCTCTATGCCAACATTACAAATCATCCAAATCCTAGAGAAGTTTATACACAAAAATTAATTAAGTCGGGAGAGATTGAAGCTAAATTGGCTGAGCAAATGGATGCTGAATTTAAAGCAGAGTTGCAGGCTAGATTAGACATGGTGAAGCAAAAGGTTCGCCCACCATACATCCCACTTAAATTAGATAATCGTTGGTCTTTATTGAGATTCTCCAACGAGAAAGATTTTGAAAGTTCTCCCAAGACATCCATATCAAAGGAAACCATTGACTTAGTAGCGAAATCATTAACTACGATGCCAACTGGCTTTGTTGCCTTAAAGCAAATTGAAAAAGTGATTGCAGACAGAAAAGGCTATTTTGTTAAAGGCCAATTGAACTGGGCAACTGCAGAATTATTGGCTTACGGGTCTTTGCTTTTGGAGGGAAAGCCAGTTCGTTTATCTGGGCAAGATGTTCAAAGAGGTACTTTTTCACATCGCCATGCTGTTTTACATGAGGCGAATACCAATGAAAATTATTGCTCGTTAAATCACATAAAGGAAGGCCAAGAAAAAATTCAAATTTACAATTCACTCTTGTCTGAATATGGAGTTTTGGGTTTTGAGTTTGGTTATGCCTTGGCTAATCCGGATGCTTTGGTGATTTGGGAGGCTCAGTTTGGTGATTTTGCAAATGGAGCACAAACCATGATTGACCAATTTGTTAGTTCGCACGAGTCAAAGTGGGGTACACAAAATGGTTTGGTCATGTTATTGCCACACGGTTATGAAGGCCAAGGTCCTGAGCATTCAAACGCCAGACCTGAACGCTTTTTACAATTGGCCTCCGAGAACAACATGATTGTTGCCAACTTGACAACGCCTGCTAATATATTTCATGCCTTGAGACGCCAATTGACTTGGGAGTTTAGAAAACCAATCATTGTGATGTCTCCTAAATCTATTTTCCGGCATCCTAAAGTGATGTCGCCTTTGGAAGATTTTACCAAAGGTAAATTTCAAGAGGTAATTGGGGATGGATTTGCCGATAAATCGAAAGTTAAAAAGGTTTTACTATGTAGCGGTAAAGTCTATTTTGATTTGTTGGAACGCCAAGAAAAAGACGGAAGAAAAGATGTGGCTATTGTTCGAATCGAGCAATTACATCCTCTTCCTTTGAAACAAATTGAAGCTGAGTTGGCCAAATATAAGTCGGCCGAACTCTACTTTGTGCAAGAAGAACCTGAAAATATGGGCTGTTGGTCTTACATCATTAGAGAATTCGGTTGGTCTCGTTTTAAAGGTTTAATCGCCAGAAAGAAAAGCGCTTCCCCGGCAACAGGATTTTTAAAGGTGCATGTTGAAGAACAAGCAACCTTAATTAATAAAGCATTTGAATAATTTAA
>CANHXO010000043.1 GCA_947464595.1 Cytophagaceae bacterium
ATTATTTTCGAAAGCAGATTCAAGCCCTTCCCAAACATGTTTTTGGCCATTATTCCATTTCTTAGCCTTGCTATGGAACATTGAAACAATTCCTAAAATTTGCTTATATAAAAACAAGGCAAAAATATACAGCCAAACCCTCAATTTTTCTTAAATTTGATGTTGAAACAATAAATTTACAAAATTAGCCGAATACCCACATCATAATATGCATTGGAATCAACTTACAGACTTACATCAATTGGATGAAATTGTTAAAATTTCACAAAATCAACCTGTGGTGATTTTCAAACATAGCACACGGTGTTCCATTTCATCTACGGCCTTAAGTCGATTTGAGCGGGCTTGGGGACCTTTAGAAAACGTGGCTTTTTATTTGGATTTAATTGCCTTTCGACCTATTTCCTCAGAAATTGCAGATAAGTTTGACATAGCTCATCAATCTCCCCAGGTCTTAGTAATTGATAAGGGTGTTTGTACCTATTCAGTAACCCATTGGGACATATCGGTGGACGAATTAAAACCCCATTTGAGCGAATGAAAAAATTAATAGGAGTTCTTTTTATTTTTTTAGGGTCGTCAAATGTGGTTTGGGCCCAAAGAAAATCAGCACCCAAAGAGACGATCATACAGGCGCCTAGCTCAACCAATAAATCAAAAGTCATTTCCAATAAAAATGCGGCGATGGTTAAAAATGTTAACCCAACGGGTACCTTGGCCCTTGGAGTTAGTACTTCGACAAATTCAGGGATTTTTGGTGGGCTAACCGCTAGAAAAGTGTGGATAAACAATCAGAAAAGTCAATCCTTAGTTGGCCTTGACATTTCCGTCATCAAAGATTACAGAGAATTTTCTTCACCCTATTCGTATAACGGAAGAGGTTACACGGAAGGTAAATTAAATCAGTTAGTTGTGATAAGAACGGAATATGGCCGACAATGGACCTTATTCAAAAAACCTTCGGAAGGGGGTGCTGCTTTAAAGGGTTTAATTGTCACAGGACCCAATATAGGCATGCAAATGCCCTATCATGTCGACATCTCTTTCGTTAATCCAGGAACGGGGAAATCATCGATTCTCTCCATTCCTATGTCTCAGACTTTTGACAATACCTTCCAACGCACCGTTATTTTAGGCGAAAGTAGTTTTTTCAAAGGTGCTAGCGAATCTGTGTATGTTCCGGGTTGGCATTTAAAAACGGCATTTAATGTTGAACTAGACTCATTTAAACAAAACTATTTGGCTTTGGAAGTGGGATTTATTGTGGATTACTTCACCAAACCTATTGAAATGTTAAACCAAACGCCACAGCGATCGGTTTACACCACTGGATATCTAACCTTTTTCTTTGGAAAAAGTAAATAAAAATACAAAATGATCGAATTACCTCAAGTAAATTCAGTCCCTAGCTCAAGAAAGCCAGATTGGCTGCGGGTTAAATTGCCTATCGGTGAGAAATATACAAATGTTCGAAAAATAGTTGACGAGTATAAATTACATACGATTTGTCAATCTGGAAATTGCCCAAACATGGGTGAATGTTGGGGCGAAGGAACAGCAACCTTCATGATCTTAGGAAATGTATGTACGCGTTCTTGTACGTTTTGTGCGGTAGCTACGGGCAGACCTAATGAATATGATGAAGACGAGCCACGCCGAGTAGCGGAAGCGATTCAATTGATGAAGGTGAAACATGCAGTGATCACATCCGTCAATCGAGATGAATTGAAGGATCGAGGGGCTGAAATATGGTATCAAACCGTTCGCGCGGTTAAAGAAACAACCCCATTAACCACGATCGAAACCCTTATTCCAGACACGAAAGGTAATTGGGATGCGTTAATTCGCATGATTGAAGGGGGCCAAGAAGTGGTTTCACACAACATGGAAACCGTTTCGCGTTTATACAGGTATGTTCGGCCGCAGGCTAAGTATGAGCGAAGTTTAGAACAAACTAAGCGAACCAAAGAGTTTGGAAAAAGAACGAAATCTGGACTTATGCTTGGATTAGGTGAAACAAAAGAAGAGGTTTTTCAGGCGATGGATGATCTTTTAGCCCATGGTTTAGATGTGTTAACGTTGGGTCAATATTTACAACCGACCAAAATGCACCATGAAGTAATCGAATGGATTCATCCAGATACTTTCTTGATGTATAAAGAAGAAGGTTTGAAGAGAGGACTAAAGTATGTCGAATCAGGTGCATTAGTGCGTTCGTCTTATCACGCTGAAAAACATATCTAATTCATGAATAAGCCATTACAATCCCAGTTTGCGTTTATTATTGCAGGCGGAGGAATGGCCGGTTTATCATTAGCCTATTATTTGTCAAAAAGTCAATTGGGTGATTTACCTATCTTGGTTATCGACCAATTCCCCAAAAACAAAAACGATAAAACGTGGTGCTTTTGGTCTGATCAGGAGGAAGAATTTGATAAAGTTGCGGAGAAAAAATGGGATTCTTTATGGTTTCATAGCCAAACTAATCAGTCTAAACTTCTGAATATTAATCCATTTCAATATAGGAAAATAAATAGCGTAGATTGGTATAAAGAAGTTCATTCAGCATTGGCCAATAAACCCAACATTCAATTTTTAGAAGCTAAGATTCAATCCTTTAGTTACCGGGGATTGGATGTGAACGTAAGTACAGACCAAGGAGATTTTTGTGCATCAAAAAAAGTATTTGATAGTGTCAGTGCATTTACCTGTGATTTTGATAATCCAAAACACATAAAGCAACATTTTTTAGGCTGGACCATCGAAAGTCATTTTCCCATTTTCAAAAAAGAGTCGGCCGATTTATTTGATTTTAGAGTCGCCTTTGGCCTAGAATGTGAATTCATGTATGTGTTACCGACTAGTTCTAAGAAAGCATTATTTGAATATACCTTTTTCTCTGGTAATCTCAGAGAAAAAACCTATTACAGGGATAAATTAAAAGCTTATTTATTGGCTTATTATGGCTTTGGAGAAGATGACTATGATCTATTAGAGGAAGAATATGGCGTAATCCCTATGCGTCCTATGGAAGGTAAACCCCAAAATTTACATGATAAAATTATTAAAATTGGAACGGCTGGCGGATTTGTGAAATCAACCACCGGGTATAGTTTTTTGAGAACCCAACACGTTTTAAAAGAGTTGGTCGTTAACCTAGAGACAAAAAAACATAAAGCGCCTATCTTAAAAGATTTAAGGTTTAAGAAATGGCTTGATAAGGTTTTTCTACAAGTATTTATCGATCAAAAAATAGCTGGTTCAAAGATTTTTGAAGCACTTTTCTTTAAAAATTCACCTCAAAAAATGTTGCGTTTTTTAGAGGAGAAAACAAGTTTAAGAGAAGATTTATCATTAATGCTAACGGTTCCAACCTATCCATTTTTAGCGGCTGCGATCAAATTATTTATGAATGGGAATAAATTGCCTTGACCATTTCATAAATTCAATTTGTGGCTCTCTAATATTAATATTAAATTTGTAAGATTTTAAAACATAATTTATAAACTAATTTACGAATGGCTTATTTATTTACCTCAGAGTCAGTATCTGAAGGACACCCTGATAAAGTTGCTGACCAAATATCTGATGCGTTGATCGACCATTTTATGGCCTTTGACCCTACATCTAAAGTTGCATGTGAAACACTTGTGACTACGGGTCAGGTTGTTTTAGCAGGCGAGGTAAATACCACTACCTACTTAGATGTACAAGCCATCACCCGAGAAGTCATTCGAAAGATAGGCTATACGAAGTCAGAATACATGTTTGAAGCTAATTCATGCGGCATTCTTTCTGCCATTCACGAACAATCGGCCGATATTAATCAGGGAGTTGATCGGGCAAATCCAGAAGATCAAGGAGCGGGTGACCAGGGAATGATGTTTGGTTTTGCAACGAAAGAAACCGATAATTACATGCCATTGGCATTAGATTTAGCGCATAAAATTTTACAAGAGTTATCGCATATTCGCAATCACGAATCCTCCCTGATTGGTTACCTTCGTCCGGATGCAAAATCCCAAGTGACAATTGAATATAGCGATCACCACGTGCCGCAAAGAATTGATACGATTGTGGTTTCAACACAACATGATGACTTCGCTACTGAAGCTGACATGTTAGCCAAAATCAAAAAAGATATTGTTGAAATAGTTATTCCACGAGTTAAGGCAAAATTAAAGCCTGAGTTACAGGCATTGTTTAATGATGCAATCACCTTTCACATTAACCCCACTGGAAAATTTGTGATTGGAGGACCACACGGAGATACAGGTTTAACGGGTCGTAAAATTATCGTGGATACTTATGGTGGTAAAGGAGCACATGGAGGTGGGGCATTTTCAGGGAAAGATCCTTCCAAAGTGGATCGTTCTGCAGCCTACGCCACAAGACATATAGCTAAAAATTTAGTAGCTGCAGGATTGTGCGACCAAGTATTAGTCCAAGTGTCGTATGCAATCGGTGTCGCAAAACCCTGTGGATTATTTATCGATACGTATGGCTCAGCAAAAGTAGGATTAACGGATGGTGAAATAGCCAAAAAAGTAGAAGCCATTTTTGACATGAGACCCTATTTCATCGAACAAAGATTGAAACTTAGAAATCCAATTTATTCAGAAACGGCTGCTTATGGCCACATGGGCCGTAAAAATGAAGTAGTAACCAAACAATTCTTTGGACCTAATGGCCAGAAAGTTACCAAGGAAGTTGAATTATTTACTTGGGAAAAATTAGATTATGTAGATGCGGTAAAAAGCGCTTTTGGGCTTTAGCATTCAAGAAGTATAGTCAATAAAAAAGGGGCCTAGGCCCCTTTTTTATGCTTACTCTTCAGTTAATATATCAGGCAATCGCCCTATTTTTTTTTGATTTGATTTCGATTTAAACCTTTTAATTTGCTCAGCTAAAGAATTGAGTGCCAAATCTAAGGCTTCTTCAAACGACTTAGCTTTCTCTTTCACAAACAAAATTGCACCAGGTACAGCTAATTTAATTTCCAAAAATTTTTCTTTTACTTTCCCTACTCCTGTCGAGACTTTCAAAAAAACCTCACCACGGGTTATTCGGTCATAAAATGTTTCCAATTTATCTAATTTAGCTTGAATGCTGTCGATTAATTTTTGATCAGCATTGAAGTGAATGGCGTGAACTTGCACTTTCATAAGCATACAATTTAAATGGTGGAAAATGGCCTTAGGAACCAACTAAAGCTAAAAGAAGAAAGAACGTTTTTGATTCGTAGGAAATGTAATCGATTTTTAAAACGTTGTCAAGTTTTATAGCCAATTTATTTTGAAAGAAGATTAATCAGTCCAAGCAACCCGATAAATTTCTGTTTCTATGCCTGACTTATTTAAATAATCGTGCCAAAAATATTGGATCGCAGACAAGTGATCTGTTGGCGATTTTACCTCAATAAATTGGTATGAGGAATCATTAAAAATGAATAAATCGGGAAAACCTTTTGCATGAGTAGCTAAATGCGTCCATAAATAGGTTAATACCTTGGTTATACCTATGAGAGGAACTCTTTTGACGAATTCTTGTATTAATTGCATATCAAGCGAATACCAATCAATTAATGGATTCAATTCACCTTCATGACTTGCTATGATCGTTGATGCATGATCCATCAATGAGTCCATTGAAGCTAATAAAACCATTTTTTGCTCGAAATCTTTTTCTTTGCCCACAGTAAAAGCCTCTGTCGAATAATGGCTTGGAGCCCATTGAAAAGGATGGTGTATGCCTGTTTGCTTCTTATCAAAAATTAAGTCCCAACAAAGCAAACCCAATAAGTTCTTCCACAGATGATTTTCCGTAAAGTAAGCAGAATAGCCTATATCTTTAAAATATTGAATGACCCCAAGTTCAACACTCCCCTTCCACTGGATGTCAATGATGATGGTTGGCGACTTTTTCAACGACTGAGTAACCGCTTTGATGTATTTTTTAGCGTTTTGTTTTTGAATAAAATCTTCAAAAAAATGCGTCTCCTTGGGTGAAATAGCTACCTCAAGACCTAAATTCGCTAATGCCATCGCTTCTTCATTTCGCTTTAATTTGGCCAGAATTCTCACTCGACGCTCTAAGGACAAACACGATAAACTAGGTTCATAAACATCCAAGGCCATTTCTAAAGAATCCACGCGTTCAAGCCAACGCCCTAACGAAAACAAGGCCCGTTCAAAGGAACCCAAGGCAACATCCGAAATATCCTGCATCATGGGTAAAATTTCCTGATTCCAAGACTCCACTAATTCAAAAGTTGACGCCGAATCTTTTGATATTTCATAAAATCGTTCACGCCAAAGACTAATTTTCCACTTTTCGATTGCTTCCTTTCTAGACTGAAAATAGGGAACAAATTCTTCCTCATTCACCACTACATATTGCCTGTGTCCTAAATCCCGAATAACAAACTCGGACATATCACGAAATTTTGTTCCAAAAAACAAGAATTGAACAAAGGCAAAATAGTCTAGTTGAAGCGGTGAAATTAATCTAATCGGGAGCTCCTCTAAAACTTGAAGCAATAAGGCGCCATAAGGTTTACCTAAATGAACTAAATCATCTTTTGAAATAGTGGATGGGTAATGGGGAAATTGAGGTAATTTAGCTAGTAAACCAACACACTCCTTTTTCGTAAAAACGGATAAAATGGAACCTAAATCAACTGAATCATGTGTGGAAGCAAAACGAATAAAACCGTGCTCCATTAATTCTTTAATTCTCGATGAAATATCTGAAATTTCCTGGTAACTAAGTTTTTCTTCTCTAAACCATAAGGCACGCCTCCCAGCTAATCGAAGGTAAAGGCATTGCGATTCTTTGCTTAAATTTTCAAAATCTTGAATGAAAACAATCTCTGAATCAGACAATATAGGTTGATAGTATTTTTTAACATAGCCCAAAACATACATAAAGTTTTCCCAATAGTAAAAGGGAGATAATTCAGGATTGGGCTGTTTGATCATTTTAAATACAAAGTAAAACCAAAATTGTACTATTTATAGATAAATTTCAAGTTTTTAAACATAAAATTAGATTATTTCAACAAATTGTAAAACAATGTTATCTTTGTATCGCCTGTAATAGGGCCAATTTTACAAAACAATTTCGAAACAAAATAAATATGCAAACAGTTTCAACTTTTAATTTTGCTGGTAAAAAAGCATTAGTTCGCGTAGACTTTAATGTGCCCTTAAACGAGCGTTTTGAAATTACGGATGATACCCGAATTAAGGCAACGATTCCAACCATTCAAAAGATTATTCATGATGGTGGCTCTGTTATATTAATGTCACATTTGGGCAGACCTAAAGATGGTCCTGTTGAAAAATATTCTTTAAGACATTTAGTGACACCTTTGTCCATTGTTTTTGGGGTCAAAGTAAAATTTGCAACTGATTGCATCGGCCAGGACGCTGTTACATTAGCATCTGAACTAAAAGCTGGCGAAATTTTACTTCTAGAAAATTTACGCTTCTACAAAGAAGAAGAGAAAGGGGACGAATCATTTGCTGAAAAACTTTCCAAGTTAGGAGATGTTTGGGTAAATGATGCATTTGGAACTGCGCATAGAGCACATGCTTCCACGGCGGTCATAGGACAATTTTTTAGCGAAAAAGTAGCGGGATTTGTTATGCAAGCGGAAATTGAAAATGCCCAAAAAATACTAGAGTATGCGGAAAAACCCTTTACTGCTATTATGGGAGGTTCCAAAATTTCTGATAAAATATTAATCATTGAACAACTTTTAGATAAAGTTGACAATCTGATTATAGGTGGCGGTATGACCTACACGTTTTCATTAGCAGAGGGTGGGAAAATCGGTCGATCCATATCAGAACCAGATAAAGTTGAACTTGCTAAATCGCTCATTGAAAAAGCTAAAGCAAAGGGTGTCAATATTTATATGCCTTTGGATAATGTTTGTGCTGATGATTTCAATAACAATGCCAATAAACAAACCGTGAATAGAGGTGAAATTCCAGATGGCTGGGAAGGATTAGATATTGGGCCCAAGTCGATTCAATTATTTCAAGACGTTATTGCTCAATCAAAAACCATTTTATGGAATGGACCTATGGGAGTATTTGAATTTTCAAATTTCGCCAAAGGTACCAATGCAATCGCAGATGCTGTTGTTAAAGCAACGGAAGACAATGGAGCATTTTCATTGATTGGCGGTGGGGACTCAGCTTCAGCGATAAATAACGCTGGGTATGGCGACCGAGTAAGTTATGTGTCAACCGGCGGAGGTGCATTGCTGGAATACATGGAAGGAAAAATTTTACCTGGTGTTGCCGCACTAGAAGTATAAAAAAATATGATTTTATTTGAAAGGCAAGGAAATGTTTCCTTGCCTTTTTGTATTTTAGCCTATTGTGACATGAATAACAGTTTATGATAAACGCACGACAACCCATTTCCTTAAAATCCCCTATCATTAGCTTAGACAGCAGGCAGATTTATGACGCTGCCAACACTGCTTTCTTTGCCATCAGGGGCATACATCATGATGGACATCAATACATCGAAAATCTATATAAAAGTGGTGTTAGAGAATTTATCGTCGAAAAAGCAGCATGGAATGGTATTTTACCGGAGAAAGCAAAAAAATGGTCTGATGCTGATTTTTATGTAGTAGAAAATAGTGTCCAAACATTACAAAGTTTGGCAGCCCAACATCGAAATAAATTTGACTATAATTTAGTAGCAATTACAGGTTCAAATGGAAAAACCATTTGCAAAGAATGGCTTGCAACATTAATGAATGGTCCATTTAATGTTATCAAAAGTCCTAAAAGTTATAATTCTCAAATAGGGGTACCATTATCTGTTTGGGCGATGAAATCCAATCATAATTTAGGCATATTTGAGGCGGGTATTTCACAACCGGGTGAAATGAAAAAATTAGAAAACATTTTAAAACCTACCCATGGAATATTAACCCACTTTGGAGAGGCCCATGGCGCTAATTTTATCCATGAAGAACAGAAACTGAAAGAAAAATTATACCTCTTTAAAAATAGCAAATCACTGATTTACAGATCCGGCCCACTGAGCAAAAATATCAACGCATACCTTAAAAGTATTAACCCAACAATAGAACTCATCGAGTGGAGTACCGAGGATCCAACTAAAAATATATTTGTACATTTCAATAAATCCAAACAAGAGACTCAAATAAAATTTAAAAAAGCCTCACAAAGTGAACCATTCATTGATATCAAAACAGAATTGACAGATGAAGCCTCCTTGGAAAACTTATGCCATTGTTTACTCATGTCACATGTATTGGGCATGGACAATCTGGCGTTAAATCAAACCATAAGAAGAGTAAAGCCTATTTCAATGAGATTAGAAATAAAAGAAGGTCTTCGAGAGATTATCATTATAGATGATTCATACAACAACGATATTGATGGATTAAGATTAGCCTTACCCCTGTTAATGAAATATGAGCTAAAGAAGAAAATACTAATCTTAAGCGATTTTTTAGAAACAGGTTTGCCAGAGGAAAACTTATATGTTCAAATAAATCAAATGATCCTAAACCTAAGGATTGATTTAATCATCGGAATAGGAAGTCAGATTACGAGAAATAAAGAAAAAATTAAAGGAATTGAGGTTTATCCCACTACAGAAGATTTTTTGAAGTCAGGGAGGCTAAATTCCATATTTAATGCAGCTATACTATTAAAAGGTGCAAGAAAATACAATTTCGAAAAATTAGTCAATGCGCTGGAAAACAAATCTCATTGCACTCAATTAGAAATAAACTTAGATGCACTTCAAAATAATTTAAGTTATTACAAAAATAAAATAGGCCTTGATACCAAATTAATGGTCATGATTAAAGCCTTTGCCTATGGAGCTGGTGCAATAGAAATAGGCCAAATTTTGCAACAGAAAGGAGTGGATTACCTCACAGTAGCCTATACAGATGAGGGAGTTGAACTACGTAAAAATGGTATATACACGCCCATCATGGTCATGAATCCACAAAAGGAAGAATTTGCCAAACTCATAGAATATGCATTAGAACCTGAAATATATAATTTTGAATTACTAAAAGCGATCGATGAATATTGCCTAGTCAACGAACAAAACATCAAAATTCATATCAAACTAGATACGGGTATGAAAAGATTGGGATTTGAAAATCATGAAATCGACCAATTGGCCAGTAATTTAGCTGAAATGCCACAGTTATGGGTAGTGAGCATCATGAGCCATTTAGTGGCCTCCGAAAACCTTCAGCATGATTTATTTACGAAAAACCAAATTAGTGAATTCAATAAAATGTCAGCCATTTTAACGCATAAACTAGGATATAAACCACTACTGCACATAGCTAATTCCGCTGCAATAGAAAATTATCCAGAAGCCAAATTAGATATGGTGAGATTAGGCATCAGTTTATATGGAATATCACAAAACAAAAAGGAAAGTAAAAAAATAGAAAATGTACTTTCACTAAAAACATACATATCACAAATAAAAAAAGTAGATGTCCATGAGACCGTAGGCTATGGTAGAAAAGGAAGAGTTAACAAAAAAAGTAGCATCGCAACGATAGCCATAGGGTATGCAGATGGCTACCCAAGATCCCTAGGAATGGGTAAAGGATTTTTTGAAATTAATGGCGAATTATGTCCAACCATAGGAGCTATTTGTATGGACATGACGATGGTTGACATTAGTCATTTAAAACAAGTTGAAACAGGTGATACGGCCATTGCCTTTGGTGGAAAAATACAATTATCTAAAGTAGCCAAAATTGCAAAAACAATTCCTTATGAAATAATGACCAATATAAGCAGTCGGGTAAAAAGAGTCTATGTGAAGAATTAAGAATAAAAATTATTTAATAAATCTTAATTGAAACATCCTGATCAAATTCAACAAAATAATTAAAATCCTTAGATTAAGTTCTAAGGATTTTTTTTTGTTTAATACAAAACAGCTAAAGAATTCTCCATGGTATCAAAAAAATAAATTAATGGATCATTTTAAATTAAATAAATTATTTAGCAATATAGCTAATATATATTTAGTAGCTTAGCTATATAATTAGCTTTATTGACAAATATAATTATACATTACGCTAATTAATAGCGCGTGCCATTAATATTAGTGCCTTATCGTATAATATACTGATATTTGGAATTTATAAAAGAATTACATAAATTAGCTAAATAAGTAATAATAATGCGTATAGAGGAAATTGCTAAAGCGTTGGGAGACGAATCAAGAAGGAAAATAGTTGAATTATTGAAGTCCGGCGAATTGCCTGCGACGGCTATATTTGAACAATTTTCATTCGCGGCACCCACTATTTCCAGACATCTTTCAGTCTTAAAGGACGCAGGAATTGTCTCAACTCGTCGAAACGGAGTATTTATTTATTATTCCATTGAAAAAGAAACCTTGCAAATTTTAGCTCAATGGCTCTCCCCTTTTCTACCTGAAAAACCAGAAAAGGTAAAATCAATCCCTAAAGAAAAGTCAAATTTGCCTAAGCAAAAAGACATTCAAAATTCATTTGATAAATTCCAAAGTGAATTTTGAATATTAAAAAAATTATATTATTATGACACGATTTGTCATCATAGTTAGAGGCCCAGTTCATGGAATTTCTGGTAAAAATAGCCTACTAAACGAGGACGAATTAGAAGTCATTCGGACTTGGTTAAAAGAACTAAAATCGAAATATTCCGACATGCTTTATCAAAAATTCACGGACACGCAAAGTTACTTTTCGAAGAGTGGAAAAATTGAAAATAAGATTATTCAACAAATTGACGGAGGGGAAATTTCACAAATTATAACCTTGATTTTACCGTCGGTCGAAGAGGCAACCGAAATTGCTATGAGTTTCCCATTTCCCAACTCCTTTTTTACGATTGAATTAAGAGAAATGAGTTAAATGCAAAAAAAGTGCCCAAAATCAAATTTTAGGGCACTTTTAACCATTCTGTACGAGAATTGAATATTTATAAAAAAAAATTAGTTGATCTCACCTACCATATTCTCAGGCTTAACCCAAGCATCAAATTCTTCAGCTGTCACATAACCCAATGAAATAGCCGTTTCTTTCAGCGTAGACCCATTTTTATGGGCTGTTTGCGCTATTTCTGCTGCCTTATAATATCCGATTTTGGTATTTAAGGCTGTAACAAGCATTAAGGAGTTATTCACATGCTTAAGAATATTTTCATGTAAGGGTTCAATCCCTATAGCACACTTATCGTTGAACGCTACACACACATCTCCAATCAGTCTAGCTGAATGCAGAAAGTTATAGATCATGACAGGCTTAAATACATTTAACTCAAAATGACCATTGGATCCACCAATGCCAATCGTCACATCATTCCCCATAACTTGAGCCGCGACCATCGTCATCGCCTCACATTGAGTAGGATTAACCTTTCCTGGCATAATGGAAGAACCCGGTTCATTATCAGGAATATAGATCTCACCAATACCTGATCGAGGACCAGATGAAAGCATACGTATGTCATTTCCTATCTTCATTAAGCTGACTGCAACCATTTTCAAAGCTCCATGAGCTTCTACGATCGCATCGTGTGCTGCTAATGCTTCAAATTTATTTTCGGCTGTAATAAAAGGCAAACCCGTCAGATGGGCAATATGCCTTGCTACATTCTCAGAATATCCCTTTGGAGTATTGATTCCAGTACCGACAGCAGTTCCACCTAAAGCTAATTCCGACAAATGAGCTAATGTATTGTTGATGGCCTTTAAGCCATGATTCAACTGTGAAACATAGCCAGAAAATTCTTGACCCAAGGTCAATGGGGTCGCATCCATAAAATGGGTACGGCCAATTTTAACTACATTTTTAAATGATTTGGCCTTTGCATCTAAAGTATTTCTCAACTTAATGATACCAGGTATCGTAACTTCTATGAGCGTTTGATACGCAGCAATGTGCATAGCTGTTGGGAAAGTATCATTCGATGATTGAGATTTATTGACATCATCATTGGGATGAACAAACTTTTGTTCGTCCAATAAATTACCCCCTTGCATCACATGAGCCCGATAGGCAATTACCTCATTACAATTCATATTGGATTGAGTACCAGAACCAGTTTGCCATACGACTAAAGGAAATTGATCTGCCCATTGACCCGCTAAAATTTCATCACAAACAGCTGAAATTAAATTTTTCTTAGCCTCTTCAAGTACACCAGCCTCAAAATTGGTAATCGCGGCAGCCTTTTTAAGGTAAGCAAAGGCTCTAATAATCTCCTTTGGCATTTTATTGATATCCTGTGCGATAGGGAAATTCTCTATCGAACGCTGAGTTTGTGCCCCCCAATATACATGTGCAGGTACTTTTACCTTTCCCATGGTATCCTTTTCAATTCTATATTCCATATGGCTATTTGTATTAATTTTGTAATAAGTTTACAAAAATACCACCAAAATTGACACGCTAAACAAGAAAACTAAATAATTAATCCAATGTTGAAAATTTACGGAATCCCAGCTTGCAACACAATGAAAAAAACATTCGAATTCCTTCAAGCAAAAGGAATATCATTCGAATTTATTAATTATAAAAAAAATGGAATCCAGCCGAGCGAATTGCAAGAATTTATAGACCATTTAACACTTGAAAAGGTGTTTAATAAACAAGGGTCAACGTATAGACAATTGTCAGATGAAATAAAGACCGAATTAAATGACCCCAAAAAAGCATTTGAATTTCTCTTGGAGAAAAATTCTGCCATCAAACGCCCGATCATTGTCGACAAAAAAAGAATCTTTGCAGGGTTTAATGAAATAGAATTAGATAAATGGCTAAATATCTAATTATCCTTTATAAAACAACCATTTCCCTAATTCCTTCCAGGTTACTTTCTTGCCATACATCAGAATACCTACCCGATAAATTCGCGCAGAAACCCAGCTACAGCCTAAAAATCCTAAAACGAGTAAGCTCATTGACAAGACTAATTGCCAACCTGGAACTCCATAAGGTAGCCGAACCATCATATTAATGGGCGAAGTAAATGGGATCATTGATGCCCAAAACGCTATCTGGCTATCCGGATCTTGCATCGTGTACTGAGCCATCAAAAAGGACAATATGATAGGAATCATCACAATAAATGTGAATTGCTGAGCCTCGGTAGCGCTTTCCACCGCAGAACCAATCGCGGCAAACAATGAGCTATAAAGCATGTATCCAACAAAAAAATAAAACAAGAAAGCCGCAATAACCATCGGTATATTCGTACTCTCGAGTACCTTAGTGACCTCAGACATGGGTGATTCTTCTGCACTTTTAGAGATTAAAATTCCTTGCTTGCCTGATTCTACTTGCTTGATTTGAGTCAGATTATCTTTCACTTTTCCACCGTACCATTGACTCGTGACCTGAGTTAACCCGATGGTCAAAACAATCCAAAGTAAAAACTGCGTTAGACCAACTAATCCGACACCGATGATTTTCCCCAGTAGCAACTGATACGGCTTAACTGAAGAGATGATAACCTCAATAATCCGGCTGCTTTTTTCTTCAATCACCCCATTCATCACTTGGGATCCATATAATAACAATGTCACGTACAATACCAAACCCATTATACCTGCTAAAATCATGGCTCCCCCAGAACTAGAACTTGTCTCTTGGCCGTCCGTTGACACCGTAAATGTTTTGCTATCAATATCAACTTGAGTACTTTCATAAATCTGCGATGAAATACCCGCTTTTAGCAATAATTCATGGCGCACTTTATTTTGAATTAGCTTCTCCACAGAGCCCTTTAACGACATACCTATATTCTTCGCAGAATAAATATGCACTCCTTTGGGGTTCCTTAGGACATCCTCTGGTATACTCACAAAGGCATCATACCCTTTTGCAGCAAAAGTCATTTTTAAATCTTGCTCCTTGCCTGTGATAAATGTGAATTCAACCTCTTTGTCAACTAAGTCACTTTTTTTCCACAAACCACTTAAATCCAATATTTCGACACGTTTAACCTCCTTGTCTTTCATCGCTAACCAAATAGGTATCGCATAAATGGCCGTTATTAAAATAGGGGCCAACAAAGATGAGATCCAAAAAGATTTCTTTAAAACTCTCGTTATATATTCGCGTTGGATAATTAATAAAATCTTATTCATATGCATTCGTTTCGTTGACTACCTGAATAAATATATCATTGAACGACGGAATTATTTCCTGAAACTCTAACAGTTCCACATGTCCAATGAGTTGAGATATAGCTTGGTTGGAACTTATGCCAACACCCAGTTTCAATGTAGCCGACAGACCATTTTGAGCCAAAATCTCAATACCAGGCAACTCGGCAGGTAAATTACCCAAATACCTGATCTTAAATTTATTCTGCTTATACCTATTTTGTACCTCCACTTTTTCACCCGCCAATACCACTCGAGAGTGATTAATTAGCGCAATATCATCACATAACTCCTCCACGGTTTCCATGCGATGTGTAGAAAACAAAATGGTGGTTCCTCGATCTTTGATTGCTAATATTTCATCTTTCAGCATATTAGCATTAATAGGATCAAAACCAGAAAATGGTTCATCCAGAATTAATAGCTTTGGCTCATGTACAACAGTCGCAATAAATTGAGTCTTTTGCTGCATGCCCTTTGACAAATCATCTACAGGCTTATTCCACCAATCTTTAATATCCAATCGAATAAACCAATCTTTCAATTTTGAAAGAGCCTCTGACTTGGACATACCTTTCAACTGGGCTAAATACAATAACTGATCACCCACTTTCATTTTCTTATAAAGACCTCTTTCTTCAGGCAAGTAACCAATTTGGTCCACATGCTTCGGTGAAAGTGGCTCTCCATTAAACATGATTTGTCCAGCATCAGGCGCTGTAATTTGATTGATAATTCGAATTAACGAAGTCTTACCTGCCCCATTGGGGCCCAATAAACCGAATATTTTAGCCCGAGGAATTTCTAAATCAATGTGATCTAAAGCCAAATGCTCCGAGTACATTTTAACTACTTGACGAATGGATAAAATCATATTTAAAACAAATTTCAACTAAAATAAAAAATTGCGCTTATACCCATTAACAAAATGGTATAAGCGCAATTTTTAAAGGATAAACGTTTTATTTTTTGTTGGCTGATGATCGAGCTGAAACCTTAGTAGGTGCCTTAGCCTTAGCCACAGCTGGTGAAGGCTTTGCAGTTGCCACCGGCTTTGGAGCATCTAACAATAAAGAGACTTGTTTTTGCTTAGATGCTTTTTTTGCGACTTTTTGCTTTTTTTTAGCCTCTTTAATGGCTAATTTTTTGGCAGCTTTAGCTGCTTTATCTTTTTTCTTAGCCAAATCTTTAGCTTGCTCATCCATCAACTTGTGATATTTCTTAGAAATTTCACCCAAAGCTTTATGACTCGACTGAACCATTTTCTTAGCATTTTTCTCGCTTAAACCTTTCAATTTAGGCAGAACTACTGTGGCTAATATATCAACTAGCACTTTATCAGATTCACTCATAGTATTTTATTTTAATTATTGGTTAAATCTATATAAAGAAATTATTAATAAAAATTTTAGTCTATTAAATTTTTTACAAAATCAGAAAATTTAATATTGAAGAATGATTTTTAATTAATCTTTGATACAAAATCGTAGCTGACAATTCCCATACAGACTGAGACATTTAATGAGTGCTTCGTACCGAATTGGGGTATTTCGAGTGAATAATCAGCCTCCTGAATAAACAAATCATTTACCCCAAATACCTCATTGCCAAATACAAAAGCATACTTCTGATTTTGATCAGGTTTAAATTCAAATAAGGATTTTGAATCTTTTACTTGCTCTACACAAATTAACTTAAATCCCTGTTCTTTTAAGGTTTCTATACAAGTTAATGGACTCTCACAATAAGTCCAATCGACGGATTCATCCGCTCCTAATGCCGTTTTAGAAATTTCCCTGTGCGGAGGTTTTGCCGTGATGCCACACAAATAGACATGAGAACAACGGAACGAATCAGCCGTCCTAAAGGCTGAACCCACATTATTCATGCTTCGAATATCATCTAAAACTAGAACAAATGGGAACTTTTCGGAACTTTTAAATTGTGTTACATCGAGCCGATTTAGCTCGTCCATCGACAATTTTTCATTCATCTATTGTACAATCCAAGTAAACGGATAGGCTAATTCAGGAATTTTAACTCGATCAGCCAATTTTTCAAGTCTAGTAGGCAAATTAGCTACATAATCTCTTGCCTTTTCAGCTACATCATTCAGTCCAGACATTTTTTCAATATCCCAATCCTTAATTAAGCCTTGCATGATACTGATGTAATCCATGGTTGTATACACACCTATTCTTTGGGCTGCATCTGAAAAGTGCTCATAAACAGAGCTTTTTGCCCCATTTATTTCACGTAGAAAATGAGCAGGCATGACGATTTTCTTTTTCATCATATCAGCAAAAGCAATCATCATTTCAGAAGGATCTAATTTAAAAATTTCCGTCACGAATGCCTTATATGCTTTTGCATGCCTTAATTCATCCGCCGCAATCTGTGCACACATTCTTGACAACAATGAATTACCATGCTGCTTTGCTAATGAGGCCGTTCTACGATGAGAAACATTAGTGGCCATCTCTTGAAAAGAGGTATATACAAAATTGCGGTAGGGATCAGCAGATGTACCAATATCAAAACCATCAGCAATTAAATACTGTGTAGATACAGCCACAGAATGCATATCCACCTTTCCAGATAAATATAAATAAGTTCCTAAAAGATTGCCATGACGACCTTCTTCCGCGGTCCAATTGCGAATCCAACGAACCCAGCTATTCTCTTGATCTTGTTGGTTAACCGATTCCATGCCCATCAACCAGGACTCGTAGGTTGGCAAAGCCTCCTCCGTAATCGTATCTCCAATTAACACAGCCCAATAATCATAAGGTAACTCTTTTGCAGCTTCTTGCAATTGCTTTACTTCATCAAAAAAAGTATCTTTAGTCGAATCAGGGAGCATGTCTGAAGGCTGCCAATTGCTATCAATGGGGTTTAAATATTGAGCAACAAAGCTATCCATATTACGGCCTAACTCAGTCATCACCTC
>CANHXO010000044.1 GCA_947464595.1 Cytophagaceae bacterium
AATAAAAATAGAATTAACTAATTTATTTCTAATAGAGTTTAAAAAGGCAGATTCAAGCAATTTTTTCATTTGGGGGGCAACAGGTCGAGCCATAGAGTTTTTTGATTTTTTAAACAATTCATATTCCGTCCTAGACTCAACAAAATTCAAAAGATTCAGATTTATCGTGGAGGAAAGTGTGTTTGAAAATAGACCTGTTTACAAAATATCATTTTCACCTAAAAAAAATCCCGACAACCAAAATAACAGTTATTTGATCGTCGAAAAAGGCACCTATGCCATTATTACTTTGCAAATAGAAGCGGCAAATACTAGTAGTTTTTGGGCTATTTTACATCATTCAAAATTGCAAATCAACTACCAGAAATTTGATAAAAAATGGTATTTCAAATCATTATATCATACACATGAAAGCCGAAGATGGACCTCTAAAAAAGATGAATTCGAACGATTAAATCTAGAGGTTCAAATAGCTAAAATTGATACACTGGTCAATTTTGATATTCAATATAGTAGTAACATTCAAAAAGATGATATTTTATATTTAAAGGCATCGAACGAGTCGAAAAAAATAGATAGCCTAAAATATCACAACACAGACCCAAGCGTTACAAAACAAAAAAACCGATTTGTCAAATTTTGGTATAACAATGTCAGCATAGGCAAAATGATATCCAACACACCTTTAAATTCCTCTACCAATTCGTTAGAAATAAGATTTCAAGAAGATCAACTGAAATTTGACAATAGCTATATGATTAAAAAAAAAGCTGTTAATCCCATACTATTAGGTGTTAGTGTAGAAATAAAAGTGGGCAAAGCGATTAAGCTACAATATGAAGCGTCTAGCAATTTTGGAATAGGTGGTCGCCGAATAACTAATGCAGGAATTGGAATGAAATTTCAAAAAATCATACATCCAAACAAAAGACCATTCGGTCTATATGTAAGCCCTCTGGTTCGATTAATCCATGAAAAAATTCCTATTCCTGGTTTACAAACATTTACATCGCTACAGTATGACTTGATGAAATTAAAAGAGGAGCCAGTTCAATTGGTCTTCAACAAAGTTGTACCCCTTTTGTCAATTGCCCTTGGGTATTCATACGAAATATCACGAAAAAAACATTTGAATTTCGAAATCCAATACAATTATGCCAACAAAGTGGCGAACTATTTATCCATTGACGTTCCGAAAGCATCGATTTTTTTAAGCCGAAGTCACATCCTTACATCAGCTATCTCAAATCATCATTTAAACAATATTAACTTTTCAATTAAACTGTTCTAAACCAACTCCAGATGAATGTGGCCAAAATACAAGAATTTCAAAAAATGATTCAAGATATTAAAAACGATATCTTAGAAGTACATCAAGATCCAGAAGGAATTTTAGAAATTGAAATTAATGGACATTTACAAATTCAAAAAGTACGCATTAATTTAAAAGTGCATGATCAAAAATTAGAGGAAACACTACCTGAATTGATCAATACTTCCATCATTTCCGTAAGCCTAAAAATCAAAAACTTAATTGAACATTATCAAAAAAATCTGTAAACCTAAATCGATAATGCCATGAAAATCAAAACCGATGAATTTGAACATACAGTTGAAAATCTTTATGCGAAAAACAAAAGTCAGTTTCTGACAATTTATAGCATTTCATTACCAATAATAGCGATCTTATTAATTACCACCTGCTTATGTAGCATCGATATAAGTATACCTTGTAGAGGAATGATTCGTAGTAGTGGGGAAAATATACCGATCACTTCTGTACAAACCGGACGAATTATTTATCAAAAAATGACACCCAACATTGTCGTTAAAAAAAATGACACGCTATTAATATTAGATTCAAAAGAAAAAATCATAGAAAAAAAAAGGCTAGAGGATGAACAAATTTATAAAAATTCAATTTTAGCAGATCTAAATCAAATAGTTCAACTAAAAAATTTAAGCATAAGAAATAAAAGTATTCAAGAGGATTATTATCGGTATTTGTCTCATTTTAATGAATTAGAACTAAAGTCAGCACAAGCAAAAATAAAATCCAATCGTGACCAATTCCTTTTTCATGAAAAGGTAATTCCACTGATTGAATACGAAAGGTCAAAATTTGAAAATGAAATAGCTATAGAAGTATCGAAAGGGTATAAAAAAGACAATTTAACACGATGGCTTTTTGACATTAAGGAAGTTTCAAATGAATTGATAGTCATTTCAAATGAGCTAAACAAAGTTCAGCTTGAGAAAAATAATTATTTCATTAAAGCCCCCATTGATGGCCATATAGTCAACCCCATTGGGCTTACAGAAAATTCTAATTTAATGAGTGGACAAGTAATAGGACAAATATCTCCCAATGAAAATCTAATTATTGAGTGTGTTATTTCACCAAAAAATATTGGTTACATTAAAAAAAGGCAATTAGTAAAATTCCATTTAGATACCTATAACCACAATGAATGGGGTTCACTTTTGGGCTATGTAATTGATATTGATAAAAACCCAAGAATAATCAATAATGAGCTGGTATTTGTGGTAAAATGTGCCTTTACAAAGCAAAATTTAACATTGAAAAATGGCGTAAAAGGTAAGATTATAAAAGGAATGACCTTAACTGGAAATTTCTTTTTAGTTAAAAGAAGAATCATTGACCTTTTATTTGACCGAGTAGATGGTTGGATAAACCCCAATAATTTCAAAACTACTTAAAATGACTTCCATTGAAGTAAAACAACATGATATAATGGATTGCGGGGCTGCATGTATTTCTTCTATAGGAAACTACCATAAAATATATGTACCCATTTCAAAAATAAGACAATGGTCAGAAACAGATAAAAATGGAGTAAATGTCCTAGGACTTATCGACGCATTAGACAAAATGGGATTTCATGCAAAAGGAGTAAAAGCAAATATAAAATCTATCGATAAAATTCCATTGCCTTCAGTTGCCCATCTAGTCTATGAAAATCGGCTGCAACACTTTGTTGTTATTTACAAAGTGAAAAAAAAATCCATAACAATTATGGATCCAAGCTTTGGCTACCTACTTCAATTAAGCATCGAAGAGTTTGAAGCTAACTGGTCAAGTGCTTTAATATTAATTGCACCTAAAAATAATTTTACTCCCGAGAATTTTAAAAAATCAAACATAAACCGATTCTATGAACTAATCAAACCACATCAATCAATTGTGTATCAGTCTATTTTCGGGGCACTTTTATACACAATTTTAGGTCTTTCTATTCCTGTTTATATTCAAAAAATAACAGATCATGTTTTAATGAATGAAAATAAAAATTTATTGAATTTGATGAGTGCGATTATGATTCTGTTAATAAGTATTCAGGCAATAATCGGTGTAAAAAAAACCATGATGGTCATGAAAACAGGCCAATTAATCGATGCGCAATTAATCCTAGGGTATTACACGCATATAATGAATCTACCACAAAGATTTTTTGACACCATGCGAATTGGTGAAATAATTTCTAGAATAAATGATGCGGTTAAAATAAGAACCTTTATTAATGAAACTGCTTTAGAAATATTAGTCAATTCATTCGTCATCATATTCACGATAACTTTAATGTTTACTTATTATTGGAAACTAGGTTTAATTATTACATTAATCATACCTATTTATTCAGGCATTTACTATTTAATGAATTATTTCAATAAAATAAATGAAAGAAAAATAATGGAAGTTTCTGCAAAATTAGAAACTCAATTAGTGGAATCAATTAATCATGCAAAAACAATTAAAGAGTTTGGAATTGAAAATTTCTCAAACACATTAATTGAGCACCGATTTATAAATTTATTATTTGTAAGTTTTAAATCAGGATTAAACAGCTTATTCGCATCGGGAACAAGCCAGTATTTATCGTCAATTTTAACTGTACTTATCCTATGGATTGGATCATCCTATGTCATAGACGGAATGCTGTCACCTGGTGAGTTATTTTCATTTTATGCATTAATAGGTTTTTTTACTGGGCCAGTTGCCATACTGATTGGGGCAAACAAATCAATTCAAAACGCACTAATTGCCAGTGAAAGACTTTTTGAAATCATGGATTTAGAAACTGAAAGTACCCATGAAGGTAAATTAACAATGCAAAAATCAGATTTAGGTGACATTCATTTCAAAAACGTCACTTTCAGTTATGGAAAAAGGACGAATTTATTTAATGACTTCAATCTAACCATTTACAAAAATCAAGTAACGGCATTAGTCGGAGAAAGTGGTTGTGGGAAAACAACCATTTTTTCGTTATTCCAACAATTATATCCGGTGAAGGATGGAGGTATTTTTATTGGAGATTATAATATGAATGACATTAATCTAAAATCATTTAGATCATTTGTGGGCGTAATTTCCCAAGATCTACAATTATTTGCAGGAAACATTATTGAAAATATTGCACTCGGAGATCCAAATCCTGACTTTAACAGAATCTTAGATATTTGCAAAAAACTAGAAATCAGTGAATTTATTGAAAGCCTGCCTTATCGATATGATACTGAAATTGGCGAGAATGGAACTTTATTATCCGGAGGCCAAAAACAAAGAATTGCCTTTGCAAGAGCTATTTATAAAAAACCTGAAATTTTGTTGTTGGATGAAGCCACATCTTCTTTGGATTCAAATTCCGAATTACCTATTAAGAAATTCATCGATTTTTATAAAAAACAATTTAAGACAATCATTATTATAGCACATCGACTCAGTACGATTAAATCAGTAGACCGAATTGTATATTTAAAGAATGGTCGTGTAAAAGAAATAGGGACCCATCAAGAATTAATAAACCTCACAGGGGAATATCATAGTTTATGGCAATTACAGCATCAAGACTTAACAATCTAATTTTAAATCTGAAATTTCTCTTGAAGTAAAATTGACTTTTCGACACCAAAAAATATTGAAATCAGCAAATATCTTTCAAGACTTAACTTAATTTGTCCTCTTTCTAATTTAGCGTAAGAACTTTGAGTCATTTTTAGTGAGTTGGCAATGGCTTCCTGAGAAATTTCTTTAGAAATTCTCAATCTCCGAATGTTTTGAAGGATTTGATTCGTCATAGTTGATTAGTGGTTATTATCCAATTTAATCAAATAAAATGAATACCATCCATTTATTAACTGATCATTTGATCCAAACTTTTTACTGGCTTTAAATCCAACTTCATTCCCTCCGAAATCATAAATTCCCAACCAGAAGCAATATCATTTCGAATTAAACCATCCAATATAGCTTCTCTAATTGCAATTTTAATAAGGCCTATTTCTCTGCCTGGGCCTATATCGAAAACCTCCATAATAACTTCACCTGAAAAAACCGGTTGAAAACTGCGTAAAGAGTCACTCGCCTCTACCTCCCTCAATTTTTCTTCTACGATATCAAAATTTCGCAAATATTTCTTAACCTTTTCGCCATTTTTTGAGGTAATATCGGCCCTACACAAAGTCATTAATGCTTCTAATTCATCACCCGCCTCAAAAAGCAACCTGCGTAAAGCTGAATCTGTAATCTCTTCTTTTGATAAAGCAATCGGTCTAAGGTGCAAACGAACTAATTTCTGAACCAATTTCATTTTCTCATTTAAAGGCAGTTTGAGCCTTTTGAAAATTGTAGGAACTTGCCTTGCTCCCATTTCCTCATGGCCGTGAAAAGTCCAGCCTTTTTTCTGAACAAATTTTTTCGTTTGAGGCTTGGCAATATCATGTAATATAGCTGCCCAACGCCACCATAGGTCATTTGTATTTTTAGCTATGTTATCTAAAACCTGTAATGTATGATAGAAATTATCTTTGTGCCCCTTTCCTTCTTCCGTATCAACGCCTTTCAGCTTCATAAATTCCGGAAAAATTATAGGTAAAATTTGGCACGCATCCAACAACAAAAAACCAAAGGATGGTCGATCTGAAAGTATAATTTTATTTAACTCCTCGGAAATACGCTCCATCGAAATAATAGCTAACCGATTTTTCTCGGTTGTTAAAGCTTCAAATGTTTCAGGGAAAATGTCGAAGCCCAACTGCGTAGCAAAACGAACGGCGCGCATCATGCGCAAAGGATCATCCGAAAAAGTGATTCTAGGCTCTAATGGAGTCCTAATCAATTTAGCATTTAAATCATCAATCCCTCCAAATGGATCCAACAAATTACCCCAAGAATTTTGATTGATCGATACAGCTAAGGCATTAATCGTGAAATCTCGCCTATTTTGATCATCCTCCAAACTTCCTTCTAAAACTAAAGGTTTCCGTGAATCCCGCTGATATGACTCCTTTCTTGCCCCCACAAATTCCAAATCCCAGTCATCCACTTTCAACATCGCAGTACCAAAATTCTTAAAAATAGATACCGACTGTTCAGATAAATTAAACCGCTTCGCTACTTCTTCTGCCAAACCTATACCAGACCCCAAACAAACAATGTCTATGTCTTTACACTCGCGGCCTAACAAACTATCTCGAACAAAGCCTCCCACCACATACGTTTCTAAATCCAAGAAATCAGCTGCTTCACCAATCACCCTGAAAATGGAATTTTCAATAATTTCTAAGCCAGATTTCATCAAGATCTTATCATCGTATATTCACCGCCTAAGCCTAATTTTATGATTTTAGAAGATTTCAAAACTCCCTTTTTATCAGCATTTTCTGGCTTTAAAATATAATCTACCCTCGATTTGATTGATTCATCAATACTTTCAAAATCTGTAGGTGAAGGGGTACCCGATATATTAGCCGAAGTTGATACAATTCCACGCTGATAACGATATACCAAACCCTTGCAAAATTCATCTTTTACTAATCGGATTGCAATACTTCCATCGGGGCCCAACATATACTTACTGACATTTTTTCCCTTAGGATAAATGACTGTTAAAGGATCCTCAGCAAACTCAACTAAATCAGAAGCAATTTCAGGAACCTGTTCCACATACTCACTCAATTGCTCAATCTTAGAAATCAACAAAATTAATCCCTTATTTTCCGGTCTATTTTTTATATCAAAAAGCTTTTCAATAGACGCATCCATTCGAGCATCACACCCCAAACCCCAAATCGTATCACTTGGATATAACAGTACACCTCCAGATTTAAGAGAGGTAATCGCGTCAGTATATAAATTAACCATAATGGGCACAAAGGTAAGATTTAATTCCTCATTTATTAAGTCAAATCGCAATATTTGATCCAAATTGGCTACCTTTGTTCTTTAGAGGGGATTATTAAATCCAAACAAATTATCATGTTATTAGTACAAAATCAATTAATTGAAGCCATAAAAAATGGCTTATCCTCCTTGTTTGAAATTCAAGCGAACGACTTGGTTTTGCAGGAAACCAAAAAGGAATTTGAAGGAACATATACTTTTGTCGTTTTTCCTTACACCAAACAAGCTGGCTTATCTCCCGCAGCTATAGCCGAGAAACTGGGCCAATTTGTACTTGAAAATCACAAAGGGGTTAAAAAATTCCAAGTAGTTCAGGGTTTTTTAAACTTCAGCTTTACGGATGAAATTTGGGTCAATGCATTGCTTAAAATCATTGAAAGTTCACAAACTTTCACGTTAGATAATAAAGGAGAAAAAGTATTAATTGAATATTCATCACCAAACACGAATAAACCCCTTCATTTAGGCCATTTAAGAAATAATTTTCTTGGGTATTCCGTAGCCAAAATTTTAGAGGCGGCAGGATATGATGTGATAAAAACGAATTTAGTCAATGACCGAGGAATACATATTTGTAAATCTATGTTGGCCTACCAACTCCAAGGCCAAGGAGAAACTCCCGAAACTAGTGGTTTAAAAGGAGATCATTTAGTCGGCAAATACTATGTTGCCTTTGACATTCTCTACAAAGCAGAGATTGAGACCTTAGTTAAGCAAGGACTAGATCCTGAAAAAGCGAAAAAAGAAGCCCCTATTCTCTTAAAAGCCCAAGATATGTTATTGGCTTGGGAGAATGGTGATCCAGAAGTGATGAAACTTTGGGAAACCATGAATGCCTGGGTTTTTGCTGGTTTTGAGAAAAGTTATGCTCAAATGGGCGTTAGTTTTGATAAAATTTATAGGGAATCAAATACCTACCTATTGGGCAAAAAGTTAGTAGAAGAAGGTTTAAAAGAAGGTATCTTTTATCAGAAAGAAGATCAATCCGTTTGGATCAATTTAGAGGAAGAGGGATTAGACGAGAAATTAGTCTTGCGAAAAGATGGAACATCGGTTTATATCACACAAGATATGGGGACGGCTCAATTAAAATTCGAGGATTTTGGAGCAAAAAAATCCATTTATGTGGTAGGGAACGAGCAAGATTACCATTTTGAAGTATTATTCAATATTTTAAAAAAATTAAACAAACCCTATTCACTTGGAAATTATCATCTATCCTATGGAATGGTTGATTTGCCCACAGGAAAAATGAAATCCCGTGAAGGCACGGTCGTTGACGCAGATGATTTAATGGCAGAAATGGTTCAAACTGCCAAAGAGCGAACCATGGAATTGGGGAAAACGGATGGATTTACTGAAGATGCGTCCAATGAATTATACCAACAATTGGGCATGGGAGCTTTAAAATACTTTTTATTAAAAGTTGATCCCAAGAAGAGAATGATGTTTAATCCGGAGGAATCGATTGATTTTCAAGGAAACACCGGACCTTTTATTCAATATACTCATGCCAGAATTTGCTCCATAACCAGAAAAGCGACAGAATTGGGGATTGAACTCATCCAGGCAAACACTAAGGGATTTGAACTCAATACAACTGAAATAGATTTAATCTATATTTTAGGACTTTATAAAAGTAAGATCGAAGAGGCTGCAGAAACATTTTCACCTTCATTAATTGCCATGTACACATATGATTTGGCGAAGCAATTCAACAAACTCTATAATGAACTAAGTATTTTAAAGGAGGAGGATGAAAATAAACGAAACATTCGATTAACTTTGGCAGACCTTACAGGCAAAACAATTCAGCATGCATTTTCGTTATTAGGTATAGTTTCACCCAATAAAATGTAATGAAACGAAAGTATATCATTTTTTTAACCTTTTTAATTTTGACCATCATGTTAGCAAGCTTTATGAAAATTGGATCTCTTTTAACGGCATTAGCATTGCCATTCACTCAAAACACTGTTTTAACTCGTCCAGAAAATATGGAAAACACAGTAGACAAAAATTTTCATCAGTTCAAGATGAAAACTATTGACGGAAAAGTAATTGACTTTTCTCAATTTAAAGGTAAAAAAATTGTTGTTTTAAATACAGCTTCTAAGTGTGGGTATACTCCACAATATGCAGATTGGGAGAAATTTCACCAGGCAAATAAAGACATCGTTATTTTAGGATTTCCTGCCAATGAATTTGGTGGACAAGAGCCTGGAACAAATGCTGAAATAGCTTCATTCTGCCAAAAAAATTATGGCGTTTCTTTCCAAATGATGGAAAAAGTAGTTGTCAAAGGTGGCGAGAAGTGTGAGTTATACAAATGGCTTTCTGATAAAAACCAAAATGGTTGGAATGAAAAAGAGCCAAGTTGGAATTTCTGCAAATACGTCATCAATGAAAAAGGTGAACTTGTGAATTTCTTTGCTTCAGGAATCAAGCCTTCAAGCCCTGAATTTATTGCAGCATTGAATAAATAATTCACATGAATCGATGGATTGAGGCAGCTAGACCTCGGACTTTACCATTAGCCATTTCAAGTATATTATTAGGAAATTTTCTGGCCTACGCGGCCGGAAAATTTTCTTTTTTAACGGCAATTCTTGCCATCCTAACTACTTTATTATTGCAAATTCTTTCAAATTTTGCCAATGACCTGGGAGATTCAAAAAATGGAATTGACAACAAAAACAGAAAATTGGCTCTAAGAGCTGTTCAAACAGGTAAAATAACACCTTTGGAAATGAAAAATGCAGTCATTTTCACTGCCATCATTTCCTTTATTTCAGGGCTTAGTCTTTTATACTTTTCGTTGCAACAAGCAAAACCGCAAACGATTATTACTTTTATCAGCATGGGCATTTTGGCTATTTTAGCGGCAATTGCTTATACCGTAGGCAAAAAACCCTATGGTTACATAGGTTTAGGTGACGTTTCGGTATTTCTATTTTTTGGTTGGGTAGGCACCTTTGGCACTTATTATTTACAAACTGAAATCTTAAATTATTACATTCTAATCCCAGCCTCTGGATGTGGATTTTTGTCGGTTGCTGTTTTAAATTTAAACAACCTTAGGGATTTAGAAAATGACCAAAAAACAGGGAAACGATCAATACCTGTTAGAATAGGAAAACTTTATGGATTTTATTACCAAAAAACCATCATGCTTTTAGGTATTTGTACCTTTATCATATACCTCATGTATCAAGGAAAACCCATTCAGTTATCACAAAACATCATTATTATGGCAGGTTGGTATCCTTTAGTTCAAATCATCAAACAATTGAATTCAAAGATGACGCCTGCACAGATAGATCCCTACCTTAAAAAGACGGCGCTAAGCACTTTGTTCATGATTGTGATTTTTGGCATTAGTCAAATTTTTCTTAGCTAGAAAATTGACTATTTTTACAAAAAATATATCCCTTATGTTAAAGCGAATTTCCACCTTAAGTTTATTGATTTTTTGGGTAGCATCGACAGGTTTTGCACAAGAAACTACACCTAATTATTTAGAATTAGGTATTACACAAAATAAGACTGGCAACTATGCCGATGCCTTAAGAAATTTCAGCATTGAGATTGAAAAAAATATCGCCAATCCTAACCCAATTTCCTTTTATAACCGTGGATTTGCCAAGTATAATTTAAAAGATTTCAGAGGTGCGATATTAGATTTTGATAAAGCCATTGAATTAAAACCCACCTATTTTGAAGCTTTTATTGCGAGGGGACAAAGTTATAGCATGCAGGATAACCATAAAGTGGCAATGAATGATTACAATGAAGCCATTCGTTTGAATCCTTTGGAAGCTACCGCATATTATAGTCGGGGTATCTCCAAAATGAAACTGCAAAATTTTCGTGGCGGGCTGTCAGATTTCAATAAATCATTAGAATTGAATCCAGAATATGCTCCTGGATTAGCTTCTAGAGGTGAATCCAAAGTTAAATTAGGAGACTATAAGGGAAGTTTGGAAGATTTTGACAAGGCCATTACCATCAATCCTAAGCGGGCTAATTATTACTCTAGTCGGGCATATTCCAAGTTAAAACTTGGCGAATTTGCCACTGCCCTAAAAGATTATGCAGAAGCTATCAAACTAAGTCCAGATAATCCAGATGACTGGTATTTCTCAGGATTTTGCAAAACCCAACTAGAAAATTTTAGAGGCGAAAATGGCGAAAAAGGAGCTTTAGAAGACTTTAGCAAGTCATTAGAGTTAAATCCGATGAAGGTCGAAGCCTATTATGGAAGAGGTTTTTCAAAGTCGAAAATTGGAGATCAGCGTGGGGCGATTGAAGATTATACCAAAGCAGCAGAAACGGGCAACAATGAAAATGCCAAGATCATGTATGATGGTAAAATGACTAAAAACCTCTTAGATGATCTTAGAAATGGAGTACAAGATAAAATCAAAATGGCAGAGTATACATCAGAAAGAGCTGAAATCTATTTCAACAGAGGATCAGCCAAGGCTAAATCTGGTGACCAGAAACAAGCCATGGATGACTATAACAAGGCCATTTCGCTGAATCCAGTTTACGCAGAGGCCTATTTTTTAAGAGGAGTTGCTAAGTCGTCCTTAGGTGACCAACGCAATGCAATCCAAGATTGTAGCAATGCCATTAAATTAAATCCAAAATATGCGGAAGCCTATTATGTTCGAGGCATTATTAAATTAGCCCTATCTGATAATACAGGCTGTTTAGATTTGAGTAAAGCAGGTGAATTAGGATATAATCCGGCTTATCAAGTCATTCGAGATCATTGCAATTAAAAATCAATCATCTAATAAAAAAGCCTTCCATTCGAAGGCTTTTTTATTACTCAAATCTTAAATGTTTGACCGATTCCCCTGAATTAGCCAATTCCTCTAGTGAATCGATGCCGATTTGCAAATGCTTATTGACATAATTGGCCGTAACAGTATGATCACTTTTTTCCGTTTTGACACCATCAGGCGTCATGGGATTATCAGATACTAGAAGTAAGGCACCATGCGGTATTTTATTGACAAAGCCCACGGTAAAAATAGTCGCCGTTTCCATGTCAATACCCATCGCGCGAATATCAGATAAATAAGTTTTGAAAACTTCATCATGTTCCCAAACACGTCGATTAGTCGTATAAACTAAACCAGTCCAATAGTCTAATTCATGCTTTTTTATCATTGATGAAACTGCCCTTTGAAGTCGGAATGAGGGCAAAGCTGGAACTTCCTTAGGCATGTATTCGTCTGAGGTCCCCTCTCCCCTTACGGCGGCAATGGGCAAAATCAAATCGCCCAAATTTAAATTCTTTTTTAAGCCCCCACACTTACCCAAAAACAATACGGCATGCGGTGAAATCGCCGATAAAATATCCATGACCGTTGCTGCCATGGGAGAACCCATTCCAAAATTAATGATGGTTATATTGTTGGCCGTCGCCGTTTGCATAGGACGATCCTGACCCAATATTTCTACTGAAAACTTTTCAGCAAACATGTCGACGTAATTTTTAAAATTGGTCAATAAGATGTACTGGCCAAACTTTTCGATTGGGGTTCCCGTATATCTGGGTAACCAATTTTGAACAATTTCCTCTTTCGTCTTCATTAAATTGTGTTTGAGTGATGAAATTAATCTAAATAAAGATTAATTTAGTATTTGGCTTTAAAACCTATGAATTCTTCGAACAATTTAAAATTGATTTTCCCTGAATTTGAATACAAATTAACAAAAAAGGAAGGGAAACTTTTCATTTTTGACCCAATTGCTAAAAAATACAGAGTACTAAGTCCAGAAGAATGGGTAAGGCAACACTGTCTAAATTATTTAACGAATCATTTGGGTTACCCTGCGACAAACATTCAAATTGAGCGAGCTTTAAAGGTCAATAAATTAGTCAGGCGAACAGATATTCAGGTATTTAATTCTTCAGGAGAATTATTAATCATCATTGAATGCAAGGCGCCACATATTGAAATTAATGAAATTACATTCCAACAAATTAGTCAGTACCAACAAAAAAATAATGCGCCCTATTTAGTTCTAACGAACGGAATAGAAAACCATATTTTTGAAATAAATGCATTAGAAAACCGAACCAGTAAAATTCAAAATTTCCCTATTTATCTATGAAAAAGAATCTATTAGTCGTCATATCAGCCATGTCCCTATTGTTTTCAAATTCGACCTTTGGCCAAAAGAAAACAAACCCAATTCCATCAAAACCACGATTAGTCGTAGGCATTGTCGTAGACCAAATGAGATATGATTACCTCTATAAATATGCAGATCGATATTCTGAAGGTGGATTTAAGCGACTAATGAAAGAAGGCATGAATTGTCAAGAAAATCATTACAATTATGCGCCGACGGTCACAGCTGCAGGACATACCAGTGTATATACAGGCACAGTTCCTGCTGTTCACGGAATTGTAGGGAATGATTGGACCGATGTGGCTAGTGGTAAAAAAGTATATTGCACAGAAGATAGTACGGTAAAAACAGTAGGTACCACAGGGAAAACAGGTTGGATGTCACCTAAAAATCTCTGGACGAGCACCATTACGGACCAATTAAAAATGGCGCAGAATTACAAATCTAAAACAATTGCCATAGCTTTAAAAGATCGTGGAGCCATCTTACCTGGTGGACATACGGCAAATGGTGCTTATTGGTATGATTCTAAAGAAGGTCGCTGGATCAGTTCTAGTTTTTATTTCAATGAACTGCCAAATTGGGTTCAAACATTCAACTCTGAAGAAAAAGCTTTAAAGTACGTTCAAAAAGGTTGGAATACACTTTACCCAATAAAAACCTACCTACAAAGCGCAGAAGACGAAAGCCCATTTGAAGGAAAATTACCTGGGGAAAAATCAACCAGTTTTCCGCATGAGCTCAAGGGAGGAAATCCGCTAGAAGTGATCAGAACCACTCCATATGGCAATAGCATCACCAAGGATTTTGCAATTAAAGCCATGGAAAGTGAGAAGTTAGGTAAAAATGGAACGACCGATTTTTTAGCGATTAGTTTTTCTTCTACCGATTATGTGGGTCATACCTTTGGTCCACAATCCATTGAATTAGAGGATACTTACCTGAGATTAGACAAGGACATTGCAGAAATATTAAGCTATTTAGATGCGCAATATGGAAAAAACCAAGTGCTTGTATTTCTTACAGCAGATCATGCCGTAGCAGAGGTACCTGGATATATGAATAGCAAAAAGTTGCCTGGAGGGGTTTTTGATAGAAATGCGGCTATCTCACATATGAAAAAAGCCATTAATCAAGCATTCGGAAATGTTGATTTATTGGTTGGCGAAGAAAATAGCCAACTTTATTTCAATCATTCCCTGATGGATAAAATGGGCATTGACTCAAAGAAATTATTTGATGTGGTGAGAAAATCGTATCAAGGTCATGTAGGATTTTCAGAGCTTGTTAATTTACAAGATATAGCTAGTGCTCAATTAAATGCACAGTATACTCAATTAATCGCCAACGGCTATCATCCCGCAAGAAGTGGTGACTTCATGATTTTGTTAAAACCATCTTGGTTTATGGGTTCCAAAACAGGTACAACTCATAGCACCTTATATGCCTATGATACGCACGTTCCTTTGTTGTTTTATGGTTGGAAAGTTAAGCCTTCGGAAGTCATAAAAAGAACGCATATTAGTGATATTTCAGTCACACTGGCCAACTGGCTACATATTATGGAGCCTTCAGGTAGTATAGGTAATGTTATAACCCAAATACCCTAAGCATTCAATCAATAGTTGTAATTTTTAAAGATTATTAGCTAATTTTATATCCAAATTTATAATTAATTTAAGATTAAAAAATGAAAATAGCTGTAGTTGGTACCGGATATGTAGGTTTAGTCACGGGCACATGTTTCGCAGAAACGGGAAATCATGTAACATGCGTGGATATCAATGAAGATAAAATTAATCAAATGAAAGCAGGCGAGGTTCCTATTTATGAACCTGGTTTAGAAGATTTATTTCATAGAAATGTAGAAGAAGGAAGATTGAATTTTACTACATCACTGCAAGATGGAATTAAGGGAGCAAAAGTTATTTTTCTAGCTTTGCCAACTCCTCCCGGAGAAAACGGATCAGCCGATTTAAAATACATCTTACAAGTTGCTAAAGATCTAGGACCATTAATCACTGAATATACCGTGATTATTGACAAAAGTACCGTACCCGTGGGTACATCAGAACTTGTTCATCAAGCTATTGCCAAAAATGTTTCTCCTGATCTATTTGACGTAGTATCTAATCCAGAATTTTTACGCGAAGGAGTGGCTGTAGAAGATTTCATGAAGCCAGACCGAGTGGTGATAGGAACTGAATCTAATAAGGCAAAAGAAATTTTAAATCGCTTATATGCACCTTTGGTTCGTCAAGGAAATCCCATCATATTCATGGATGAACGTTCTGCTGAAATGACTAAATACGCTGCAAATGCATTTTTGGCCACCAAAATCACCTTCATGAATGAAATAGCAAACCTTTGCGAGTTAGTTGGCGCAAACGTAGACGATATCCGCAGAGGCATTGGAACTGACTCCAGAATTGGGAAAAGATTCTTATTTGCAGGAATCGGATATGGGGGTTCTTGTTTTCCTAAGGATGTACAAGCATTAGCCAAAACTTCGGAAGAGAATAATTACCAATTTCACATTTTAGATAGTGTGATGAAGGTCAATGAAAAGCAAAAAACCAAATTAATTCCAATTATAAAAAATCACTTTAAGAACGAATTAGCTGGTAAAACCATTGGTATTTGGGGTTTGGCATTTAAACCCTACACAGATGACATACGTGAGGCCCCTGCATTATACAACATCGAACATCTCCTTGAATTAGGCTGTAAAATCAATGTATATGATCCCGAGGCGATGCCAAACGTCAAGGAAATATTAGGTGATTCCGTTACATTTTCAAAGAATCCTTACGATGCCATTGAGCAAGCAGATGCACTCCTTATTGTGACGGAATGGCCACAATTTAGAACACCTGACTTTGAACGTATGGAGGGCTTATTAAAAAATAAGGTTATTTTTGACGGTAGAAATTTATATGAAATGGCTCAAATGAAGGAATTAGGTTATACCTATTATTCCATAGGCCGTGGAGTGGTAAAGTAAAATAAGTGATAAGTAATAGGTAATAGGTAATAGGTAATAGGTATTAGGTAAGAGGTATTAGGTAATAAGTAAAAGGTAATAAGTATTAGTTGGGTACCGGTTTACCCCGGCCCAAAAAAGTAATTAGTCTTAAAAGCAATATGAAGAGAATATTAATTACAGGTGGTGCAGGATTTTTAGGTTCACATTTATGTGATCGTTTTATTAAAGAAGGCTATCATGTAATTGCCATGGACAATTTGATCACGGGAGACTTAAAAAATATTGAACACTTATTCAAACTGCCCAATTTTGAATTTTACCACCATGATGTATCTAAATTTATTCATGTACCTGGAAACTTAGATTATATATTACATTTCGCTTCCCCAGCTTCGCCCATCGATTATTTAAAAATACCTATTCAAACCTTGAAAGTAGGTTCTTTGGGTATTCATAATTGTTTAGGATTAGCAAGAGTCAAAGGCGCGCGTGTTTTAATTGCTTCTACATCTGAAGTATATGGAGACCCAACCGTTCATCCTCAACCAGAGGAATATTGGGGAAATGTAAATCCTGTGGGACCTCGTGGAGTATATGACGAAGCAAAGCGTTTCCAAGAGGCTATGACGATGGCATATCACACCTATCATGGATTAGAAACAAGAATTGTCAGAATATTTAATACCTATGGTCCTAGAATGCGTTTAAATGATGGACGTGTCCTACCTGCGTTTATAGGTCAAGCATTACGTGGAGAAGATTTAACCATGTTTGGCGATGGATCACAAACGAGAGCTTTCTGCTTTGTGGACGATTTAGTAGAAGGCATTTACCGACTTTTATTAAGTGATTATAGCCAACCCATGAATATCGGTAATCCCGACGAAATAACCATAAAAGAATTTGGTGAAGAAATTATCAAATTAACAGGCACTTCTCAAAAACTTATCTCATTGCCGTTGCCGACCGATGATCCTAAGCAGCGTAAGCCTGATATTACTAAGGCAAAAGCCATATTAAACTGGGAGCCAAAAGTATCTCGCGCTGAAGGCTTAAAAATTACCTACGCGTATTTTAAATCATTAAGCCCAGAAGATTTACATCGCATGGCACACCATAAAGAATTCTAATATAAACCGGGGAAACCCGGTTTATTTATTTCTATAATCTTCGATAGATAGGGTAAATCGATTCCATAAATGCATCTCAAACAAGTACAAACCTAAATATTACCCATTGAAAAGTTTTTCATTGAAAACAAAAAGGCTGCTCGATTGAGCAGCCTTTTTTCATATAGGTTGACTTGAATTAGTTAAAAATATATCTAATACCAAGTTGTGCTTGCCAAACATTGTTAACGTTCAATGATTTAACAAATGAATCTCTCAATAAAATCGTTTCATTAGCACCTGATGCATTCTGAATAGTTTGAGTGTTTAGTCTATAAGACACTGTTCCATTAGGAGCAACTGTAAAAGCTAAAGGATTTGCATTTGTAGGAGACCATCCAATGCCCCAAGCATTATCTAATAGGTTTCCAACATTTAAAATATCAGCTCTTAAACGAATGATATTCTTTTTGTTTTTTCCAGTTTTGATGTAAAAATCTTGCTCAACAGTAAAATCAAAACGAGTCAACCAAGGAGAAAATGCACCATTACGTTCAGCATATTGCCCTCTTCTTGTACTCAAATATTCATTACCATTAATGAATGTATCAAAAGCTTC
>CANHXO010000045.1 GCA_947464595.1 Cytophagaceae bacterium
CACCGCCAATGGTGCCACAATTATTCGTAAGTACAGGACCTGTCACCACATAAACGCCCCCCAAACTTAACGCGTTTTCGCGTACTTTATCTTCTAAATTACTCCAAATTCCTCGATTGAACGATGGGGTCATCGGGGACATATTGGACATGAAAAATGTTTCCGACATGGCCTTTTCATTCAACTTAAAATCGGCGGCGGCAGCTAAATGTCCCCGGTCAAACCCCGAACCTTGATAGGAATTACTCGACACAGGATTAGACTTAACGGAGGGGTCTATACGAAAGTCATCCGTACGATCCTGAGTGCCGTTGATTGATGCAGCTGACAAAAAATAATAGGCAAATTCAGCTTGTCGGTCAGTGGGAGAATAAGACAAGGTATAATAGGTATGAGGTATGATATAGCCTTTAGCTACTTGTGGAACATAATCTGCCGACGGATTTATTTCATCCTGGGTACAGGAAATGAATACTAGAAAAAAAAGTAGGGCAAATTTTGGCATGCAATGAAAGAAGCGTTGATAAATGTAATAAATAATTTAATGGCAAAGGTTCGTTGGTATATTTGACCATTCTTTTTTATTCGATTTTTTCATTTAAAATCACTTGATTCAATCAAAATTATGGTATGCTTGTGAAAGAGATTTTGGATAGTTAATGGGTTTGAAAACTTGTTTTTCGGCTATTAATAGAAATTAGAATGAGGCACTTTAAGGCACTAGACGAAAGGACTAAAGTCCAAGAATTACTATCTAATTCCTGCTATTTCATTTGAATATCTATTTTCAGATCATCGCATCAACTTCATTAGGCAAGCATAATTTTAAAAAAATATGTATAAATTAGAAAAAATTTAATTTATCCATTGACATGTTTCGATATCCAAAAATCAAAGGATTAATTGCAGCTGTTTTTACTCCTTTTACTCCAGATGGAAAAATTCATTTGGACCTGATACCAGCTTATGCCAATCGATTAAAGAATCAAGGATTAGCTGGTGTTTTTGTCAACGGCTCTACGGGGGAAGGAATGTTATTAACGATCGAAGAACGAAAATCCATCATTGAAAAATGGATGGAATTTAGCGATGAGAATTTCAAAATCATCGTTCATGTAGGTAGCTCTAGTGTTGAAATAGCAAAGAATTTAGCCGCTCATGGTGAAAAAAATGGCGTATATGCAGTGGCTTGTATGGCCCCTAATTTTTTTCCATCTTCAGACTTGGATGTGATGGTTGATTTTTGCCAAGAAGTAGCCTCATCAGCACCCAATACCCCTTTTTACTATTATCATTTGCCGGCAATCACAGGCTGTCATATCAAGGTAAACCAATTATTCAAAAAAGCCTCAGGCATCATCCCCAACTTAGCCGGTGTTAAATTCACCCATACCGACTACATGGATATGCATCAATGCATGGCTTTAGAAAATGGAAGATTTGATGTCTTGCATGGACATGACGAGATTTTGATCAATGGACTTGTCTTAGGCATTGAAGGGGCCATTGGAACTACATTTAATTTTATGCCTGGTCTTTATCATGCAATTTTGAATGCTTATTCCGATCAAAACTATGCCTTAGCTCGTAGCCTTCAAATGAAATCGATTCAAGTGGTAGAAATCATGTTGAATCATGTAAATGCCATCGTAGGTGGAAAAGCGATTATGAATATGACAGGTTTGGACTTTGGTCTTTGTCGAAGTCCTCTACGTAATTTAACCAATGAAGAAATAAAGCGTTTGAGAATGCAGTTAGAAGAAGTCGGATTTTTTGATTCAATCATTTCGCTAGATGGAAGAAAATGAACCTCTTGAGCCTGTTTATTTCCTTTATCTTTTTACCCACGCTGGGGAGTCATCCTATTCAGTTACCCACAGAATCAGATAAAATCCAAGATTTAATCGAGGTGGCCCAAAGTTCTAACTTTTGGATCTCAGTGCATGCGATTGAATACCTAGCAAAATTAGGATATAAAAAAAAGGCAAAAGCATTAGCCCTGACACAACTTAAACCCTTTGCAGAAACACCTGAGAAACGAATTGGTTTTTGGCGTGCCCAATCCCTCGCCTCAAAAGAAAAGAATGAGCGTAAATTCTGGATCAATAAAATTAAAAGCGCTTATTTAAATACCTCAGGGCCCGATCGAATCCATGCAGCTGAATCATTAGCCAAACTTGGTGTTTCGTTTAAAAATTTGAGTCCCAAAATAGTACGTAAGGATCTAGTTTCTGAGGGTATGATTTTTTCATTTAGTCATTGGGGATATTGCCTGCCCATACATGCCGGTGAACGTCCTAATTATAACGCACTACTAAAGGATATAAGTAATGTAAATGCGAAAAATCGTTCATTAGCCGCCTATGCACTAGGTTTTTTAGTGCCCGATATGAACAAAGATACTTGGGTGACATTGGCCAACTTGGCTTTAAACGAGGAACAGAATTCCGAAACCTACGTTTACCTGATAGGTGCGGCCTATATTCATTATAACCGAAACAAGCATTATGCTGATGAAACATTCCAAGATATAAGAAACCGGCTCCTTCGCTTTGAGAATTCACAAAATAAATCAGAAAGAATAGAATTATGCAAGGCACTAGCAACTAATTATTTAGCACAAGATCGAATGATTATCGAACGAGTATTATCATCCACTGGTCCAAGCCGCTATCCCGCAGATTCAAAAGTGATTCTAAACCAAGATGATTCCGATATGTTAGATATTAAAGCAGCAGCAGCTTATGCTTGGTTACAAATGAATACCCAACAAAATAAATGAACCTATTAAAACATATATTTTTAAAATAAAAAATGATTTATTATGAAACTACGCCAACTTATTTCCATTTACTTTTTTATGATCTGTGCCTTTCAACTGCTAGGTCAAAAGGCTGAAAATGTACAAATCACAAAAATTTGGGATAAGGGAGAACATAATGCTTTTACAGATCTGATTCGATTTAAAGGTAATTTTTATTGTGTTTTCAGGGAAGGATCAGGTCATGTAGGAGGTAGCGATGGGAAAATTCGCATCCTTCAGTCGAGAGATGGTCAAATCTGGAATGAGCTAGCATTATTGGAAAAAAAAGGCTTTGATTTACGCGATGCAAAATTATCAATTACGCCCCAAGGACGAATCATGGTCATTATTGGAGGAAGTATCTATGTTGATAAAATACTAAAAGGGAGAATTCCTCATGTGTCTTTTTCGAATTCGACAGGTACCACATTTTCTGACCCTGAACCCGTTGAAATCGACCCAGCTATCGTTTCCTGGGGTGATTGGATCTGGCGAGTTACCTGGCACAAAGGCATCGGATATGGAATTGATTATCAGGTCGGACCAGACGAAAGAAAAGGTCCCACATCTCTTTTTCTCGTTAAAACACTGGATGGCAAAAAGTATACCAAAGTTTCTAAACTCGAACTTTCAGGATTCCCAAATGAGGCAACTATTCGCATCGACAAACAAAATACGATGTATACCATGATTCGAAGAGAATTAGATGATAAAGTAGGTGTCATGGCAAAAAGCACATATCCCTATGTTGATTGGACCTTTCAAAAAATGCCTATGCGTCTTGGTGGTCCTAATTTTATTTTTGACAAAAATCAAACGAATATCATTGCAGCAACAAGAATTCACGAGGGAACTAATTTGTCAACTGGAATTTTTGTCAAGAAGGGTTCAGAAGATTTTAAGGAAATTATCCGATTGCCCTCAGGAGGTGACACAAGTTATGCCGGAATGGTTAGGTATGGCAACTATTTATGGGTTTCATATTATTCCTCGCATGAGGGAAAAGCGTCGATTTATTTGGCCAAAATACCGTTATCTTATCTCAAAAAAGTCATACGTCAACTTAATTGAAAAATGATTCGCACGTGAATTCCATTTTGAAAAACAAGCTTAATGTCCATAATAAATAAACTTGATTTAGAAACCCCAGAAAAAGATATTCGGCTATCTTCCATGACAACATTTTGGTCAAAAGAATGGCTCATTGTTTATTTATTATGCCTTGTAGGACTTCTTAATTACCTCGATCGAACGATGATGAGCACCATGAGAAGCTCTATTGTAGAAAAAATACCGATGAGTAATGCGCAATTCGGAATGCTTTCGAGTGTGTTTTTATTTTCGTATGGTATTTTTAGTCCAATTGGAGGTTTTTTAGCCGATCGATTTCAAAGAAGTCGAGTCATCATTTTTAGCACATGTATCTGGTCAGTGGTCACTTGGATGACATCCTATGTAACAAATTTTGACATGTTATTACTCACTCGAGCCTGTATGGGAATAAGTGAAGCTTGTTATTTGCCTGCAGCATTGGCCTTAATCACAGATTATCATGGCAACAAAACTAGGTCATTGGCCATAGGAATACATATGACAGGAATTATCGCTGGGCAAAGTTTAGGCTTTGTAGGTGGTTGGATAGCCGAACTTCATTCATGGAACTATGCCTTTTTTATTTTTGGTATTGTCGGTGTATTTTATGCTATAATTTTGGCGTTTGTGTTAAAAGACAAGCCAGTACAATCAGAGTCAATTGCAAATCGCCTAGTTGAAAAAAAGATTCATTTTTTTCAGGCAGTACGCACATTATTGACAAACTTTAATTTTTGTCTTTTACTTAGTTTTTGGTGTTTACTAGGGATTGTAGGTTGGCTCATCATGGGCTGGTTGCCTACATATTACCAAGAACATTTCAATTTATCTCAAGGAATCGCAGGTTTATATGCTACGGGATATTTATATCCCTTTTCGATGGTTGGAGTAGTCGTAGGAGGATTACTGGCAGATCGGTGGAACAAAACAAATAAAAGTGCAAGAATTCTGATCCCAACGATTGGTTTATTGATTGCGATTCCAGGCATTTTATTGGCCGTAAATACAAATTTAATTGAAATAGCGATTTTAGGTTTTATGATATATGCCTTTACCAAGGTATTTTCGGATGCTAATCTAATGCCTATTCTATGTACGATTATTGATGAGAAATATCGAGCAACAGCCTATGGCATATTAAATTTATTTGCTTGTATTGTGGGAGGCATAGGAATTTATGCAGGGGGGATTCTTCGAGATTCGAACATTTCGATGGACTATATTTTCATCTTTGCGTCTTTTGTGTTGCTCCTTTGTATTTTTCTTTTGACAATTATCTACTTTACTAGCAAAAATATAAAAACAGAAATTTAAGCGTCACTACTAATTCATTGGAATATCCAACAGGTCTGTATAAATACGAATCAAATGGACAAAAAATGGTTGATCAAGAAATAGATAAAATGAATAAAGAGGACTCAAATCAAATTAAGCTTTACTAACTTTACTAACTTTTGAAAAGTTAGTAAAGTTGGGTAAAGCTAGTCAGAAATAAACCTTTAAAACCTATGAAAAGAAAGCAATTTTTGCAACAAAGTGCTTTGGGGATTTTTGCCGCCATGTCACATCAAAATGCCTTATTGACCGAGACACAAAAAAATGCAACTGGCAAACGTTTTTCCATCGGCGCATGCGATTGGTCTATCTCCAACACGTCCAATTTAGGAGCCATGGAAATGGCCAAAGAAATAGGGTTAGATGGTGTCCAATTAAGCCTTGGCTTAAAAGCCAACAACATGCATTTACGTAGAAAAGATGTGCAAGAAGCATATAAATCTTTAGCAAAAATCTTTAAAGTGGGCTTTACCGGTTTAGGCATCGGTGAGCTCAACAATTACCCTTTTAAGTCGGACCAGCAAACGGACCAATGGGTCGCCGACAGCATTCAAGTCGCCAAAGAATTTAATGTAAAAGCCGTACTAATCGCTTTTTTTAATCAAGGAGATTTGAAAAATGATTCAAAAGGACAAGATGCCGTGATCCAAAAATTCAAAGATATTATGCCTATCGCAGAAAAAGCAGGCGTTCGTTTAGGCATAGAGTCGTGGTTAAGTGCCGAGGAACACATGCGCATCATCGATGCGGTGGGCTCGCCCAATCTAAACGTATATTATGATGTGGCCAATTCAGAAAAAATGGGTTACAACATCTATGAGGAAATTAAATGGCTAGGTAAGAAAAAACAAATCTGTGAATTTCACTTTAAGGAAAATGATGCGCTATTGGGGCAAGGCAAAGTGGATTTCCAACGAGTTAAAAATTGCCTCGATGAAATCGGATATTCGGGTGCGATTCAAATTGAGGGAGCCGTTCCTCCAGGAAAAACGATGCTTGAAAGCTATTTAAAAAACAATCGATTTTTGAGGGATCTAATTGCCTAAAACAAACAATTATAGCCTTTCAAAATGTGACCAAACAAAAACTTGTTGACACCATTTGAATTACCTTCGAAATCTTTGAAATAACCGCGTAAAATTATTGTTAAAAACCCATGTAAAATATGAAAATCATTAGCACAATTTTGCTGTTTTTATTCCCTATATTCTTCACGAATGACGGAACTACTTTGTTTGTTCCAGAGGGATTGGAGGTCGAACTTTGGGCGGAATCACCGATGCTGTACAACCCAACCAATATGGACGTGGATGCTAGAGGACGTATTTGGGTGACCGAGGCCGTTGAATATCGAGATTTTAACAATAAACCCGATGCCCGATTCAATTACAAAGGTCAAGGCGATCGTGTCATAATTTTAGAAGATACAGACCAAGATGGGAAAGCAGACAAGTCCACTGTATTTGTCCAAGACATGGACTTAAAAGCTCCTTTAGGCATTGCGGTCATAGGCAATAAAATTTTTGTCAGCGCTTCGCCGCATGTGATTGTATACACAGATGAAAATCAAGATGACAAACCCGACAAAAAAGAGGTGTTTTTAACGGGGTTTGGGGGATTTGACCATGACCATTCTTTGCATTCGTTTTTAGCCACTCCCTATGGAAAATTCATTTTCAATGTAGGAAATGCTGGGCCTCATCTGGTTAAGGATAAGTCGGGTTTTACATTGCGCTCGGGGAGCCTTTATGCGGGTGGGACTCCCTACAATAAGAATAATTCGGGAAATCAGAAAAGCGATGATGGACGTGTTTGGGTGGGTGGTTTGGCTTTGGAAATCGCTCCTGATGCGACCCAGTTGAAAGTAATGGCGCATAATTTTAGAAATAGTTATGAAGTTGCCATGGATTCTTACGGAAACATGTGGCAAAATGACAATGATGACCAAGTGATTGCATGCCGAACTTCTTGGCTCATGGAAGGAAGTAATGCTGGATATTTTTCCAAAGATGGTACCCGGTATTGGCAAGGTGATCGAAGATTAGATCAAGATATTTTCACCGCGCATTGGCACCAAGAGGACCCTGGAGTATTGAAAGTGGGTGATAAAACAGGCGCCGGTTCCCCCACAGGAGTAACCGTTTATGAAGGGGATGCTTTGGGAGAAAAATATAGAGGCATGCTGTTAAGTTGTGAAGCAGGAAGGAATTTAGTTTTTGGGTACAAAACAAGTCCCCATGGTGCAGGCTTTAAGATGAATCGCTTTGATTTAATTAGTTCTTTTCCTGTCAACGATGAATACTATGTTTGGAATGACAATTTTGAGGCCGACAAAAGAAAATGGTTTAGACCGAGTGATGCCGTCACAGGCACTGATGGCGCCATTTATGTCGCAGATTGGTACGATGCGGTTGTTGGAGGCCATGCCATGAACGATAAAAAAGGATATGGAAGAATTTATCGAATTACGCCAAAAGGGAAAAAACTTAAAAACCCAACATTCGATTTCTCCAGCACCAGAGGGCTCGTTAACGTGTTAAAATCGCCCGCCATCAACGTAAGAGCTACGGCTTTTGAAAAATTAAAAAATGCAGGAGAAAAAGTCATTCCAAACATCGAAGTACTTTTAAAGGATCCAAATCCCTACATTCAAGCAAGGGCCATTTGGCTTTTAGCTGCTTTAGGTCCAAAAGGTTTAGAAAAAGTAGAAAATATCTTAATTAAAAATACATCAAAACCTGCAACCAAGGTCGGGACCTCATCTGAAATAGCGGTAACAGCCTACCGAGCCTTGCGAAAATCAAGTAAAAACCTATCAGGAATTAATCAAAAGCTCTTAAAATTTCCATTGCATTCATCCATTTTAAGGGAAATTGCGATAGGTCTCAGAGACCTAAATTATAAGGAAAGCAAAACAGATTTGTTACATATAGCGAGTAAGGTTAGCACAAAAGATCCTTATTTATTAACCGCATTGGGGATTGGCGTAGATGAAAAAAGGGAATTATTCTATGCGGATTTTGTCAAAAAATTACCTGTAAATCCACTCAATTTATCAGCAGCTCAAAGTTCTATTTTGTGGGAGCTGCACCCAAATGCCAGCATACAATTGATTAAAAAAAGAGCTCAATCGCCATCATTGACTACAAATCAACGAAAAGAGGCACTAACGACCATCGCATTTATGAATTCCCCGGAAGCAGCACATGCCATGCTTGATTTAACTAAATCGAAATTGGCTGACGTGGCCCAACAAGCAGATTACTGGGTTGGTTTCCGCAAGACCAATAATTGGGAAAATGTCATTGCCTGGCAATTGGAAGAAGAGCGACAATTGAGCCCTGAACAAAAATGGATGATCGCTTCAGAAAACTCTTTATTAACTGACACAACGCTGGCGGCAGAAAAAAAAGAAGAATTAGCTAAAAAATTAGCTTTGGATACCTATGGCGCACGTTTATTGATGGTCGACGCAGTAAAAGGGAAAATCAAAACAAAGGTTAGGGAACTGATCGAACTTCATATTTTCAATAATAAAGACATGTCCATTCGGAGCATGGCGGCGGATTATTTTAGGCGTCCAAACGGCAAATCACTCTCCATTGATGTAGCAAACAACATGCCTTCCGATCCTAAAAGAGGAAAAAATCTATTTGAAACAAATTGCATTTCTTGCCATAAAGCCTCAGGTAAAGGAGCGGACATAGGTCCGGATTTGACGCTCATTAAAAAGAAATTTGACAAAAAAAATATGCTTGACGCCATCATTAACCCATCGGCCAGTTTAGCTTTTGGATATGAACCCTGGATGATTAGCACAAGCACAGGCAGCTATTATGGATTTTTAATGGCGGATGCCAAGCAAATTATCTTGAAAGATTTAACGGGAAAAAGAAACAATATTAAAGCTTCGGACGTGACTTCTAGGGTACAACAAAAAAACAGTTTGATGCCAGAGCCCACTTCCATGGGCTTAAAAGAAAAAGATTTGTCGGATTTAACGGGTTATTTATTGAGCTTATAAACCGGAGCGTAAAGCACTTGATTTTTCTTAAAAATACCTTCCTGAAAGGCATGAAGGTTGACAAAAGTCATTTTTAGCCCCAAGCAAATTGTATAATTTGCGAGCTATGCAGGAGATTCCATTCGATTTATTGACCAAATACAATGTGGCCATTCCGCGCTACACCAGTTATCCTACCGTACCGTTTTGGGAAGAAAATATAGACGGCGAACATTGGAAATTATTATTTATTCGAAGGTTTAACGAATCGAATACCCAAGAGGGAATTAGCTTATACATCCACCTCCCCTATTGTGAAAGTCTTTGCACTTTTTGCGGCTGCAACAAACGCATTACGACCAATCACTCGGTCGAAAAAGAATACATTGACACACTCATTAAAGAATGGTATTTATATAAAATTTTGATGGGAAAAAATCCCGTCATTCGTGAATTTCACATAGGCGGAGGTACGCCTACTTTTTTCTCGCCAGAAAATTTGACCCGACTTCTGCAAGCAATTTTGAAAGATTCCATCGTTCCTGAGGAGCACGAATTTGGTTTTGAGGGACACCCAAATAATACGACCAAAGCGCACTTAAAGATGTTTAGGTCTTTTGGATTTAATCGAGTGAGTTTTGGAATGCAAGATAGTAATCTCGAAGTCCAACAAATCATTAATCGAATTCAGCCATTAAAAAATGTAAAAAGAGTGGTTAAATGGGCTCGAGAACTTGGTTATGAGTCGATTAATTTGGACCTAGTCTATGGCCTTCCCAGACAAGATTTACAGAAAATAACCAAGACTATAGAAGATGCCTTGACTATCAGGCCGGATCGAATTGCATTTTATAGTTACGCTCATGTGCCCTGGACGAGCCGGGCCCAACGCCTATTTGATGAACGCGATTTACCTCATGCAAACCAAAAAATGGCTTTGTACCAACAAGGCAAAAACATGTTTAGCAAGGCAGGATATGTTGACATAGGCATGGATCATTTTGCTTTGCCCGCTGACCAAATGGTGTTGGCTCATTCAGAAGGAAGTTTGCACCGAAATTTCATGGGATATACGGTTCAAAAAACAGGTTTACTTTTGGGTTTAGGCGTTTCAAGCATCAGTGATATTTACTATGGATTTGCCCAAAACAAAAAATCCATCAGCGAGTATTTTGAACAAATTAACCGAGAAGAACTTGCCGTTTTTAAGGGCTATTTTTTAAACCATATTGACCAGAAAATGAGGCAGTATATTTTGGATATTGCTTGCCAGGGAAGAACATTTTTTCGGGAAGATGATTTAGCCCTCTTAGAAGAATTCACTTTTGAGGCATTGGAAGCATTAGCAGCCGATGGACTTTTGAATTATGGGCCTTATGGTGTTGAACTTACAGATCTGGGAAAGCACTTCACACGCAATGTTTGTAAGGCCTTTGACTTAAAACTTCTTAGTTCGCAGGTAGCGGAAAAATCTTATAGTCAAGCCATTTGATCATCTAACCCAATTGCTCAATCAAAAATTCAATCTCTTGATATTTAATTTATTTGATCAGTTTACTGATGGGAAAAAAGAAGGCATTTGTTTGAATTTTAATAACTTAGCTAAGCTTTACTAACTTTTCAAAAGTTAGTAAAGCTGGAGCTAAGAGTCGAAAATTGTTTTAGAAATAACCCAAAAAAATGTAAGCTATTTAGTTATTTTGAAGGGCTCGAAACCAAGTTGGATCGACAAAAGGAAAATACAAAAAAGGTAGTTATAGCAAAATACAAAACTAAAGCTGGGGCAATCCAAACAGATACTTGGCTTGAGCCAAACCAGTCACCGGATTGTACAATCCATAAAACACAAGCCATATTTTTGACCGTTTCAAGGATCCAAACTTTTGAATTTCCATCCATCAAATCCGTTAAAGCATAGATGTGAACAAAAATAAATGCTCCATACATAAATATTCCTGGAGAACCAATGCTGGCAATGTGGCTATATAAATAGGAAACGATCAAAAGTAGGCTAAAGAGTTGGCCCCATAAATAGTACCTAAGCGAAGGAGAAGCCTCTTTTTTATAATGTTCAAAATGGTAGACATCTTCAATTTTGTACACAGGATACTCCTTAATGACATTTTCGGGGCGCCAACCTAAAGGCATAAACCAAATACGTATTTTATCCTTCCATGATTTTGCATGCCAAGCATCTTGAATTAATAACCAAAGATGCATGAAATTAATTTTGATCGGATTCCAAGTTCGAACCGGTCTAGTGATTCCATAAACGGCTGGAATATCAGCTCTTTCTTCTTGGAATGTACCAAAAAGTCGGTCCCAAAAAATAAATATTTGGCCATAATTTTTATCCAAATATTCCGGATTAATTGCATGATGCACCCGATGATGCGCAGGTGTCACAATGATATATTCAAGCCAACCCATCGTTTTTATATGACGCGTATGATACCACAACTGGGCAAATAAATGCAGCGGGGCAACCACAGCAATAACATTTTGTGGAACTCCAAAAAGAGCCGCAGGCAATAACAAAAATGTGAAAATTCGAAAAAAAACAGAAATGCTTTGCCTCAATGCACATGCCAAATTGAATTCCTCACTGCTATGATGAACCAAATGATTGTTCCAAAAAATATTAATCGTATGGTTTAAACGATGTACCCAATATCCTGAAAAATCGAGTGCCATAAACGCAATAAAATACAACAAGACACTTGACTGAACTTGAATAATATTAAAATGCTCCACCAACCATGGATAGGACAAAATCCCCACACTAAGTCCTAAAACATCCTTAGTTGAATTCGTTACCCCCGAACTCAAACTTGAAATCATGTCCAAGGTTTCCACCGTTTCGAAGCCCTTATACCAACCGTACCACTTTTCAAAAAGCACTAAAAATAAAAACAATGGGGTAACAATGACTAATATGTTTCCGTAGGTTTCCATGAATAATTCAGCTTTAAAATCTAAAATTTCATAAATGTATAAAAATTATCAGCATTGTTATTTAAATGTACGATTAGACTCCATCGAAAAACCACATCACCATGGTAGAAAAGGATCATACATTACTCAATAAAATCGATTAAATTTGGGAAAACTAAACCAAAAAAAATGAAAAAAAGTCCCTACATCGTCTTCATCATTTTGTTGACTTTTTTCGTCATCTCTTTCCTTTCAAATATCATTGGCCCCATCATCCCCGACATCATTACCGGATTTCATTTAAGTCTGACCATGGTATCGCTGTTGCCCTTTGCATTTTTCATTGCGTATGGATTTATGTCCATTCCGGCAGGCATTATGCTAGAGGTTTTCAAAGAAAAGAAGGTGATGATGTTTGCCTTTTTGCTTGCGAGTTTAGGTTCATTATTAATCGTTGTTTCACCCAATTATATTTCAGCGATACTCTCGTTATTCCTTATTGGTTGTGGAATGGCCATGTTGCAAGTGGTGGTTAATCCATTGCTTAGAACGGCTGGAGGTGAGGAAAATTATGCGAATTTTTCTGTGTGGGCCCAATTGATTTTTGGCTCAGCTTCATACTTAAGCCCTTTCGTCTATCAATCCTTTATTTTACAAAAGAAATTATCCTTTAGTCAGTCGGGCTTGGTTGCATCATTTTTCCAAAAAATACCCGATGCATTCCCATGGCTTTCACTCTATGTCTTATTTATTGCCGTTAGTTTATTGATGGTTGTGATTATTTATGCATCAAAATTCCCCAAAGTCGAATTGGACGAAAGTGAAAAACCGGGACCCTTAGAAATCCATTTGGCCTTGTTTAAAAATAAATATGTGATCTTGTATTTCATCGCCATGCTTTGTTATGTGGGCACAGAGCAGGGAATATCCAATTGGATTTCACAATTTTTGTCGACGTATCATGGGGTAGATCCACAGACCACCGGAGCCGATACAATCGCTTATTTTTGGGGATTAATGACTGCTGGGGGAATTCTTGGATTAATCCTTTTGAAAATATTGGATAGCAGAATTGTGCTGGCAACATTTTCTTTTTTAGCCATTGCCTCCTTAGCTCTCGCACTTTTGGGCACAAAATCCATGGCATTATTGGCTTTTCCTTTGCTTGGCTTATTTCTTTCTGTTATGTTTCCCATCATCTTTTCTTTAGCCTTAAATTCGTTCAAAGAGAACCATGGTTCCTTTTCTGGAATTTTAGTCACAGGAATTGTAGGGGGCGCCATTTTACCCTTTATCATTGGGGGTGTGGGCGATGTTTTTGGGTTAAAAATAGGCATGAGCGTTCTATTCATCACACTGCTCTACATTTTCAGCATCGGTTTTTGGGCCAAACCACTCGTGAATAATAAGCATTTGGACTTGTTTAAGAAAAAAGAATAGGGTCGCTTTATCCCAAAGAAATGGCTTCTCATTCATATAAAAGGTTCATCCGCAACTTCAAAATGCGGATGAATCCATGAGTGAAACAGCTTAGCTTTTTAAATGCTTTTTAAAGAAGTTGATGGTTCTTTCCCAGGCCAAACGAGCCGTGGCTTCTTGGTATCGAGCAGGTGAAGAATCATTATTAAAGGCATGCTGGGCTCCTTCGTAAACAAATAATTGATAATCGATGTGATTGTTTTTTAATGCATTTTCGTAGGCAGGGATGCCCGCATTGATCCTTTCATCTAACCCAGCGTAGTGCAACATTAATTTGGCTTTGATATTAGGCACGAGTGAAGCGTCAATTTGCCGACCATAATAAGGAACGCCTAAAGTCAATTTAGGATCCTTGGCTGCTAAATCATTCACAACACCACCACCCCAACAAAAACCAATGCAGGCTGTTTTCTGATTACTATTTTTCAAAGTTCTTAGAAAACTTAATCCACTCGCCATATTATCAAGATTTTGCTTGGCATCTAATTTCCCAATCAACGTTCGTCCCTCGTCTTCATTCGTGGGCGTACCCCCAAAAGGACTAAGTCCATCAATCCCTAAAGCGATAAAACCTTCTTTGGCAATTCTCCTGGTCACATCCTTAATGTGCGGCGTCAAACCCCTATTTTCATGAATCACCAAAACAGCACCTAAGCGCTCCTTTGCATCTTTGGGTTGAACTAAATATCCTTTCATGATACCGTTGGGTGATGGAAATTCGGCGGTAGAAAAATTTAAATCTGGATCGTCTTCAGCTACTTTAGCACTTGCCGCATAACTCCCTTCTAAAACGGGCAAAATAGTATTTAAGGCTGCCGCACCGCCTACTAATTTGGTTAATCGGTTCAAAAATACTTCTCGGCTTAAAGGCTTGTGCGTATATTCATCAAATAACTGAATGATTTCTTGGTTGATTTTCATGTTTTTTTATTTTTCAATTTCTTTTGAAATAGTTGGGATCAAAAACTACACATTTTGATTGATAAAATTAGAAAATGAGGAGAATAAGTAGACCAAAGAGCCCTAAAATTCCAAAAGTTTAAACGAGGTCAAAAAAATATCGGGCAAAAAAAGTCCATAAAAATCAGAGACTTAAATTTTTTTGGCGGTATGGAACCGTAGAAATGAAACAAATCTAATGGTATCGAAAATGCATCAAATCAGGTCCTTCTAATTCGGTTTTAGCACCACCAACCAAAATCAATTTACTCTATTTTACCGAGAAAGAAATTAAAATTTACCAAACTTTCACCCGATATGATTTCATCTGAAATGGATTGAAATCGGTTTTCAATTGGCCATTTATTGGTTTTATTCTTATCTTATTCGTCTCAATATGGGTGGTTTGCGAAGCAGATTGAATCGGTTTTGAGAGCCTCACCATTGGGTTAAGCAGCTTAGCATCCATATTCCAAAACCGCGTAATTAAGCCACTTGAAATACCCTCTTCGGCTGGTTTAACACTCCATAGCAATACGTTAGGTGAATTAATGGAGAGGAGTGAAAAGGTGTTTTGGCTCTTGCTATTTTCCCCATCAATCCAAGCAGTACTTAATGGATTTTGATGTTCCAACGAAAACTTCATGGCTAACGTTGCATCAAATGCTTTGTGTGTTGTTAGAGCAAAATTATAGAAGAAGGACTGTTGACCATTTTGATCAAAAATACCCATCATCGCTTTATCCTCTAATTTTTTATCCACTTGCCCCCCGGCTAAAGCGTGTAATTCGGAGGAATTCTCCCATAAAGAATCCACTTTACTTTCACCCAATTTAAAAAAGCTACAGTCTTGATTCGATAACGTTATTCCAAAATTATTTTCGCTCATGTCCGCAAAATGATTGAACGTTTGCCAGTCAAGTCGGGCTTGCATGGAAGAATAATGTCCACCCCTTTTCTCTGATTTAGCGGATAAAATCGCTCCCACTTCTTCATGACGAGTCGTTTGATTTTTAAGATTAAAGGCAAAATCCCAAGTCTTCACATCCTTGAAATTGGATTGAATATGATCCTCAATTAAAATTCTTGGACTATTTGCAAATAAGGTAAGTCGTACGGTATGTAAGATTGGATCATTGGAAACGGCTTTTAACGTTATGGAAACTGGGCCAGCATTTTCAATGGTCAATGTACCATCCTGCAGATTTTTAACACCTATATTATTTAGGGATTTCCCTGCTAAAACCAAAGATTTATTATTTGACTTACGGTCAATGATTTCAGTAATTGCGCCAGATGGCGATAACTTTATGTGGTAGAATTGATTTGAAATCTCATCTCTTGAAACAGAAAGGCCATGATTAAGCATCTTAGATGCACCCTTTTGTATTTCAAAAACTTTGTAACCCACCGAAGGTAAATTTGTCGCCCAAATTCTCAAATATTTTTTATCGCCTTTCGTGATCAATTGCTTTTCTACCTCTTGGCCCGTTGAAACATCCATCACTTTTACTGGAAAATCACCATCATAGGCTATATCAGCTACATCATTTCTAATCCAACTTAATGGATTAAACACATAAAACCGCGGATTTTTGGCTTTTGCAATTTGCGAACCTAGTTCTCTAGAAGCAGCCAAAAATAGCGTGTCAACATAATTCGTCAGGTTATTTTGTAATTTCTCCTGCCAAGTTGCCCGTATATTTCTACTAACCGGTCCATCTGCGGTCCAATTATGTTCCCAATAAAAACCCAAAGACTCCCAAGCTTTTTCTTTTGATTCAATCAAATTCAAGCCAAAAGATTTATTTTTCAGTGAAACGATGGAGGCAAGGGCTTCAGCAGATCGTAATTTTTCCAAAGAACGCCTAACTTTTGCCGTCGTCTCATTCATGGAAGCACAATATATATCCCATTCATTTCCATAGCTTAGCGACTCAGACCGTAAATTAGGATACGTCTTTTTTACGTCTTCAAAAAAATCTACTTCGTTGGAAACTCGTACTTTTCTAATATCCGTAGTCTTATTTTTAGCGGCATTGATAAATGGATTTGATACAAAAGTAGAAAGGTCATCCCAACCATATCCAAAGACACCGGCAATGTTAAACGGATACGTTTTCGTATTCGTATATGCATCTAATCTATCTATAACCTGTTCCAGTTCTTCAGTTTGACTGACGGTTCTCTTTTTTGGATATAGCCTACATTCTGCATAGCCCCCAAATGCTGGATTACTTTTCTCATTGTAATCGTACCATTTTGTCAGCACCGAAGTTCCATCTAAGCCCTTGTATTGATACAATTGATTTCGCCGATTTTCTCGGTATTCATAGGTCATTTGACTACCATAACCCCCAACTCCCTTATAACTATATTTCACTCCTGAGCCCGCCCAAAGCGAGGCCAAACCCAATGGAATCGTATTGTTTTCCATCGACTGAGCTAACGTAAATCGGAGATTATATTTTCTTTCTAAACTTCCAGCATAATACATGCCTCTGATAACGGCCTCAGCAGGCTGAGCGCCATAAGTACTCACCAGACTATTCAATGGACTACTTATGTGGCCTGATTTAATGGCAGCGATTAATCGATTAAATTGAGCAGGAGAACGGTATTTTTGATAGGCTTTCAACCACGCACTTCCATCGCAATTGAATCGAGCTTGAAAATCAGGTTCATTGTTTTTTGTAGAATCAATTTGATGCAAATAAAAATCCAACATCTGTACAAAAGCAGAGTCATATTTTGCCTCATCAGCTGTCCACATATAATCCGTATGGTCATCGTTGGCGATATATAAGCGTTTTTGTTGAGCCATACAAAGGCTACCTAAAAACAGTAAGGCAAGTGTTAAAGTTAATTTCATGTTATTCATTGTATATCTTTTAGCTAATGTACAAATTCAACCTTACTCCATTTTTCTGGCAAATGTGTATCGTAAACATCATGACTATTAAGCGCGGTCGCCGGATGAGGTTGTATTTCTTTGCCATTGACCATCAACTTTTGGAATCGACCTAAAAACATATTCCAAACATCCATATTTTTGGGAGGGAGATTTCTGCCGTTGGCCAGTAGACTTAAACTCGTCCAAGGAATTGCCATTTCAAGGCTCCAGCCTTTATC
>CANHXO010000046.1 GCA_947464595.1 Cytophagaceae bacterium
AGTGATAAAAAATGAAAAATAAAAGCTATTAAAAAGATTCCTTTAGTAAGATTAGGCCTTTTAAAAAAGAAGAAAATAGCTGGCAAAATGATTAAAAAAAAAAGTGAGCCATATATAGGACTCCCATTAAAAAATTCAAATCTGCGATTGAAACTAAATGGAATAATAGTAAAATCGGTCGTATTTTCTAGTCCTAAATTAAAATATCTATCTAATTGAGCTAATTTAGATTTAACTAAAATTTGTTTTTCTTCAATAAAAGTCCAATTTCGAAGACCATCAAAATTCATTATATCAAATGAATACCTAATCAAATTCCTTGTACCCTGAATAAAAAGATTTTCAATACTACCAGCACGTTCAACAGATTGATGTTTAGTAGCTTCTACAGGTCCTATTGGATGATTATAATAATGGTAATTTGCAATATAACCGGTAGGTGCCACAAAAAATAAGATGCCTAAAATATGTGGATAAATAACATGTTTGATATTTTTCCAAAAATTCATTTTAATGAATGTATAAAATGAAAAGAGGTAAATTAAAAAGAGAGGTAAAAAGGAATAAACAAAAGTTATTTTATGACTTAAAGCCAATCCAAAGGCTAAGCCTAAAAAATATAGGTATATAATTCTGTGAGTATTCTTAAATGCCAAAATCAGATAAATTATACTGACCAAATAGGCTGCCAATACAATATCCGTATCTGTTAATATGGATTGCATGATTATATTAGGAGATAAAAAAACCACTAAGCTTCCAAAAAGCCTCGATTTATAGGAGGCTCCCAATTGTTTTAAAATACCATAGGTACCAAAACATATAAGCCAAAAAGAACCATAGTTGGGTAATTTAAAGAAATGTTCATTAAACCCGCTCATTAAAAACGGATATACCTGAATAGAACAAAAACTCTTAGGATAGGTATCGACATTAAAATTGGTGCCAATAAAATGTTCTGTTGTGCCTCGATTTAAAAAATATAAAATACGATTTAGATGCCCAGTCATACTGTCCCATTCATTGGGAGGGCTATTAAAAATTAAGTAAATCTGAAAGATAGAAAGAATGCTAATGGTCCAAAAAAGAATCGTAAAAACTATTCTTTCAAAAGAATTCATCTTTGAAAATTCTAAATGAATGGATTGAATGGTACTTCCTGTTATTTTAAAAGCTGATTTGTAATGGACCGCATGATATACAAAGGTTTTGTTAAATAGAATATATAAGAGGTAAGAAATGAAAAATGGAAGAATCGCCCATAAAATTCTAGAATTCCAAAGATGAAATTCTGATAAAAAATAGCCCGAAAGTATTACACTAGCTGAGTAAAATAAGAAACCTAAAATCATAATTTCTTCAAAAGTTTTACTAGAAACTTTCGAAGAAATCTTATAATTCAACAAGATAAAGGATAAAAAAATTAACAAATACATCGAGATTCAATTATAGTGAACTCATTATTATGGATGAAATTTTCAAAATGTCACTTTCTGTAATATCCGCTGACAATGGCAAACATAAAATCCGTTTAGATATATCTTCAGAAATCGGACAGGCATTTCCTGATACGGTCGGTAAATTATTTAAAGATGGATAAAAATATCTTCTTGGAAATATTTGTTGATCGTTCAGTTTGTTAGTGACTTGCATTAACTGATTTTCTGACTCCAAAATGATAGGATAATAACTGTAATTACGATCTAATGCTGAATTATACTGATACTTAATAATGGGATCTTTAATCAAAGAATCATAAAGTTTACTCGAAGTTTTTCTGTGATTTTGAATACTTGAAAAATGTTCAAAATTAACTAAACCCATGGCAGCATGAAACTCTGAATTTTTACCATTAATTCCTATATCAAAATAATCATCATTTTTATGTCCAAAACTTCTAATACCACGAATTTTTTCAGCTAAATTTCGATCATTAGTCATTACAGCTCCCCCTTCTATGGTATGAAATACTTTGGTGGCATGAAAACTACAGGTACTAACTGTCCCGTAATTGAAAATGGATTTACCCTTATATTTTACACCAAAAGCATGAGCTCCATCGTAGATTAATGGAATTCCCATTTCCTCAGAAATAAGTTCTTGTTTTTCAAGATCACCGCAATTACCATAAACATGTGTTGTAAGGATTCCTGATATTGAACTCATCTCAGCGGCAACTTTTATTTGTTCAGAATGAACGGTCAACGAAACAGGATCTATGTCGACGAATATTGGTTTACAACCCTCCCAGATTAATGCATTTGTAGTGGCGCAATAAGAAAAAGGTGTGGTTAAAACATTCCCTTTTAAGCCTAAAGCTTGAATGGCTAATTGTAACGCAATTGTACCATTAGAGACAAAAATAAAATTTTCAACCTCAAGAAATTCACCTAGTTTATATTCTAATTCTTTAACGTATGGTCCATCATTTGTTAAATGATGGGTATCCCAAATTTTCTCCAAATATTTGATATATTCATTTAAATCTGGTAAAAAAGATTTAGTTACATGTAACATTATAATTTTTGAGAAACTTGTTGAATCGGAAAATCAAATTGTGGACGAACGTAACCTGGCCACTTACCATACCATGTTGTTTCTTCCCGATAATCAGCTATTTCAAAATTAAAGACCTCCTCGAAATTAAATAGAACGATGGATTTGTCTTTAACCACCATAAAAGATACTAAATAATTGCCATCGTTTAAAAAATAACTAGGTATGGTTAAATTAGCTTGTACAATTCCTTTATTTAAAATTTTCGGGTTTGTTCCAACATTAAAAATACATTCACCTGTACTTGCATATATATGTAGGCTTATATTTAAATTCTGGTTATCTATTAAGTTCCAAAATTCAAGATCAATTTTTAATGAACTTCTAACATCGGCGATTAATTGATTACCGACCAAACTAGGAGTCAATTTTGCATATTTAAGTCTTACTAGGTCATTACCTGGCGCAACATTAATATGCTCAAAAGTTTGCTCTAATAAATTATTCTGCATAGCAGATAAATAATGATTTAATACTTCTCCTGTTTCACCAAATTGATTTACATAACCATTTTCTAAGTGCAACGTTTTATTACACAAGTTTGCAACAGCTGTAAGATTATGACTAACAAATAATATGGTTTTTTCCTTCGCCGCTACTTCTTTCATCTTTCCTAAAGACTTTTTTTGAAAGTCAGCATCTCCAACGGCCAAAACTTCATCAACAATAAGAATATCAGGATCTAAATGGGCAGAAATGGCAAATCCTAACCTAACATACATACCTGAGGAATACCTTTTCACTGGGGTATCAAGAAATTTCGCGATTTGATCACCGGCAAATTCTACAATTTCGTCAAATTGCTGTGTAATCTGCTTTTTCGTCATTCCCAAAATTGCCCCATTAAGGTAAATATTATCTCTACCAGATAACTCTGGGTGAAAACCAGTACCCACCTCTAATAGACTAGCTACTTTACCTTGTATGTTAATCTTGCCTGTAGTTGGCTTAGTAATCTTACTTAAAATTTTTAATAAAGTAGATTTACCAGCTCCATTGTTTCCAATTATTCCCAATTTATCACCCTTATTCAATGTAAAAGATACATCTTTTACTGCCCAATAGTCTTCTAATTTATTTATCTTAAATATTTTGTTAAAAAAAGAACCTCCTACCTCCTTTTTTGACGAAGGGAGTTGGTATTTTTTTGAAATCGAACTTACTGAAACAATACTATTCATTATAAGTAATCAACAAATGTGTCTTTTTTAAGATAGAATACAAATAAGCCAATAAAAAAAATTGAAATTGAAGAAAAAATAGATAATAAAATGTCATTTAAAGAAAGTACATTATAACCACTAATTAGTGAAAATCTAAAAAATTCTACTAATCCTACTAAAGGATTAAAAATAGCATACAACTTAAACCATGGTTTTAAATAAAATTCAAATGAAGTATAAACTATTGGAGTTACAAAAAATCCATATTGAACTATAATAGGTATTATTTGAAGAAAATCTCTTTTTTTAACTGAAAAAGAAGCAAATATAGCTCCCATTCCAACACTTAAAAGTAATGTAATAAAAACCACTATTGGTAAGAAAAATAAATTATAAGAAATATTAATATTAAAATAAATGGATAAAATAAAATAAACTAAAAGACCAAAAAGGAAATCAATAAAAGAAACAGCAATGGCGGAAAATAAAATAATAAATCTTGGAAAATAAACTTTAGATATTAAGTTACTACTTAACAAAACAGAATTACTCACTGATTGAAAACTATTCGCAAATAAGTTCCAAAATAAAATACCAGAATAAATCACGATTTGAATGGGAAAACCTGAAATATTAGATATATTAGTGACATTTTTATAAGCAAATAAAAAAACTAGCATTGTAGTTATAGGCTTAATAATAGCCCAAATCAATCCCAGTGCAGTTTGTTTAAATCTTACACTAATATCTCTTTTAGCTAAGATTAGAAAAAGCTCAAAACTATTTGAAAAACGAGAATTTAAAATATTCAAAAACGCCATTATTTATGACTTAAATTCTTTATACAAGTTAATTAGATAAATCATTACACAGGAAAAGAAAAATCCTAATAATGCACCTAAAAGGGTAATTGTTACTTTAGATTTAGGAGAAGGATTTAGAGGTAATTCCGTATCAGATATGATGTTTAACAATGGCGATTCTTTTATTAATGAAAATTTAAGATTATCTAAATTCCTAAAAGATTCTAAATATAATCCTTGTAATTGAGTCGAATTCATTTGCAATCGATCAGAGATAATCTTAGCGCGTTGATAAATAATTTGTTGATTTTGATCTTGAAAATTGGCTAGTTTTCCTTGAGTAAAATAGAGAGCCGATTTCAATGAATCCACTCTATTTGACATAATAATTAAAAGTTCTTTTGATTTTTTTGTTTTGGTATCTATGTAAAAATCACTGACTGTTTTTAAATAAAGTTTTGACCAAATGTAGGAAAGTGTATCATTTCTGGTTTCAACACTTAACTTCAAAAAACTAGATTTTTGATTTTCATTTAACAAAGAAGTCTTTTCTTTTAAATGCGAGTAAATCAAATCTAAAATATTTTTGTCTTGAATATCTAAATCTTTAATATCAGAAGACTTAAATCTATGTAAATAAAAATCTTTGGGTAAATGACTCCATTCAAATTCATTTACTCTGGATTTTTGCAAAAATAAATTAGCAAATATTTCTTCCTTACCATTCCAACTTACTTTTTTTAATAATGCTCTCCTAAAAATTGCTTTAGTTTTTAATAATTCTTTGAAATTTTCACCGCTAAATAATGCATTACTCCCTCCAAAGTTACCAGATAATCCAAAGGAAGAGGCTAAATCGCTTAAAGCTCCACCTGAACTTCCGGCATCACTATCCATTATAAAAACGATCTCACTTTTATAAAAAATGCTGCTATTTTTATTTAATTCAATGTATAATCCAATAAATAACCCAATAAGACTACCAATGATGATTACAATTTTGTTCTTTTTAAAAAATGGAATTATTAAAAAAAAAGAAATAATAATATTCTTAAAAGAAAATTGGTCTTTTTCTAGTTTCATAATTAATTAGATGTTGCTTTAATTAATGTATAAATACCAATTAGACTAGTTAATGTACCCGTAAAAATTCCAATTATACTAGTTAATTGCTGTCCTCCATTTATTGATTTTAAAGATCTAGGAATGATAATTTCAGCTCCTTTTTCAATTTTGGGGTATTTATTAAAAAAAAGCACCTTTTTTACCCGCTTTACACTCCCATTTGAATAAATAACATACGATCTACTTCTATTTGAAGACTTTGTAAAACCACCAGCACTGCTAATAAAATCTCTAAATGAATAGGAATTTAAAAATTTTACACTGTTGGGATATGAAACTTCTCCTGTTACTTTAACCGTTTGAGGTTCTTTTGGAATGTCTATAATGTCACCTTCTAAAATAAATAAATCCTCCTCACTTCCTGGTGATTTTAAAGCAGCAACTAAATCAATTCCAATTTTCTCAGTAGCCTTATTTAATTGATCTTTATCATAGAGAATTGAATTTGAAAAATTGTTTTGCATGTCACTGAGTTGGTCCATTTTATGTGTTTTCTCAGCCTCTGTTAAACGATTTTTACGAATTAATTTTGCGCCTTCTGGATATGATTGATTATTTAACCCACCAGATCTCTTAATAATATCACTCAATCTTTCATCTTTGCGTTCCAAACCATAAACACCAGGAAATATCACTTGACCCTGAACGGTTACAAATTGTTGTAATTCATAATTGGGTGAAGTTCTGATAAAAACTTCGTCAAATGGAGCTAGCTCAAATTTTGATGCAGTATTGTCAAGTTGTAAATTATTACTAATTCCAAATTTTATAATTTCTGCTATTTGTGAATTGATAAAACTTGGGTTATCTAATCCAATATTTTTCTTTCTTCTAACTATTTCAACATACCCCGTAGCAGCAGATTCCCTTAGTCCTCCCGCTTTTAATATCAAATCTTCTACTGTCATATGATCAGAATAAGGAAGAGTCAACTTAACTTGTCTATTAATTAACGCATTACTTGTTTCAGTAGATTTAAATTCATCGGAAATTTCACTTGAAAGGACTTTGTTGCCCTCATCATCAATTAAATTTGAAATATCTCCATCAAGATTTTCATCCGAATTACCTAAACGGCTGGTTCTATTTTGCGGCTTAGTATTAATTTCCTTATTTGCTAAATCATCACTTGACAGACCAAGTTTTGATGAATTATTTAGCTCATTGATTGCCCTTGTATTCTTTTTTAATGTTTTTAAATTAATTTCTCCATGTATCGTAACTGTATATTTCTCTTTAAGATCTAAAATCGAAAATATGGTCACTAAATCTTCCCGTTTTAAGGGAATATCTGGTATTTTTTTATTCAATACATCTTTTAGGTTAAAGGATAAATTATCTGCTGATAGATCGGAATTTATTCTTTGTATGACTCCCCTATCCAAAAAAGAATTTTCTCTTAAACCACCCGCTCTTGAAATCAACTTAAGCAATGTAGGAGATGAATCTAATGAAAAATCTCCTGGTCTAAATACTTCTCCAATGATTGATACTTTATTTTCATAATGATTTTCATCAATTGATTCAGCTTGATATACATCACCAGAAATGGGGTGAAAAGAACTAAATAAATCAGCGTTTAAATCAATTAATTTAAGATCCCTATTTGTAAATCTTTTTACTTTAATCAAATCCTTGTATGCATTTTCTTTGAATCCACCGCCAAATTCATTGAGCACATAATCAAAATTTTCTTGCGGCAAAACCTCAAATAAACCTTCTCTTTTAATAAATCCTTTTAATTCTATTCTTTTTTTATAAACGCCAACTTTAATAATATCTTGGTCCTGAATATTAATATCATTTTTTTGAATTCCAGAAGTCAATAAATCATATAGGTCAATAGTTGCAAAGATCTTCTTATTACGAATTACCTGTATTTCCCGAAAAGTTCCTTTCTCATTGGGTCCACCCGCTAAATATAAAACATTCATTACTCTTGCTAAACTTGGGACTGAATAAGTACCTGGAAACATAACTTCACCCTGAACAGTAACGCTAACGGTTCTAATATTGCCTAAAGAAATTGAAGCTGATATGGTATAAGGAGTAGAATTATTAGTAGACTTTAATCCTATATAAATTTGAGATAATTTTTTAATTATTCTATTTTTTGCTTCTTCAATAGTGAGGCCAGAAACAAAAACATTTCCGATTCGATTAATTTTAACAAAACCATCAGGACTTACATTTAAGGAGTAATGCTCCTCGGAATATCCATTTATATCCACTATTAACTCATCGTCAGGTCCAATAATATAAGACTTAGGGGTAGCTATTTTTAGATTAGGTTCAAAAACACCAACTTTATTATTAAATATAGAATAACCAAAAATTTTCTTTCTCAAAGAAATTAATGAAGTATCAAGTGAAGACGAATTAGCCTGATCTGAGCGTGATTTTATGAGGCTATCATTTAATATTCTTTCATTATTGGATGAGATGTAACTTCTTTTTTTTGAATTGGATTGTTGTTGTGATGTATTATTTAAATTTCCAGATTTTGAAAAATTAGGAATAGCATTCCCAAAAGGAAAAATTTGAGAGAATATCGAATTTGAATTAAAAAATAATAAAGTGACTAAGAATAATATTCGTAATTTCATAAATGTAAAATTAAATTATTTCAAGAAAACAAAATTATAAAAAAAGCTCATAATTCTTTAATTTTATACTAATTATAAAAAAATGATCTAATAAAGAAGTAACCTTTATCAAGTGGAAGAAATAGAAGAAACCCCAAAAGTAATTTATAATGATGATAGCATCCGATCATTAGATTGGAAAGAACATATTCGTCTAAGACCTGGAATGTATATTGGAAAACTAGGTGATGGTTCCTCAGTTGACGATGGTATTTATGTTCTTGTTAAAGAAATAATGGACAATTCTATTGATGAACATATGATGGGTAATGGTAAATCCATTGATGTGAAAATTTCAGATCATAAAGTTGAGGTTCGCGATTTTGGTAGAGGAATACCCTTGGGAAAAGTGATTGATTGTGTATCAAAAATTAATACAGGTGGCAAATATGATTCAGGAGCATTTCAAAAATCAGTTGGATTAAATGGTGTCGGAACAAAAGCGACAAATGCCTTATCACAATATTTTAAAGTACAATCCTATCGCGATGGATCTACCAAGTGGGCTGAATTCTCAAAAGGCGAACTTATCAATGAATCAAATGGAATTGAATCTTCTACCTCAAAAAGTGGAACCCATGTTATATTTGAACCAGATAATAGTATTTTCAAAAACTATCATTTTATTCCACAATATTTAGATTCCTTATTTTGGAATTATGCCTATTTAAATGCTGGATTGACCATTAATTTTAATGGAGAGAAATACTTTTCTCAAAACGGTTTACTAGATTTACTCAATAAAAAAACAAATCCAGAAGAGAACCGCTATCCTATTATACATTTGAAAGGGAATGATATAGAAATAGCACTAACTCACAATAATCAATATGGGGAGGAATATTATTCATTTGTCAATGGCCAAAATACTACACAAGGAGGAACTCATCTATCATCATTTCGGGAAGCACTAGTAAAAACATGTAGAGAATTTTTCAAAAAAGAGTTTGATCCATCAGATATTCGAGCAAGTATTGTTGGCGCCATCGCCATAAGAGTACAAGAACCTGTATTTGAATCGCAAACTAAAACTAAACTAGGATCCACTACAATTTCGCCCGATTCAAATTCTACATCTATCAGATCTTTTATTGGTGATTTTATTAAAAATGAACTAGATAATTTTCTTCACAAAAATCCAAGTACTGCAGATGCTATTTTAAAAAGGATATTACAATCAGAAAGAGAAAGGAAAGATATAGCTGGAATTAAGAAATTGGCTAATGAACGAGCGAAAAAAGCGAATTTACACAATAAGAAATTAAGGGATTGTCGTATCCACCTTTCTGATGAGAAATCTGAATCAAAACATGATACCATTTTATTTATAACCGAAGGTGATTCAGCTAGTGGGAGTATTACAAAGTCACGTGATGTTCAATTGCAGGCTGTTTTTAGCTTAAGAGGAAAACCATTAAATAGTTTTGGTTTAACTAAAAAAATAGTTTACGAAAATGAAGAATTCAATTTATTGCAACATGCATTAGATATAGAAGATTCGTTAGATAATTTAAGATATAATAAGATCGTTATTGCAACTGATGCCGACGTAGATGGAATGCATATTAGGTTATTAATTCTGACGTTCTTTCTTCAATTTTTTCCTGATTTAGTGAGAAACGGTCATATTTATATTTTGGAGACTCCACTATTTCGAGTTCGAAATAAAAAGGAAACGCTATATTGTTATAATGAGGATGAGCGTCGTAATGCAATAGAAAAATTAGGTCCTAAACCTGAAATAACAAGATTTAAAGGATTAGGTGAAATATCGCCAGATGAATTCGGCAATTTTATTGGCGAGAATATAAAATTAGAACCCGTTATATTAGCTAAAGATTTTACGATTCAGCAATTATTAAATTATTACATGGGTAAGAATACTCCAGAAAGACAAAAATTTATTATTGAAAATTTGATAATAGAAAAAGATTTAGAAGAGATTATGTATTCTTAATCTAAATACAATTCGTTTAACTGCAATAATTCATTTTTAACCTTCTCTTTATTGTTACTAATAGCTAATTCAATACCTTTATTAATGATTATTTTTGCTGAATAATAATCCTGCATTTCAATTAAATTAATAGCATAGGTATAATATAGAGGCATATAATTCGGAGAAGATTTATAGATTTTGCTAAACAAAGAGATAGCCTCTACCCTATTATTTTCTTTCAAATATTCTAAAGCAAGTAAATATTGATTAAAAGGATCCTGAGAATCAGTTTTAAGTTCGTTAATTAAAAATTCTTTTCGATTCATTTTGTATAAATTAAAAAAATATAGTATGCTTGCATAACAAATTTATATTATGAAAATTTTAGTCTGCATTTCAATCGTTCCAGATACGACTTCTAAAATTACAAAAGAAGAATCAAATAAATTTCTAAACAGAAATGACTTAACTTATATCGTTGGTCCATATGATGATTATGCACTTTCGCGAGCGGTAGAAATAAAAGAATCGACTCCTGATGTTGAAGTAGCTATTTTACATGTGGGGTTAGAATCTTCAGAACCACTTATAAGAAAATGCCTTGCATTAGGCGCTGATTATGCAATCAGAGTTAATGGCGAACCTAAAAATTCGATACAGATAGCAAATGAAATTTGCCATTATGTTAATGAAAATCAATTTGATTTAATTTTGATGGGAAAAGAGGCAATTGATTACAATAGTGGTATGATCCATGGTTTAGTAGCTGCAGGTTTAAATTATAATCACTTTTCTCCTGTAATGAGTTTAAAAATTATCAAAGAAGGTATCGAAGTACAAATAGAAACAGATACAGGAAAATCTATAATCCAATCTCAATTACCTGCCGTTTTAGGATGTCAAGAACCTATAGCTGAATGGAAAATTCCATCAATGAGAGGAATTATGACTGCTCGAACCAAGGAGTTAAAGGTATTTGATATGATTCAAGATGAAAGCAATTTTCAAATAATAGACGAAAGTGTTAATGAAACAAATAGAAAGCAAATAATGATTCCTAAAGACAATTTGAATTTATTATTGCAAGAGTTAAAAAAAGATATTCAATTTAATTAAGATGATAAATTTAGCCGTTTTTTGTGATTTCAAACAAGGTAGTTTAACGAATAATTCAAAATCGTTGTTGAACTATATCAGCATTCTTGTTAAAAAAAATACGAACATAACTGTCAATTTATATACTTTTCAGGAGATTAATTCTTGTCAAATAACCAATAGCCTACATATTGAAAAAATTTCAAGTTATCTCGTAGATAGTAATGTGTATTTTTCTACAAATGCATCCTTAGAACAACTTATATTACATCTAAAGGGTAATAATATTACACATATTTTTTGCACAAAATCAGCAATCAATGATTTGATATGTTCAAAACTTTCTATGATTTTGAATTTCAATTTAATTACAAACATCAAATCTTTTAAAATAGAAAATGGGTTAATGTATTTTTCTAAATCCATATTTTCAGGAAAAGCTTTAGCCAATATGCATGGCTCATCAGATCCATGCATTGCCATTTTTCCAAAAGGATTTTCAGGCGACCTAAGTGAAAAAGATTCAGAAGAACTGAAAGATATAAATATTGAACGAATTGTTTCATCATATATTTCAACTAGTAAAATAATCGATGAATCAAAAATTCAAAATGAAGTACAATTATCAGAGGCCGATATAGTGGTAGGTGCTGGAAGGGGGTTAAAGGATCCAAATAATTGGGTAATTATAGAAAAATTGGCTCTGACGTTAAAAGCAGCAACAGCTTGCTCAAAACCTGTTTCAGATTTAAATTGGAGACCGCATCATGAACATGTTGGTCAAACAGGGATAAAAATCAATCCGAAATTGTATATAGCTTGTGGCGTTTCGGGAGCTATCCAACACTTGGCCGGTGTCAATGGTTCAAGAACCATTGTCGTAATAAATAATGACCCTGATGCTCCATTTATTAAACACGCTGATTATATCATTCTAGGAGATTTATTTGAAGTTGTTCCTGAATTAACAAAATTATTGCAAGAGATATAATTTCAGGTCATTTTTCGTACATTTAGATTTTATTTAAGATTTGGAAAATATCCATCATTTAATTATTGCAAACTTACTTCCAAGCAGTGTTGGATCAAGTTCATTTATACTTTTGTTAGAGTCAAAGGAAAACTCAAATTTGAAATTTCCCATTGTAATTGGTTACAATGAAGCGCAGGCTATTACAATTGAAATGGAAAATATTAAGCCTAGTAGACCTCTGACACATGATCTTTTCATTCATATGTTAGATGAGTTAGCTATGAAAATAGATTCAATAACGATAACTAAGTTTGTTGATGGTATCTTTTATGCAATAATTACAATAACTACGCATAATAAAATAATCGAAATTGATTCTAGGCCGTCAGATGCCGTAGCAATTTCATTAAGGTCTAATTCACCCATAAAAATAAGTTCAGATTTACTTGAAACTTTGTCTATTCATGAAATACAAGTAAATAATGAAACTATTCCACCTCTAGTGGATAAAAGTTCAAAAACAGGTTTAAATTTTGACGATTTGAATAAATTATTGGCCGATGCCCTCGTTCAAGAAAATTACGAATTGGCAGCAAAACTAAGAGATGACATTTCTAGATTAAAAAATACCAATGAAATCAAATAAGCAAAAAACAAATCTAAAAAAACCTACTATTATAATATCAATTGCTAGTCTAGCATTTATTATAAGTTTATTTTTTCAATTAATACTGGGTGCATCAAAATGGAAAAATGAAATTAATTCTCAAATGAAAATTTATATTTATTTAGATGATTCTTTAGATGTTAAAGGAATAAATTCATTAATCTTTAAATTGAAAAAGTTACCTAATTTAAATCGTATCAATGGTAAATCTGACATTCAATTTAAAAGTAAAAATAAGACCGCGTCGGAGTTTATTTCAAAAAATTCTGAGAATTACGAAGATTTACTGGGAGAAAATAATCCATTTAAAAATTTATTAATCATAGGCATTGCAAATGATAATAAAAATGAAAATGAATTTAACAAACTCGCCAAAAATCTTATGCAATTGGATGGCGTTTTTGAAGTAACATTTCCAAATAAATATATAACAAGCCTAACAAGAAAAATCAATCAAATATCTTATTTTCTCCTATTCATCATATTGACTGTATGTATTTTTGTCTATTTACAGATTTCTAATTTTGTTAAAATCAATATACATTCAAATCGTATTTTAATTAAATCAATGCAATTGCTAGGATCAACTAATCACTATATCCGAAAGCCATATTTAATCGAGTCAGCTACTCAAGGTTTAATTGGAGGAACTATAGGAGCTTTGATGGCCTATTTATTATTTTTTTATTTTTCAAATTCAATTTCAGAATTCAAAGGATTGTTGGATGAAAGTCAATTGCAATTAATTTCATTTTTTACTTGCACCATTTTTTGTACCCTATTTAGTTTAATAGCTACGGTATTATCCATTAATTCAAAATTAAAAACAAGTGTTTCAAATCTTATATAGACATGGAAAAATCAAGTAAATTCCCATTAAATGCTAAGCGTATATATATATTAATCATTGGCATTGTTATTATGATCATAGGACTATTCATTATGACATTAGATAAAGAACCATTTGGTTTTGGTGCATTAGGAATTACTATTGGCCCCATCATTGTACTGATTGGCGTATTTATTCCCATATATTCTTTATTCCATTTTAGAAAATAATGTTAGAAACTTTTCAGACGATACTCTTAGGAATAATTGAAGGTATTACAGAATTTTTACCTATTTCCTCAACGGCTCATTTAATTATAGGCAGGTATTTATTAGGAATAAATTCAACTGAATTTTTAAACTTTTTTATCATTTTTATTCAGCTAGGAGCAATTAGTGCAGTACCTATTTTATATTTCAAAAGACTGATTTCTAGTATTAATATTTATCTCTATCTATTAACCTCTTTTATACCTGCTGTTATTTTTGGATTATTATTGGACGACTTGATGGAATCCATATTTGATGGGTATTGGTTTATTGCAATATCATGGATATTAGGTGGAATTATATTAATTAAATTTGACGATTGGGTCAAAGATGAAGATACCCATGTAGAGATTACAAAAATATCGTATGTTCAATCTCTAAAAATTGGTTTGTATCAATGCTTAGCTATGATTCCTGGCATTTCAAGATCTGGAGCCACTATTATTGGAGGAAGGCTTAGTGGGTTAAATTCAAACGCAGCTATTGAATATTCTTTTTTATTGGGTATACCTACCATTCTAGGGGCTAACGCTAAAAAAATATTAGATTATAAAGAACATGTAAATGAATATTTAATGGGTGAATATTCATATCAATTATACTTGGGTTATTTGGTAAGTTTCATTGTGGCGTTAATAACTATTAAATGGATGGTGGGAATTGTTCAAAAATATGGATTTAAATATTTTGGATATTATAGAGTTATTATTGGGGTCAGTTTAATTATACTTCTATCTTGGAAATAGCCTCTGTTGAAGATAAATTTTATCTTATTAATAAACCGAAATTTTGGACTTCCTTTGATGTAGTCAAAAAAGTAAAAAACCTTGGTCAATTCAAAAAAATTGGACACGCTGGAACTTTAGATCCTCTAGCAACCGGCTTGTTAATTTTATGTGTCGGCAAATACACTAAAAAAATAGATTATTTTCAAGAGTTACCTAAAACCTATGAAGGTTCCTTTATATTAGGCAAAACAACTCCTTCGATCGATTTAGAGACAGAAGTAGATCAAGAATATCCTATAGATCACATAACAAAAGACCATATTTTCACCTGTGCGAATTCTTTTTTGGGGCATTCCAAACAACTGCCGCCCATATATTCTGCAGTCAAATTAAATGGAGAAAGATTATATAAACATGCAAGAGCTGGTGTTAAAGACACTGAATTACAAATAAAATGGCGTGATATAAATGTTTATGAGTTTAAAATTACAGAAATATCGATTCCGGAAATTAAGTTCAAAATAGTTTGTTCCAAAGGCACGTATATCAGAAGTATCGTAAGAGATTTTGGAAAAAATTTAAACTCAGGTGCTTATTTAAATTCTTTAGTAAGAACTCAAATAGGTGATTATTCCGTTGAAAATTCGATGTCAATCGAAAATTTCCAAGTATCGAAACATGAAATTATATAGAAATTTAAATAAAATTAAATCCCTTAATTCCTCAGTGGTATCCATTGGAATGTTTGATGGAGTCCATGTGGGTCACCTATCTGTTATTAATAGAGTTATTGAAATAGCAAGAGAAAATAATTCCAAATCAATCATTATTACGTTTAGGAATTCCCCATCTTCATATTTTTCCAAAGAGGATATAGATCTACAAATTACCAATACAAATGAAAAAATAGATTTATTTAAATCGACTCCATTGGACTATCTATTTGTTATAGAATTCAATGAATATATTGCAAATCTAAATCCAAGTACATTTATTACCGATATTTTAATGTCATATTTCAAGGTCAATTATATCGTATTTGGGTATGACAATCATTTTGGTAAAAATAGAGAGGGTACTTATGAGTATATAAATCAAAATTTCAAAAACATTAAAGCAGAATTAATTGTAGCCTCAAAAGAAAATAAGTTGACAATTAGTTCAACAAGAATTAAACAAGAAATTTTGAATGGAAATTTACTTAATGCCAATAAATTATTAGGCCGCAATTATAACTTAAATGGGAAAGTAGTCAAAGGGCTACAATTAGGCAGAAAATTAGGTTTTCCCACAGCTAATATAAATTATACAAATCAAGGTAAAGTAATACCCAAAAATGGTGTTTATTCTACTAAAACAATCATTAATGAAAAAGAATACTTGAGCGTCACCAATATCGGCATAAAACCTAGTGTTCAAGATTCTAATATGGTATCAATTGAAACACATATATTAGACTTTAACGAATCTATTTATGATCAATCTATTTCAATATTATTTATTGATCGAATTAGAAATGAGATTAAATTCAATAATCTAAATGATCTAATTGATCAAATTACCAATGACATAAAAAAGGTGCGAGAACTAAAGTGTTTGTAAATAGCTACCTAAAAACTTTATCTCATCCCCTCTTTTTAAAATAACCTCCTTTATTGACTCATGAAGTAAATTTCCTTCAATGTCGATAAAGAACCAGAATTTGAAGTCTTTCGTATCTTTAAAAGGCCTAGATTCAATTTTCAACAAATTGATTCCATATGATTCAAAATCTTGTAAAAGACTCAAAAGAGCACCAGGCTTGTCATCATTTTTCAATTTAACCGCTAAGGTAGTTTTATCTTTAGTTGACAATTTTAAATTATCAACTTTTGAAAGTATATAAAAACGGGTTTGATTCGATTCATTATCTTGAATATTATCAAATAGAATAGGTACATTATATATTTTTGCTGCAATGTGTGAACATAATGCGGCAGAACCATTTTCTTCACTGGCCAATTTAGCTGCTTGTGAAGTAGATTCTAATTGTGTAAAAAAATCGACTTGTTTATTTCCAAAATAGTCATTTAAGAAACCTTTACATTGATTGAAGGCAATATCTTTGGAGTAAATTTTGGTAATATCACTAAAATGATTCGCTTTGGTTGCAATACAGAAATTAACAGGAATAACAATTTCAGCTATTATATACAGATTTTTCTCATTTAATAAATCCATCGTTTCCTTCACCATGCCCTCTTGGTTGTTTTCAATAGGAACTACACCATATTTGGCTCGACCAGTTTCAACTGATTCAAAAACGGATTTAATATTTGGTAAGGATACATATTCTGCAATTGCACCAAATCGATTTTCAGCTGCTTGGTGTGTAAAACTTCCTTCAGGACCTAAATATGATATTAATTCAGGTAGCTCGAGATTACGTGAAACACCAAAAATTTCCAAATAGATTGCCTCAACAGCAGACTTGGTCAATTTGCCAAGATTATTTTTGACTAAACGTTCAATTATTTCTTTTTCACGATCTGGATGATAAATAACCGCATTATTTTGTCTCTTAAGTTGACCTACCTCATCGACAATATCCATCCTTTGTTTTAATAATTCTAAAATAGAATCATCAATCCTATCTATTTTATTTCTTAATGATATCAGTTCGTTCATGAATAAAAAAATAATTTAAATTATAAATAATCAAAAAATCAGTTGTTTTGATTATTTAAGTTAGCTTTTTTCCCC
>CANHXO010000047.1 GCA_947464595.1 Cytophagaceae bacterium
TGCTCCTACATGAATTCTTTTAAACAGCCATTATTGATTATAATTCATTTTATTTTATTGGGGGTAATCTTGTTTTGTAGTTTCGGTTTGGAAAATAGAGCTTTAGAAGCTCCATTGGTGGCTGTTTCTATTTTTATAGAGTTGAGTCTTTTGAGTTACTTAAATAAATAATACGAATGAAGAATTTTGAATTGCTTGTTTTCAATCTGACTAATCCAACATTGCTTTTCTTTATTCTTGGAGTTTTGGCAAAGTATCTTAAAAGCGATTTAGAGATTCCATTAGCATCTAAAGGTTTTATTTCGCTCTATTTGCTCTTTTCAATTGGATTTAATGGGGGTTCGGAACTGGCAATTACGGGGATTACAAATGAGGTAATTTTATGTCTCGTTTTTGGAATGCTTATTGCCTTATTAATCCCTATTTATTCTTATTTTATCCTTAAAATTAAGCTTAATTCTTTTGATGCGGGTGCTATTGCAGCTTCATATGGCTCTGTAAGTGCAGTCACCTTTGTTACTGCTGTAGCTTTTTTAGAAATGAATAAGCTAAAAATGGGTGGAGAGATGGTTGCTGTGATGGCCTTTATGGAATTTCCTGCAATCATTATGGGAGTTGTCATGATGAATTTATTTCCTGATAATTTATCCCCTAAGAATATTAATTTTAATCAATTGAAGAAAGGAATTACACATTCATTTACGAATGGAAGTGTTTTAATGATTTTTGGAAGTTTAGTGATTGGTTTTGTTTCTGATTCTTCTCAAACTGTTGGAATTCGACACTTTACATCTGATATATTTAAAGGTTTCTTAGCGATATTTTTGTTGGATATGGGAATGGTAGCTGCATCACGCTTTTCTGCCTTTAGAAAACAAAGTACATTTTTGATTTTGTTTGCCTTATTTCTCCCTTTATTTAATGGTGTTTTAGTGGCCTATTTAAGTCAATATGTGACAGATGATCCTGGTAATAGGTTGATTTTTTCTGTTCTTGCAGCTAGTGCATCTTATATTGCAGTGCCCGCAGCCATGCGATTAGTGGCTCCTAAAGCTGACCCTGGTATTTACATACCTATGGCTTTAGGTGTTACATTTCCTTTTAACATTACGATAGGAATGCCTTTGTTTTTTTACCTTATACATGGTTAATTCGATTCATTATTTTGAAGGAAGGAATTTGGTTATTGCGACTAAGCATAAAAAGGAGTTTGTCATAGGACCTCCATTAAAGGCTGCTTTTGGACTTGATTTTTTTTCATCCGATTCCTTAGATACCGATATGTTGGGGACCTTTTCAGGTGAAATTGAAAGATTGAATAAGCCAATAGATGCTGCTAGAATGAAATGTAATATGGCGATGGATATCCATCAGGTTGACATGGCTGTTAGCTCTGAAGGATCATTTGGCCCACATCCTCAGATTTTTTTTCTACCAGCCGCTGAAGAATATTTGATGTTTATGGATCGTAAACATGAACTAGAAGTGTTTGTAAAAACGGTCACTACGAATACCAATTATAGTTCCATTACCCTAACCTCTACTGAATATTTACAGGAATTTCTAACTCGGGTTAAATTTCCTTCTCATGCTTTAATTCTCAAGAAAAGTGAGAATGATATTACCAGGATCGAAAAGGGAATTGTTTGTGAGAAAACGCTTTTTGATCGAGTTGAATTTTATTTAAATTTATATGGAGCGTGTTATTTGGAAACGGATATGCGAGCCATGTTTAATCCGACCAGAATGGAAGTTATAAAAAATTTGGTTGATCAATTGATAGTTGACATGAACCGAATTTGTCCCAAATGCCATTTTCCTGGTTTTTCTGTTAGTGGCGTGGTTCGTGGTTTATTGTGTTCAAATTGTCTTTGGCCCACTAAGTCTGTGAAGGAAATTATTTATGGGTGTAAGAAATGTGGCCATCGTTCCATTGAAATGAACACTGAATTGAAAAAGTACGAAGAGCCCATGTATTGTGATTTTTGTAATCCCTAAATTAAGGTATGATAACGAAAGATGTAGACCTCATTGCCGATAGTCTTAAAAATGGAGAAATTGTAGGAATGCCAACCGAAACCGTTTACGGGCTAGCGGCGAGTATATATAATGAAACTGCCATTGAACATATATTCGCCAAAAAAAATAGGCCTTTAACAAACCCTTTAATTGTTCATGTATCCTCAATGGAGGATGCCAGGCAATTGGTTCAAGAATTCCCTTCAAAGGCTGAATTATTGGCAAGTCATTTTTGGCCTGGACCTCTTACGCTTATTTTACCCAAATCGAACCTTGTTAACGATGTCGTTACAGCAAATAATAAATCTGTTGCAATCCGAGTACCTAACCACAAAACTACCTTAAACCTATTAGGTAAATTGAAATTCCCTTTAGCTGCACCAAGTGCCAATCCTTATAATCGAATAAGTCCCACTTCTGCCGAGCATGTAGAGTCTTACTTTCCGGACATCAATATATTGGATGGTGGTGAGTGCCAAGCAGGTTTAGAATCGACCATTTTATCTTTTGAAGAAAATGAAGTGGTATTACTAAGGCATGGGGCAATTCCGATAGAATCAATTGAAGACCTGATAGGCAGCAGGGTTTTGAATCGAACTTCTGGAGGAGCTAAAGTAAATGCTCCCGGAATGAATAAAAAGCATTATGCTCCCTTATGTGAATTAATACTAACCTATGAGCCTTTATTTATGTTAAGCGCAGTGAAAAATAAAAAAATAGGTATTTTATGGTTCAAAAAAGTACAGATAGATAGTCCTCAAGTATTTGTAAATAAAGTATTAGCTCCTGGTGGAAGCTTTGAAGAAGCCTCTAAAAATATGTACGCATATTTACATGATTTAGAAAAACAAGACCTTGATTTAATTATTGTAGAAAGACTACCCGATCATGGACTAGGAAAAACTTTAAATGATCGCCTCATACGCGCCTCTTACAAGTGAAAAAGACATTAATTGTAGATGCTAAATTGGTCAATGAGGGTAAAATTATATCCTCTGATTTACTCATCGAAGGGGAGAGAATATCAAAAATTGCCCCCTTTATTTCAGACGCACATGCGAAGGTTATAGATTTTGGAGGTAATTATCTACTGCCCGGAATGATTGATGACCAAGTACACTTTAGGGATCCAGGATTAACCTACAAAGGGGATCTGTTTTCTGAATCTAAAGCAGCCATTGCCGGTGGAGTCACCTCCTTTATGGATATGCCTAATACAATTCCAAACACGTTGAACAGGGTGTTGCTCGAAGATAAATACGCATTGGCTGCCCAAAAGTCCTTGGCTAATTACTCCTTTTTTATGGGGATTACTTCAAAAAATTTAGACGAGGCGCTTCGAGTAAATAATGAAACCGTTTGTGGAATTACCGATGATGGATTATACTTTGACCAAGAGCAAATATTGGCTAATCATCCAGAATTTCTTGAAAAGTTATTTTCAAGGTCTAATACGTTGGTAGCCCTTCATAGTGAAGATGATTCAATCATTTTCGCAAATCATGCCCAGTATTTCAAGAAATTCAATGGTGAAATCCCCATGTCATTTCATGCCAAAATACGAAGTGAAGAAGCTTGTTTGGAAGCAACGCAACGCGTTCTTTCGATTCAAAAAAAATACGGCAATAGGTTGCATTTTTTTCATATTTCTACCGGTGCTGAGGCAAATCTTTTTCCTGCGTCAACGCACATAATGGACAAGCGAGTTACGGCAGAAGCTTGTATTCACCATTTGTGGTTTAATGATTCAGACTACGAAAATTTAGGACCCTTAATTAAATGGAACCCTTCTATCAAATCAGAACAAAACAGAATACAATTAATTCAAGCCTTAAAAGATGGACGATTAGATATTATTGCATCTGATCACGCTCCACATAGTTCAGAAGAAAAAGTGGGTACTTACGACCAAATTAAATCTGGCGCTCCCATCGTTCAGCATACTATGCCCTTATTATTTCAACTTGTACAAAAAGGAGAGATAGATTTGAAATTTATTGCTGATAAAACGAGTCATCGAGTGGCTGATATTTATAAAATTAAAAATCGAGGCTACCTTAGAGAAGGTTTTTTTGCGGATTTGATTGAAGTTGATTTTAATTCAAATAATCATTGGTGTGTTACTAAAGATTCTTTACACTATAAATCAGGTTGGTCACCTTTAATAGGCGAAAAATTAAACGCGAAAATCAAAAGGACTTTTGTGAATGGAAATCTCATTTTTGAAAAAGATATTTTTGTCTCTGACACAAAAGGCCAACGCTTATTGTTTAGCAAATTCAGGTAGCTTCTGAGATAAAGTTCTTCTAATAACTTACCAAAATTATCTCAATTGAGTAAAACCAATGAGTTGGATATTTATAAATTTATAGAGTTAGAATGATATAGCTTTACTAACTTTGTAAAAGTTAGTAAAGCTGGTAGGAGCAGCTCTATTTTTCCTAAAATCAATTTTCTACCTGATCATTGGTATTACAATTATAAGTGTTTTTGTATTTGAAGAAGTGGTTTTAATTTGTATAAAATCAGTTTCTGAAATCCCCCATTCATGTGAATGTAAAGGAGATTTTTTTTTATCTTGTCAGTCAGAATTTTCCTATTCATTTAATGTAAACCGATGAGAAAAAATATTCTAAGTCTTCTATTGTTAATTTGTGCTTTTCCGATTCATGCCCAAATCCCATTTTCAGTTGTTTATACCTCAGGTCAAGAGGGACATAAAACCTATCGCATACCTGCCGTTATCAAAAATAAACAAGGGCATTTGCTGGCTTTTGCTGAGGGACGTGTACATGGTTCAGGTGATTTTGGTGACATAAATATTGTTCTTAAAATTTCTCGTGATCAAGGCCGCACTTGGTCATTGCTTTCTACATTAGTTGATTATCAAGATTTACAAGCCGGAAATCCAACACCCATTTTAGATAATAGTGATCCAAGATTTCCCAATGGCCGTATTTTTCTTTTTTATAATACAGGCAATAATCATGAAAATGAAATTCGAGAAGGGAAAGGACTTCGGGAAGTTTGGTACATCACGTCTATAGATGGTGGTTTAAAATGGTCATCGCCTGTTAATATCACGAGCCAAGTACATCGACCGGATCAACCTGCTGTCAATCCCTCATACAAGTTTAAAGAGGATTGGCGACATTATGCCAACGGCCCTGGCCATGGAATGCAATTTACTCAGGGTCCTTACGCTGGAAGGATGCTTATTGCCGCAAATCATTCAGAAGGGCCTCGCGGTGAACGAGGGTCGGATTACAGGGCCCATAGTTTTTTTACGGATGATCATGGAGATACCTTTCAATTAGGTTCCTCTATTTCCATTCCAGGGAGTAATGAAGCCTCGGCGGCCGAAATATCTGGCGGTAGGCTTATGATGAATATACGAAACCAGCGTGGCGATATACGGCAGCGCATTGTTGGCCTTAGTGCCAATGGCGGTTCTACTTGGGACGACACGTATTTTGATCCTCAATTGCCCGATCCGGTATGCCAAGGAAGTATTATCACCATCGCTCAAAAAAAAGGAGCATATTCCTTAGCTTTTAGCAATGCGGCTGATACCCAAAATCGAGATAATTTGACCATACGAATCAGTCACGATGATGGGCGCACTTGGCCCATATCCATTCCGATTGACCATGGGGCTCTATCTGGTGAATCACCCAAAGACTTTACAGCCTATTCGGATTTGGTTTTACTAAATTCCAAACATATCGGAATTTTATATGAGCGAAAAGATTATTCCCAAATCGTTTTCAAAAACATAAAGTGGAAATAGTCGAATTATTTCGTAATCTTTACTTTAGCTTTTAAACCTATTAACATGAAAAATACGCGTAGAACCTTTATTAAAAAGGCATCCTCAGGTGCCTTTGCATTAAGTTTGGGCGGAATGCTTCCTGCATTTTCAGCTAAGAGTTATCAAAATATTGTTGGTGCCAATGAGAAAATCAGGGTGGCCTGTATGGGGGTGAATAGCCGTGGTTTGGCCGTTGGCAAAAACTTTGCCCGTCAAAAAAACTGTGAAGTCCTTCACGTTTGTGATGTAGATTCTCGAGCGGCTGATATTTGTATCGATGCAATAGGCAAAATTCAAACAGCTAAACCCAAAGCTACTCCTGATTTTAGGAATGCCTTAGAAGATAAAAATTTAGATGCACTCATCGTAACTGCTCCTGATCACTGGCATGCACCTGCTGCTTTATTGGCCTGCTCTGCGGGAAAACATGTATACCTAGAAAAGCCTTGTAGCCACAATCCCAACGAAGGGGAGATGCTCATCAAATCAGCTGAAAAACATAAGCGAATATTACAAATGGGTAACCAAAGGCGCTCTTGGCCTAATGTGGCCGGAGCGATTGCGGAGCTTCATGCTGGCGTCATTGGTAGGCCCTATTTTGCTAAAACTTGGTATACGAATAATCGTCCTTCCATTGGAACGGGTAAAGAGACTGCTGTTCCAGAATGGTTAAATTATGATTTATGGCAAGGACCTGCCCCTCGAAAAGCCTATAAAGATAACTTGATTCATTACAATTGGCATTGGTTTTGGCATTGGGGAACCGGTGAAGCTTTAAATAATGGAACACACATGGTGGATTTAGCGCGTTGGGGATTGAATGTGGAATACCCGACAAAAGTTAGCTCAACAGGGGGGCGATTTATGTATCAAGACGATTGGCAAACTCCTGATACCCAGGTGATCAGTTTAGAATTTGAGAATAAATCCATGATTTCTTGGGAAGGACGTAGTTGCAACGGAAAGTCCATCGAAGCTAATAGCGTAGGTATTATTTTTTATGCTGAGCAGGGAAGTATGGTCATTGAAAGTGGAAACTCTTATAAGATTTATGACCTAAAAAATAATTTAGTTAAAGAGGTGAAGAATAATTTTAACGTCGATGCCCGCAACTTATCTGACCCTTCTCAAAATTTAGATGCGCTGCATATTCTTAACTTTTTTGATGGAATTCGATTAGGTACCCGTTTGAATTCAGACATAGTCTCTGGCCATCAAAGTACGCTTTTAGTCCAATTAGGAAATATTTCCCAACGAGTCGGGCGATCGTTAGAAATTAATCCTAAAAATGGCCATATTTTGAATGACAAGGCAGCTTCAAAATATTGGTCACGTGAATATGAAAAAGGTTGGGAACCCAAAATTTAACTATGACACAATCATCAGATTTACTAGAACAGCAGGAGAAGTTTTTGAGTAATCGTTTGTATTCATTGGACGCTTTACGAGGTTTTGATATGTTTTGGATCATTGGTGCTGAGGATATTGTTCATGGCCTAGCCAAGGTCACCCATTCGCCTTTTTGGGAAAGTTTTTCTGCTCAACTCCGTCATCCCGAATGGAATGGATTCACGATGTATGACCTTATTTTCCCTTTATTTATTTTTTTAGCCGGAGTTTCTACCCCATTTTCAGTCGGTAAAGCTTTGGATGAGGGTATTTCTAAAAATGTCTTATTAAAACGTATAGTCAAGCGAGGAATGATCTTGTTTATATTAGGTGTTGTATATAATAATGGACTTACGCTCAAGCCTCTCGAAGAGATTCGTTTTTCTTCCGTTTTGGGCCGAATTGGGATTGCTTATATGTTGGCCAATATCATTTACCTCTACGCCAAACAGCGTTGGCTCATTATCTGGTTTTCTGCCCTATTAATTGGCTATTATTTGATTTTAAAATTCATGTCAGCCCCAGGCTTTTCTCCAGGTGATTTAACGATTGAAGGCAACTTTGCTTCTTATGTAGACCGAGTGGTTTTACCTGGTAAACTAAGTATGGGAATTCATGATACCGTTGGATTTTTCAATAACATACCTGCGATTGGAAATGCCCTTGCTGGAATTATGGTGGGCGTATTTTTAAAACGAACGAATATCAGCGGGAAAGAGAAGGCTTTGTATTTATTGTCTACTGGGGTTATTTCTTTGGTCATAGCCCAACTATGGAATTTGGATTTCCCGATCAATAAAAATTTATGGTCTAGTTCATTTGTCATGCAAACCGTGGGATTTAGCTTGTTATTTTTTGCGCTCTTCTATTATATTATTGATGTCTTAGGCTATAAAAAATGGGCTTTTGCTTTTCAAGTGATCGGTGTTAATTCCATTTTAATTTACCTTTCTGAGAAATTCATTGAGTGGGAATATACCGCAAAAAAATGTTTTGATTGGTTGTATCAGTGGGCTGGAGATCCAACTTCCATCATCTTTGTGGCCATCGCAATTTTATTGATCAAATGGCTTTCTTTGAAATTTTTATATGATAAAAAAGTATTTTTACGCGTTTAAATTCTAATTATGTTGAAAGTATATATTAGTGAGCATGTAAAAGAATTAGGTAATTTGGCGGGTTTAAGAGCTGCTGAATTGATGAAAGAAACCATTCGTAAAAAGGGTTTTGCCAATATCATTTTAGCTACTGGTACGAGCCAGTTTGAAACCATAAATCAATTGATCAGCGACCCTGAAATCCAATGGGATCGAGTTCAAATGTTTCATTTAGATGAGTATATTGGCTTGTCTATTGCGCATAAGGCAAGTTTTCGTCATTACTTGAAAGAACGATTTATCAATTTAGTGCCCACTTTGAAAATGGGTCATTTGATTAACGGTGAAATTGATCCGGATCTAGAATGCCAACGACTAGGGGAATTAATTCTTCAAAACCCCATCGATGTGGCTTTAGTTGGAATAGGTGAAAATGGACACTTAGCTTTCAATGATCCTCCGGCTGATTTTGACACAGAAAAACCTTATATCGTTGTGGATTTGGATGAGGCTTGCAGAGCCCAACAAATGGGGGAGGGGTGGTTTGAAACGATGGATGACGTGCCCATGCAGGCAATTAGTATGTCGATTAAACAAATTATGAAATCGACCCATATTGTTTGCTCAGTGCCAGATGAGCGAAAGGCTCAAGCTGTGGCTGATTGCTTGACAAAACCAGTCTCGAATATCCATCCAGCTAGTATTTTACAGAATCACCCCCATTGTGATTTATATTTAGACACAAGTTCGGCCTCACTTTTACCTAAGAATCTGTAACTAATGTCGGGTAGAATTAAAATCTTTAATGGCCAATTCATTCAACAAAATCGAATTCAGTCAGGTGCTTGTCTTTTGATAGAAAATGGTAAGATTGTTGACCTACCTGCCACTAATGTCGATTTCCCAGAGGCAGAATTAGTTGACGCTCAAGGCAATTATGTTTCTCCGGGGTTTATTGACATTCATATTCATGGAGGTGGAGGGGCTGATTTTATGGATGGTACCGTGGAAGGGTTCCTTCAAATTGCTCAAACACATGCCAAACATGGTACCACTTCTATGCTTCCGACTACATTAACCTGTGAAAAGGAAGACTTGATTCAAACTTTAGAGGCCTATCAAGCCGCGTGTCTATCCAATAAATTAGGGGCTGATTTTATTGGAATGCATTTGGAGGGGCCTTATTTTGCGCTAAGCCAACGAGGCGCCCAGGATCCTAAATTCATTCGCGATCCTAATCCTGAAGAATACAAAGAAATTCTATCTTCTTTTGATTTCATAAAGCGTTGGTCTGCAGCGCCTGAGCTAAAAGGTGCGGTTGAATTTGGAAAATATGTCACTTCAAAAGGTGTTCTAGCTGCCATTGCGCATACAGATGCTATTTATGAGGAAGTTTTGGAAGCATATCAACATGCTGGATTTACCTTAGCAACACACTTCTATTCGGCCATGTCTGGGGTGACTCGGAGAAATGCTTTTCGGTATGCCGGTGTGATTGAATCAGCCTATTTGTTAGACGACATGGATGTGGAAATTATTGCCGATGGGGTTCATTTGCCTGCTCCGCTTTTGAAGTTAATCTACAAAATAAAAGGTCCACAGCGAATAGCTTTGATTACGGATGCAATGCGTGCTGCTGATATGCCAGAAGGTCATTCTGTATTGGGTTCTTTCAAAAATGGGTTAAATGTCATCGTCGAAGATGGTGTGGCTAAACTTCCTGATCGAACTTCCTTTGCAGGTAGTGTAGCAACGGCGGACCGACTCGTTCAGACTATGTTGAATATTGCCGAGGTTCCATTGTTGGAAACCATCCAAATGATTACAGAAACCCCTGCTCGAATCATGGGTGTTTCCGAACAAAAAGGATCATTAGCGAGAGGAAAGGATGCCGATGTTGTGATCTTTAATGATCAGATTGAGGTTCAAAAAACCTTTGTCAAAGGATATTGTGTGTATCAAAAAAATTAATCTAGTTCTTTTATTTTAATATTTTTGAAGGCCACATTATGGCCATGATCTTGCAACAATATATAGCCCTCTTTTCTTGAATCATAGCCTGGGATGGACTTAAACTTACTTTGTGAAAATCCATTTTTGAATTCATTGGAATTTCTATTAACTGACACAATCATTTTGTTGTCTAACCAATGTTCAATTTGATCCCATTTAACCACGATGCGTGAGGTATGCCATTGGCCTATCTTTACGTCAGGTTTATTGGGAGGAATTATATTGTAGAGGGCACCCGTTTTATGATCTTCTGGTAGATGCTTATCGTTGTAGATAAAATCAGGATCGTCTATTAATTGATATTCATAGCCAATCAATGAGCTAGAATTAGCCGGTTTTACAGGAAGTTCTTCTACAAAATATTTGACGCCCGAATTACCTAATTTTCCTAATTTCCAATCAAAAGTTAAATCAAAATTTTTGTATTTTTTTAACGTAATAATGTCGCCGCCATCACCCGATTCTTTCCCGGAGGATAATTGACCTAAAAGCTGTTGGTTTTTAATCACCCAACCATGCGATGGAAATTGGTTTTGGTAGGCTCCGCGCCAGCCATTATTTGATTTTCCATCAAACAACAAAGTGTAACCATTGGTTTTTTCGATGCGACTTAATTTATTGTTTTGGCATGCGCACAAAACCAAACTTACAAGGAGGATACTTACTATTTTCTTCATGATGCTAATCAGTGTTTTTTGATAGGTTAACCCGGGCACCTTTTTTCTTTTTACTTTTATCTGCCGCTTCCATAAAGGCAAATATTTCTAAAGTTTCTACTTTTTCTACAGGAGGAATCCCTGATTTAAAGAATTCGATAATTTTAACTAAAAGTGGATCATACCCATTATAAGGCCCTAAATGCATGATTCCAGTTTTGCCATAAGCCGTTCCACCATAATCTTGCTTTCCCGTTTTTATCCCCCTAAATGTTCCAATTCTGCCATCTGCCCAAATGCCCGTACAGACCTCTTGGTCATCTGAAATTGTTCTTTGAACCGAAACGCAACCAGTACCCATCACGGTAAAAAGCATTTCTACTCCATGAATTCCATACCAAAAAAGATCGGGATGCGTTTTTTCAAATTTCATCGGGCTATAGGTGTCGGCACCCACTACAGAGCCAATTTTACCCTGTTTAATTTCTTGCATGCCTGTTGAAAATCGAAGGGATGATGCGGAGAACAGGGGGACTTTATATTTTTCAGCTTCTTTGTAAATTGCTTTTGCATCAGCTAATGATGCGGCAATTGGCTTGTCAATAAATGTCGTTTTACCTGCTTTAAATACTTCAATGGCCTGTTCCAAATGCAATCTTCCATCATTAGTTTCTAGCAAAACAAAATCTACTTTATGTAATAATTCTTGGATTGACCCCACAATTTCAACACCTAGTTTTTTGACATCTTCCGTATAACCAGGAATTCGTTCAGTACTAGAAATGATATCCTTGCTTCCTTGGGGATATGCGGCTACAATTCTAAACCCATCATAGATCGGATTTTGAATGCTCGCATTTAATGATTTTGTGAAGGCAACACTATGGGAAGTATCGAGGCCAATAATACCAATTCTCTTGCCTTCATCCTTACCTGGCAAAAATTTAAGCTTAGAAAATGGAATACTTAATCCTGCCAAAGCTAAGGGTGCCATAAAATTCCTTCTGGTCATTTTTTCTTTCATATTGAATTAATTACTTTTTGTCCATTTCCTTATTTTATGTCCTCGGATGGCATAAAAAATCAAATATAAGTAGCAAGGTAATAACACAGCATAAGCCAATCTTAAGTTAAAAAGATCTGCAAAATATCCGTAAAATAGTGGGAGGATTGCATTTCCGCAAAGCCCCATAATTAAGATAGAAGCCCCTATTTTGGTAAATTTCCCTAATCCGTCTAGGGCTAGGGGCCAAATACCGGCCCAAATTAGCGAATTAGCCAAACCTAATAACACCACAAACCAAATACTGATGTCAACTTGTAGACCTGCCCATTCAACATTTCCTGAAGTCATTAATATGCCCACTACGAAGAGTAAGCCGAGAATAGTACATGTACGAAGCGCATTTACTTGGCTGATGTATTTTGGTATGCATATAATTCCAATAATATATCCGCAAATAGTAGCTGCTAATGTAAATGAAGGGAAAATTTTTGCTTCCATGAGTTGGATATTCATCGATCCAGCATATCCAATAACTGTGTCAATGGCAATCACTTGGGTTCCTACGTGTAAAAAAATGGCAATGGCGCCTAAAATCAAATGTGGGAATTGAAAAATGCTTGTTTTATTTGAATTGGATTGAAGGATTTCTTCATTTTCCTGATCCGTTTCTATTTCGGGCAATGGGGAGAATCTAACACCTAAGCCTAATAGAAATAATAATATTCCCACGAAGAAATAGGGGACAATAACTCGTTGGATCAATTCGTTCAAAGCTAGATTCCGGTTCGCCCCCGACATATGGGCCAAATTCTTAAATAAATCACTGTCTGTCGCTTTTAATATAACTGCAGCAAAAACTAAAGGAGCCAATATTCCTGCTCCTTTGTTGCAAATACCCATGATGCTAATCCTTTGGGCTGCACTTTCTTTAGGTCCCAAAAGTGTGATGTATGGATTAGCTGCTGTTTGTAAAATGGCTAACCCTGTTCCTAAGGTAAATAAACCTAATAAGAAAATAGGGTAAGCACGGTTCATGGCTGCAGGAATAAAGATGAATGCCCCGACGGACATGATCCAAAAGCCTAGCATCATCCCTTTCTTGAATCCAATCGATTTAAGCAGATAGGAAGCGGGAACTGACATGATAAAATAAGAAATATAAAACGCAAACGTGACCAAATATGCTTTGAAATTGGTTAGTTCACAAGCAATTTTGAAGTAAGGAATTAAGATGGAATTTGCCCAAGAAACAAATCCAAAAATAAAAAACATCATCCCAATCAGCATGATGGAAATTTGGGTATCTCTTCGGGTAAGCGAACTCACCGATACGGGATTTTTCATTATTTTAAATAGGTTATTTTAAGCAGGTTTAATTTATATTGATTTTCTGAAAGAACCAATTATTTTTAAACAAGTCGTCTAAAATGATCAGGTTTATGGACACAATAAAGTAGTTTTTTATTCTCTTTTCTTATAGCTTTACTAACTTTTGAAAAGTTAGTAAAGCTCAGAAAAGAAAAAGTTTTTTTTAAATTCAGAATTAAAACCTATTGACTCAGTGAAAAATTTGAAGCTCCTAATTTATTGGGCTAAAGTTTATGTGTATTTTATAAACCTTTACTTAAAGGTTTTTCTGCTCAGAATAACATTTTCTAAAAAAGTTTTTATCGGCATTGCAATGGACGGAGATTTAGGTGATATGGTTGCCTCAGAGCCAATATTACATCGATTGAATCAAAAATTCGGGAATACCCACATCACATGGATTACCAGTAAAAAGCTTTTTCCTATCTATGAGAATCATCCCCTTGTGGATACACAGTTGGATCAAAAGTATACCTTACTCAGCTATTTATTCCAAAAATCGAATCCCTTTCACCACTACTACAACTTGCATCTGAGTGGATTTAGAAAAGATGAAACGACAGGAGTTTCAATTTCAAATGCCAAAGCGGACCTATTGGGTATTCATTTGTCCAATTATTATGATCACCATAATTTATTAGAAATTGTTTTGAAGCTTTGTGATTTATCCATTGAAGATGCCCAGCCTCAAATTTATCTCGATAACCTACCCTTTGATATCCCATGGTCAAAGCCATATTGGGTTATACATTGTAAATCAAATGCGGGGTTTCGAGATTGGACAGATGAAAATTGGCAAAAATTACTTTTGAAAATAATTGACCAATGGGATGTTAAAATTATTGAGGTGGGCCATGTTAATCCTTTAAATTTTCAACACGGTAATTTTATCAGTATGGTAGGCAAAACAAGTTTAAGTGACATGATGAAAATAATTAAGGGCAGTTCTTTTTTTATCGGATTAGATTCTGGGCCCACTCACATTGCGAATGCGTGCATGATCCCAGGTTTAATTCTGAAGGGGGAATTTTTGAATTTCAAAACATATATGTCTTATTCCGGAATGTATAAAAATAGTCAAAATGTCAAGGTGCTTTTTAATGAAAGCGGTAAGGCTAAAGATTTAACATTGGACAAAGTTTGGACTGAATTATGCCAATTAGTTGGTAAAGAAAAATAGCTTGATATAAATTGTGGTAATAATTACGTTCAAAAAATGTATTGAATTAATTATTAAACGATCATTTTAACCTAAAATAATCAACTTAACTAGATGAAGTTTTTTAAAAATGCAGTATCGATCAGCCATTCGATTTTAAGTTTTCTTTTTATGACGGTTTTAGGTGCGCTAATGGACAAAAAATAACACTTGGCCCTTAGGATGAATGAGGTAACCTAAAAAATTTCTATTAGACAAAATAAATTAAATTCTTATCCACTCCTCTGGGATTAAATCTTTGGTTTGAAGATTCATTTCTTTGTTCACATACCAAATTTTAGGTGCAATAATGATTTTTTCTGGATTTTGATTTAACCAGGCGCCCCACCAACTAAATGTACTATTTGCGATGATTTGATGCTGACAGTGGCTCATTAAAATTAAATCAAGGTAATTGTGAGCATCATCATTTTGACTCATGAATTCTACAGGGAATTCACTTTTAAAATTTTCTTTCACCCAAGGAATGTCATCTGAAAACACAAATATTGTAATTTTGGGGTGTTTTTTTGAAATTATCGTAAGAGCATTCTGGTAATAACTAAAGTCTAATCCTCCATGGATTTCATGGTGTTTCTCTTCTTTAATCTTAATTCCATGCATTCTTCGGATGTGTAATGCCACAGAAACAACCTCCGACATTTTTTTTGAAATTGATGCATTTTCATTTTGAAGCGGATTTTTTAGCTGCAAATCTTGTAAAATCCCATTTCGTATATCTTTGAAATATTTCTCACTTTGCCAATATCCATCAAAGTAAACATTATTTTTTTTGATTTGAATAGAACTGTCATAGGTAAGATTTTTCTCAATAGTTAATTGCCATTGGATTCTTTTTATGGATAAAAGGTAGTTCTTTATCCTTCCCTGCCAATGTTTTTTATCAATTTTTAAATTTTCTAAATCAATGGAAATGGGATCATTTTTGAGTAAATTTTCCTCAATTTTAAATGGAGCTAAATTGTATATTCTATGGTATGGATCATTTTTAAATCCATATTCAGTTTCTAAGTATAATTTTTGATTTGTTTCTAGCGATTTTTTCTTGCCAAATGCATATTGGAATAATTGATTTCCTAGTCCGCCAAAAAGTTTAACTACAATCATTTGATTTGATCAAGAAAAATTAAATTCAAAATTAGTTAAATAATTAAACTTGATTCAAATATTAATTTTTCTAATTTTTTGTTAGCTTTAAAAGTTCAAATTCTAAACCTAATGAAAAAGAAAAAAATAGTTGACTCCCGTCGGGAGTTTTTGAAATCAGCCTCCCTCGCTTCAGCAGGATTCATGATTGTTCCTCGTCACGTATTAGGCGGTAAAGGTTTTTTAGCCCCTAGTGACAAATTAGTGGTAGCCGGTATCGGAGTGGGTGGAAAAGGTAAATCAGATTTAAAATATTTCTACGAAAGTGGTAAAGCTGATATTGGATATTTGTGTGATGTAGATGATCGCATGGCTAAAGATTCAATCGCTGCATATCCAAAGGCAAAATACTATAAAGATTGGCGTAAAATGATGGAAGTTGAATCGAAGAATTTCGATGCTGTTTCTGTTTCTACTCCGGATCATAACCATGCGGTTCAAGCCTTGGCTGCCATGCAATTAGGCAAGCACGTTTATGTGCAAAAGCCGATGACTCATGATATTTTTGAGGCTCGTATGTTGACCCAAGCAGCCGCAAAATATAAAGTAGTGACTCAAATGGGTAACCAGGGTAGCTCTGGAGACGGAGTACGTCAATTAGTGGAATGGTATGATGCGGATATTATTGGTGATGTACATACGGTTCAAATTTGGACCAACCGCCCTATTTGGCCCCAAGGTATTCCTTGGCCATCCACAAAACCTGCCGTTCCTGCTGGATTAGATTGGGATTTATGGTTAGGTACCGCTCCTCAAAAAGATTATGTTGAAAACTTGATTCCAGGCTCATGGCGCGGTTGGTGGGATTATGGTACAGGTGCTTTGGGTGATTTAGGTTGCCACTTAATGGAAGCTCCTTTCCGTGTTTTAGGATTGAAATATGCATCAGATGTTCAGGCGAGTGTGAGCAGTGTCTTCACGGCTTTTGGAAAAAGAGGTGTATTCTTAGATTCTTGTCCTCCATCAAGTCATGCCACCTTGACTTTCCCTAAAACGGATCGTACAAAGGGTCCTGTGACGATGCATTGGATGGATGGTGGTATTAAACCAGAGCGTCCAGAAGAATTAGGGCCTGACGAAATGTTTGGCGATGGTAATTCAGGTATCTTGTTTATTGGAACCAAAGGGAAAATGATGGCCAGTGAATATGCGGCTAATCCTCGTTTATTGCCTTTATCTAGAAATCAAGAAGTGAAAGTGCCTCGCAAATTAGAGCGTGTTCCAGGCAGTGCCGATGGTCACTATGCACAATGGGTGGAAGGTGCGATTGCGGGATATGGTAAAAAACAATTAAGTTCTCCATTCGATTTAGCAGGTCCA
>CANHXO010000048.1 GCA_947464595.1 Cytophagaceae bacterium
AAAAACACACCCTTTTTATTTGAAATAATAATATCATTTTTCTTATCCTTATTCATATCCTCCACAAAAAAGTTAATCCCTGCTCCTGAATCTGAATCAATCACATGAGATACCCAATGGGGCGATGGTTTAGGCTGAAACTCAAACCATTGTAAGTTAGCACTTTCAAATTCTCCTGGGTCCTTTCCATTATGTGCCATGAAACGCTTGCCCACTATGAAATCAGGATTCTTATCTCCATTCAAATCAAGGAATTGCATCGAATGAGTTTGAGAAAGCGATTTGTCAATTAAATGATTCTCAATTTCACCAGTCGCTAATGATTTCGTCTCATTCCACCAAATACCATAATCATGTGCAGACGAAGACAAAATATCCATATCACCATCTTTGTCAAAATCATATACATACATTTGTGCGCAATCATATTTAGTGGATAAAGCATTAAAAGTCCATTCAGATTGTAAGTCTTTTGGCATTTCACACCAACCTTCTTTAATAATGACATCTTTCCGGCCGTCTTGATTCAAATCAGCAAATCCTAACCCATGGGTATATTTATGAGTACCTATTTTAGGGTTAGCTGAAATTGTTCTAGCAACCCAAACACTATCTTTTGCTGCAGGAGCTTGATACCAAACTACTTTTTGATTTTTAGAATCATTCCCAATCAAATCCTTTTTCCCATCTCCATCCACATCTTCAAACAAGGGAGATTCATTCCCTAAAGAGGCACATAAAAAATGTCGTTTCCAGTTACCTGATTTATTTTGATTATTTTCAAACCAATAAACTGCTTCTCCAGGTAAACCTACTTTGATCACATCTACCCAACCATCCTGATTGATATCTGCTGAAAAATTTGCAAATGAATCTGAATAACCCTCATCTACCTTAAATTTATGAGATCCAGGAAATGGTTTTAAAGACTTGTCATACCTAATTTCATCAGAAAATTGATGCTTAACCCAGGTAGGTGCTTCATACCAAAATGCACCCGCAATAATGTCCTTATTCCCGTCCTTATTGATGTCACCGACACAAACACCTTCAGAAACAAACTCAGTAGAAACAATAATTTTTTGAAATTCTACCGACTTTTTTACCTCAACATTCTCATGAAAAAACAAAGAAAAATAAGTATAAAAAAAAGCAATTAAGTTAAGTGTGTTCATAATTTAGAGAAAAAAAATAGCCGCCAATTCCTTGGCGGCTATCCATTAATGATACTTATTTAATGTTTGGATTCAAGGCAGCCTCATCAGCTGGTAAAGGATAATACTTATCAATTACCGTGAATGAGTTACTACGCAACGTATATCCTCTCTCATAATAATGAGCAAATGGATCCGCTTTGATTGCATTGCCTTTGGCAGTTATTACTTCTTTAAACATATCAGTACGAACTAAGTCATGCCATCTTTTATTTTCAAAAGCTAGCTCCCAACGACGCTCATTCATTAAAGCAGTGCGGAAAGCAGCTTGAGTAGAGGCAGTAGTTTCAGCTAAACCAGCACGCTTGCGTACTTGATTCATGAACGTAGCCGCTTCAGCTGTTTTCCCTTGCTCGTTTAAAGCCTCCGCTAAGAATAACAAAACCTCAGAATAACGGAAAATAGGCCAGTTCATTCCATGATTACCATTCAAGGAATGGGTTCTCGCAAACTTCTTGATGTAAGGATAGGTTTTTGCTTGCCATAACGTAGTAGAACAAGTAATATAACCGATAGAAGCATTCTTACGTAAGTCACCTGCCGGATATGAATTAATCAACTCAGGCATAGGTGCATTATTACCTTCACCAGTTTGTGGCTGTGGATTTGATGTACCCGTTAAAGTAAATAATTCAGCAGCCGTCATTGGTCGTGGCAAGAAGTTATACATGAATGATCCTTGGAAACCATTCGCACCCTCTTGGTATTGAACTTCGAAAACGCTTTCCGCATTATTCTTGTTCCCAGTGCTGGTAGTAAAAGCATTGTTATAATCTGGCATTAAAGAATAACTTCCTTCTGCAACGATCTCTCGACATAACTTTTCAGCACCCGCCCAGTTTTTCTGAATCAAGTACAAATTTGCTAATAGAGCTCTTGCCGCCCCAGCCGTCGCACGGCCTGGTTCTTGAGTAGCCTTTGGCCTTAATCCGGCAATAGCACCTGTCAAATCACCAATGATAATTTTAGAGATATCATCAGCAGTTCCAAGCTTTGCAGCAGCTTCCTGCCTGTTAGCTACAGGAGTCAATTGCAAAGGCCCTTTGTTGAAATATCGATAAATTTCAAAATAGGCAAATGCACGCATAAATTGCGCTTGTCCCTTAAGATTTGCTTTCACAGTAGCATCAAAATCAGCCTTGTCAATTAAAGCTAAAATTTGATTTGCACGAGCAATAATCAAATAATCTTGACGATATTGATTTAAAACGTGTGTATTGGTCGTTAAATTATTCGATACAGGGATCGAAAAATCCGCCAAATCTTCTTGTTGCTCAGTCGCACCAAAAGCTGTATTACGGTAGTAATACGTATTATCAGAGTGCATTTCAGAAAGAAGCCAAGAACGATCATTGTAAATCGTACGCAAAGGTACATAACAAGCATTCACTGCTTGCGTAAAATCGGCTTCTGTCTTAAAAAACGTAACCGAACTCAAACTCGTTTCTGGAGTTATTTCCAAAAATTCAGCTGTGCAACCTGATAAACCTAGGGCCAACAAACAGCTTAATATGATTTTATTTTTCATTTTTTCTAAAATAAAGTTTAATATTTAGCTAATTAAAAGTTAAAGTTTGCACCAACTGTAAAAGTTCTTGGTACCGGATAGTTAGATAAATCCACACCAGGACTCAAGTTACCACCGTCACCTTGACCGTTTCCTTGTGCAGATGTTTCTGGATTTGGTCCACCCCAATAATTAGTAAACACATAAGCTTGTTGGCATGAAGCATACACACGCAAAGACTTGTAAACCTTAGTTGGTTTCGCGAATGTATATCCCAAGGTCACGTTACGAATCGTAAAATAAGAAGCATCCGCTACGAAACGGCTATTGATCCAGTCACGCTCGATACCGGTTACGTTACCACCACCTACAGTCGTTCCATACATCCCCATTCCTGGATTAGCCTCCGAACGGAAACGATATTTAGCTCCATCCACCATGTTAAACACACCGTCTAAGTTGGCAGTTGAGTAAATATGACGAACCAATAATTGATTACCATAAGAACCAGATCCAATGATATTGAAATCCCAATTACCATACGTAACGTTATTCGTAATACCATACACAAAATCAGGGAATGGATTACCCATGATAACACGATCATCCGCATTTCCGCCGTAATCAATTATTCCATTTCCATTCGCATCTTTTAACTTGATACTACCCACAGTAGAACGACCTGGAACCTTAGGAGAAGCAGCTAAATCAGCAGCATTTTTATAAACACCATCTGCCATCACACCATAAAATTGCCCAAAAGGCTCACCCACTTTAGTAATATGGAATGAACCATACACACGGTCAATACCTGGAGCTAAAGCAACTACTACGTTTCTATTGAATGAAATATTCGCATTTGTAGTCCATTTCACTTTACCCGTAGTATTGGTTGTATTTAAAGAGAATTCATGTCCCCAGAATTTAATTTCTCCGATGTTATCGTTGAAGTTACCAAAACCAGACTCTTGCGCAATTTGTACTGCGAATAATAAGTTAGTTGTATTCTTCGTATAATAATCATAAGCAAAATTAACCCGATTGTTGAATAAGTTTAAATCCAAACCTAAATCCAATTGCGTAGTTGTTTCCCAACCTAAATTCGGATTTGCTAATGAACTAACCGCAGCACCTGTTGCAACTGTATTTCCAAACACACCATTCACGGTATTATTAATCAATGCATAGGAAGTATAGTTACCTAAGTTATTGTTACCAATAACACCCCAGCTACCTCTTAATTTCATGAATGAAACCGCTGGTAAGTCAGACATGAAAGCCTCATCTGAAACTACCCAACCAGCACCTACGGATGGGAAAGTACCCCAACGGTTGTTAGCACCGAAACGAGATGAACCATCACTACGAATAGCCGCATTAAATAAATACTTGCCTTTGTAGTTATAATTCAAACGTGCTAAATAAGAAGTCAATGACCATTCTTGTACCCCTGAGGTCGTACCACCTCTTGCGATATTAATCGCACCCTGAATAGTAGGAAGGCGATCATCTGCATAGGTATCCGCCTGAACACGAGTAGACTCTTGACGGAAATATTGGTTTGTGTATCCTCCTAAAAGTTCAAATTTATGATCATCCCATAATGTCTTATTGTAGGTAACAATATTTTCATTCAACCAAGATAAATTCTCAAAATTCTCACGAATTGACGCCGCTGTTGTTGGAATCGGTGTATTGATTGCAGAAGTTGCGTTGGAAGGATTAAAGAAGAAAAACTTCGTTCTCAAAATCTCTCCATTCATAGATGACTTAAATTTCAAACCTTTAATTGGCTCAAATTCAATAAACGCATTTGATAACAAATTCGTTGTTGTCGTTTCATTAATCAACTCATCCGCCGAACGTACCCAGTTGGCATAGGCAAAGATATTACCTGTACTCGCTGGAAAACGGTTGAACTTAGTTAACGTTTTACCATCCGCCTCGTAAATTGGCATAATTGGCCATGTATGTAGGGCGTTAAATAAAATACCTGTACCCCTATCTCCATCCGTTCTAGGCGTATTATCATATACCATTTGTGGCGCTACATTAAAACCGATAGTCACTTTATCCGAAATATCATACTCTGAATTCATACGCAATGAATACCGCTGATAATCTGTATTACGCACCACACCTTTTTGTTGCAATACTCCGGCAACTAATGAAGTCCTAGATTTTTCTTTATTTGAAGAGATAGATAAATTGTAACTCGACATCGGCGCGTCTTTATTTAATAAAGCTCCGTACCAATCGTTATTCTTTCCTTTGTATTGAGATGGATTTTGAAATTCAGCCGGAACGGGTTGCTTCGCATCTTCAAATGACTCTTTCTTAAATTGTGCAAATTCCTCCGCATCCATCATATCAAGACGTCCCTTCATCGGTACATTTTGAATACCTGTAAAAGCATTGAAACTAACATTAACTCCTGCACCCTTCCCTTTCTTGGTCGTAATCAATACCACACCATTCGCAGCACGAGAACCATAAAGTGAAGTAGAAGAAGCATCTTTCAAAATCGAAATATCTTCAATCTCATCTGGGTTCATAGCACCAATCGATCCAGTGATAGGGAAACCATCCACTACATACAATGGATCACTACCCGCCGAAACAGATAATTGGCCACGAATACGAACGTTCATACCAGTTCCTGGCTTACCCGTAGTTTGGTTAATTTGAACACCCGCTAGTTGGCCTTGTAATTTCTGACCAATCTGAGTTACTGGTAAATCTTTCAAATCTTTGTATGAAATTGTTTGTACAGCTCCCGTAATCTCTTTTTTGTTTTGACTACCGTAACCGACAACAACAACCTCATTTAAAGTTTTGTTATCTACTGCTAACGTTACATCAATGGATTTTTGTCCCGTGTAAACTAAATCGACAGAGTTATAACCCACTGAAGTAATTCTTAATGTTTCATTTCTGCTCACATTAATTTTAAAATTACCCTCACCGTCAGTAGAAGCACCACGTGAAGATCCAACAACGGAAATGGAGGCACCTATTACTGGTCCACCATCTGATCCCTTGACTTTTCCAGAGGCCGCTTGTTGCTGCGCCATCAAGGATGTGGAAAGAATTAGAAATAGTCCGAGGAATACTCCCCCAAGCTGACTTCCAATTCGTTGAACAATAGAATTGTTTTTCATAAAAAATTGTTTAAGTTAATATTATAATAAAGTTAGAATTGGTAAAAACAACAAGTTAATACCTCTTTTTACAAAACAAGTTTACTATCCTTTATCTTATTAACTATCCTTATGGGCATTAGGATAGTTAAATTTTTTATCAAATTATTTAAATTAAAATATGAGTTGAACTTTTCATCTTAATGAAAGAAACGAAACCTCCTTGGTATATTTATATTATCAAAAAAAACAATAAATTAAAATCAACGGACGACTACTTTTTTTACATTCCAATCGCTTAAATAATTAATCCACTCTGATTAATTTGAGCAATATTTTTGAATCAAAAGATTTAAAAAGAATTCCAAATGTTTTTTTTATGATATGAATGATTCATTAAGCTTGGTATTAAAAAAGCACAAATCAAATTAAAGCAAGAGAAAAAGATTTTTCCTGTGATCAATAACGATAAGAAAATGATTTTTTTTAAAAAATTTTTAGAATTATTTTAGATGAAATCAAAAACACACATTCCAAACTCCTGAGAAAATCATTTAATGGGAAGCCAACTTAATAGATTGATCGTTTATTAGAATTATAAATTAAACTCAAACAAAAAGAACAATGATCAAGCTACACCGATTAGCTGATTAATACCGACCCGATGGTCTTATTTTAAAACGATCCAAGTTTCAAATGCTGATTCACGCATGTTGGAATATCACTTGCATAATGAGATACGTAAATTAGTGTTGTAGGACTATTAGAACAGATGTAATTCAAAATTTCTTTTAAACGATGAATCTGCTCCTCATCCAAACCTTGGCAGGGCTCATCCAAAATCAATAATGGCGGATTTTTAACGAATGCCCTGGCCAATAAAACCATCCGCTGTTCACCTGTTGAAATTTGCTGAAACATCCGATTTGACAAATGAGAAATTCCAAAAATCTCTAACCACTGATCAATGCGTATTTTCTGAACTTCTGAAATTTTCTTATACACGCCCAGGGTATCAAACAATCCAGACCCTACAACGTTTAAAACACTGCTTGGTTCTTTAAAGTAGACATGAAGTTCAGGACTTACGTAGCCGACTCGTTTTTTTATATCCCATATACTCTCCCCCGTTCCTCTTTGGCGATCAAACAAACTTATATTTTGCGAATAAGCTTGCGGATTGTCCGCTGTGATTAAACTCAATAAAGTAGATTTACCTACACCATTGGGTCCGGAAAGAGACCAGCGATCTCCTGCCTTGACTTCCCAATTGATCTGAGATAAAATTACTTTATCTCCATATGCAATGGTCACATCCCTGAGTTGAACGGCCCATTGGAATTCCTCAAAAATTTCAGCAGATAAAATCAAATGGTCCATTTTAGAGCCATTTACGGCAAAAGGGCTAACCACTTTAAACGACTCATAGGCAGAAATCGGGCCATCCCAAGCAATTCGCCCCTCTTCCAAATAAATGACCCTGTTGACGCAAGACGGCAATGCGGCAGGGGAATTAATTAATATAAAATAAATTGAGTTTTCGCGAAGCTTTGCTAAACAATTGGACAATATTTCTCTCCCCTCTACATCAAGTCCCAAAAAAGGATTATCCAAAATAAGCCAATCCGGTTCACGTAAAACTGATTTGACTAATTGAAGTCGCTTATTTTCTCCGTTAGATAGTTGGACCAAGGGTTTATCAATCAAATGGCCTAACAAAAAAAAGTCCAACCAAGCTTTGACACGAATTTCATCTTCATTCGATAATTCCTCGCGAATGGTATAAGCATCTGCTGAGTCAGCTGAATTAAAGCGTTGCTGGAGATAAAAATCCTGCATATTGCTCCTATTTTTGAAATGATGCTGCTGCTCAACCCATAAGATTGTTGGGACTTGATTAGTTCTTGATTTAAAAAAAACGGATCCCGTTCTAAATAATCGGCCAGACAAGGCTTTAGCTAAGGTCGTTTTTCCGGAGCCGACGGGCCCAACAATCGCCAAGCAATCATCTTCATTAAGCCGAAAACTAATATCAGACAAAACTTTAGAACCACCATAGGAAGCACTTAGGCAATCAATGATGGCGACAGATTCCTTCATCAAATCCGCTCGTCTTTGATTTTTTCAACCACCGCAGGGTCTAATAAAGTAGATGTATCCCCTAAGTTTGTCACATCCCCCTCGGCAATTTTTCTTAGTATACGCCGCATAATCTTACCTGAACGTGTTTTTGGCAAACCACTAACAATCTGAATTTTATCAGGTCTAGCAATAGCGCCAATAATCTTGGTCACGGTTGCTGAAATATCTTTTTTGATCTGTGCTGGATCATGATTTGCATGATCCATAATCACATAGGCATAAATTCCCTGACCTTTTATATCATGGGGATATGCGACCACGGCAGATTCAATAACTCCAAAATGCCTATTTATGGCATTTTCAACCTCAGCGGTTCCAATGCGATGACCCGATATATTCATTACATCATCTACCCGACCTGTGATCCGATAATAACCATCCTCGTCGCGCAAGCAACCATCCCCTGTGAAATACAAATTTTCATAGGTGGCAAAGTAGGTAGTCCTGCATCTTTCATGATCGCCATAGGTCGTTCGTATCATGCCAGGCCAAGGAAATTTAATGCATAAATTTCCCGATACGCCATTGCCGATAATTTCTTCACCCTTTTCATCAACCAAAATAGGTTGAATCCCAGGCAAAGGCAAAGTAGCATAACAAGGTTTTGTTGGCGTTATATTAGCTAATGGAGAAATCATGATTCCACCTGTTTCTGTCTGCCACCAAGTATCCACAATGGGGCAATTTTTCTTTCCGATATGTTCATTATACCAATTCCATGCTTCCTCATTAATGGGCTCTCCCACAGAACCCAAAACTTGTAAAGAACTCAAGTCTTTATTTTGAACAAAATCTAGCCCAAAAGCCATCAATGACCTAATGGCAGTAGGGGCTGTATATAATATATTGACTTTAAATTTTTCGACGATGTCCCAAAAACGTCCCGCATCTGGAAAAGTAGGGATGCCTTCAAACATCACACTTGTCGCACCTGAGGCTAAAGGCCCATAAACGATATACGTGTGGCCGGTAATCCAACCAATATCAGCGGTACAAAAATAGATTTGACCTTTTTTATATTGAAATATATTTTGAAAAGTATAGGTGGCAAATACCATATATCCTCCACATGTGTGGACCACGCCTTTGGGCTTGCCCGTAGAACCTGAGGTATATAAAATGAAAAGTGGGTCCTCCGACTCCATGGGTTCTGCTACAAACTCTGTTAATCCCAATGATACCATCCGAGACATTTCATCATTATAGAAAACATCTCGACCTTTTTCCATTGAAATAGCTGATTTAGAGCGCTCCACGACGATTACTCGTTCAACCGATGGACAAGAAACCAAAGCTTCATCCATGATATTTTTCAAACAAATCTCTTTATTTCCCCGAAAGGACCCATCTGCAGTTACGACAAGATTACATTGGGCATCTTGAATACGATCCGAAATGGATTGCGCAGAAAATCCACCAAATACAACAGAATGAATCGCACCAATTCTCGCACAAGCCAAAACAGCGATTTCAAGTTCTGGAATCATCGGCATATAAAGGCATATCCGGTCCCCTTTCTTAGCCCCGTTCTGCTTTAAAACGTTTGAAAAAGTACAAACCTCTTGATGCAATTCTCGGTAGGATATATTTCTAGAAGGTTCCGCTGGATCGTTGGACTCCCAAATAATCGCAATATCATCGCCATTATTTTCTAAATGCCTATCTAAGCAATTCTCTGTGATGTTTAATTTTGCCCCTCCAAACCATTCCATTTTGGGTTCAGAAAAGTTCCAATCCAACACGCGATCCCATTTCTTTTTCCAGGTAAAATTTTCAGCAATATGTGCCCAAAATACTTCTGGTTGGTCTACACTTAATTGATAGGCTTGTTGGTATTCTTCAAAAGATTTTACTTGTAAATTCATCATTAAAGCTATTTAATCAACTCTTTTGTATTCATTTTGTAAAGCATAAACCCCAAATACACACATGCCACCGGTCAATAAAGGAGCTAAAATAAACGTGTAAATGATGGCTGGAACAATGTTATCCATCCCTCCTTTTTCAAACAATTTTAAGGATTGTTCAAAGACTAAAAAGTATCCTGCGGCTAGGCCGAGTAAGATCCAAACTATTCCAAAAATCTGTCTAATTGCATTCATAATTAATCATTAATTTCTTTATCTTTTCCATTGACATACAAGAGTCCTATCACAAAACAAACACCTCCAATAATAATGGGATACCATAAACCTTCTAAGTAAGGTTGGTTGTAAGGAATGGCCTGTCCCGCTGCCACGGCAATTTCATTAGCCATGGTTGCTTTAGCGGCTAAATAAGTCGCCACTGCGGGCAACAATCCTCCAAAAATTCCATTTCCAATATGGTAAGGCAAAGACATAGACGTATAGCGAATAGCGGTTGGGAACATCTCGACCAAAAAAGCAGCAATAGGTCCGTAGACCATCGTCACAAACAAAACTTGGATAAATACCAATAGGATTAAATACCAAAAACTGGAGGAACCTACATGAACAATCCTTTTTAGCTCAGATTTTTTAGGACTTTTACCTGGAAAATTAGGGGTCAAAGACGTTTCCTCTAAAATTAATTTGGAACCATCCGTATATGAAAATTCAGTCTTTACGGTCTTTTTCAAGTCAACGCTCTTAGGAATCATGGCATAATCCGTATTGATAACCTTAGATCCCTTCACTTCAGTCTTAAGCGACACATCAGCAGCCTCATACATGGCCTGATAAATAGGCCTGTAGGTACAAATAGCTAACAACATACCGGTCAGCATGACTGCTTTTCGGCCTATTTTATCGGAAAGCCAACCAAAAAAGATGAAAAATCCAGTGCCTCCTGCTAAAGAAGCTGCAATGATGTAATTACTTTGCTCGAACTCAATATTAGCCACTTTTTGAAGAAATGAAAGGGCATAAAACTGACCTGTATACCAAACGACTCCTTGGCCCATTGTAGCGCCAAACAAGGCCAATAAAACAAATTTAAAATTCAATTTTTTCCCGAAAGATTCTTTGAGCGGGTTCGCAACAATTTTTCCCTCAACCTTCGCCTTTTCAAACATGGGTGACTCATCCATATTTTTACGAATGAAATAAGAGATGCCCACCATAACGATGGATATGAGGAATGGGATACGCCAACCGAAATTCGCGAAGGCTTCAGCACTCATCGACTTTTTGGTGGCTAAAATGACCAATAAGGAAATGAATAAGCCTAAAGAAGCGGTAGTTTGAATCCAAGCCGTCCGATATCCCCTTTTCCCTGGCTCCGAATGTTCCGCCACATAAGTAGCAGCTCCCCCATATTCACCTCCCAAAGCCAAACCTTGTAATAATCTCAAAATTAAAACAAGCAGAGGGGCTAAAAAACCAATGGTTTCGTACCCTGGAATTAATCCAATCGCAAAAGTCGAAAAACCCATAATCAACAAAGTAACCATGAAGGTATATTTACGGCCAATCAAATCCCCTAAGCGTCCAAAAAACAAAGCACCAAAAGGCCTAACTACAAAACCTGCCGCGAAAGTGGCTAATGTGGATAAAAATGCAGCTGTAGGATTATCAGAAGGGAAAAATTTAGTGGCTATCACGACGGATAAGCTACCAAAAATATAAAAATCGTACCATTCAATTAGGGTTCCGACGGATGAGGCGGCGATAACTTTGCGAAGTTTTTTCTTGTCGACCTGTTCGGAGGAAATAGATGAAGTCATTGTGTAAGCTAGGTTTCTCGTGATAAAATCACTTATGATGACAAATTAAGCAATATTTCATTATTTTTAGAAAATATTAATCTTAATTATGAAAAAACTGCTTTACCTACTTATCCTCATTTTACTACGTTTCCCATCGTTTTGTCAATCTATTCCTAGAAGTACACCGGAGGCAGAAGGCGTTTCCTCATTAGCCATTGAAAAGTTTATCGAATCCTTTAAAAAAGAAAAGCATGAGCTTCATTCCGTCATGATCCTTCGACATGGCAAAGTCATCTCAGAAGCATGGTGGAGCCCTTATGCCCCCGAGTTAAAACATTCCATGTATTCCGTGAGTAAAAGCTGGACTTCTACAGCCGTGGGTTTTGCCGTTAGCGAAAATAAGCTTAAAGTCAGCGATAAAGTAGTTTCCTTTTTTCCTGAATATACTGATTTGCCAACAAATAATTTTCTTAAAGATCTGACTGTCAAAGACCTATTGACTATGTCCGTTGGTCATAAGACGGAGCCTCTGCGCAGTGTTATTGTCATGCAACCCGATTGGATTCGTGGATTTTTAAAAACACCTATCGAATATACTCCAGGGACAAAATTTTTATACAACACGCTAGCCACGTATATGTTATCCGCAATTGTCCAAAAAGTAACTGGAAAATCCATCCTAACTTATTTAGAGCCTCGATTATTTAAACCATTAGGTATTTCGGGAGTCGATTGGGAATATGATGCAAAAGGCATCAATACAGGGGGCTGGGGAATTCGCGTCAAAACAGAGGATATGGCTAAATTAGGTCTCACCTATTTGAATGGGGGTAAATACCATGGCAAACAAGTCATTTCAAATGCCTGGGTCAAAGAAGCTACCCAAAAACACATTGATCAAAATCCAGAAGCAAGCCAGGCAAAAAAAGACTCATCCGATTGGCTTCAAGGGTACGGTTACCAGTTTTGGCGTTGCAGAAATGGTTCTTTCAGGGCAGATGGAGCCTATGGGCAATATATTGTGATGATGCCTGAACAAGATGCGGTCGTGGTAATAACCTCAGAATCCATGGATCTACAAGATGATTTGAATATGATTTGGCAACATTTATTACCTGCTTTTGGCCCATCAAAGATTCCAGCGAACCCAAAAGCCAACCAGTCGCTCACCCATTTTTTAAAAAATCGAAAGCTTGAACCCTCACCTTCCACTCAAGTGCTAGGAAATGAAAATATCCTCAGTAAAAGGTTTGCATTAAATAAGAATCCCTTAGAGTTTACCTCATTTGAAATAAATAAAACAGAAAAGGGATTGGTTGCCATAATAGGGACCAAAGACCAAAAAATACATCAAATCCCCTTAGGCTTAAACGAATGGCTATTGAGCGAAAATCTAATGATTGGACCCTATTCTTTAAGATCCGTGCCGGCACATTTAGATGCATTTGCTCCATTCAAAGTTGCTGGAAATTATAGTTGGAAAGATGAAAACACCATTGAAATAACAATCAGATACATTGAGAGTCCACATCATTGGAAAATCACCTACCAAGTTCATGGAGATAAATTAAAATTACAAGCCATTAATTCATACGCACCCAAAACAATAATTGAACTAGCAGGAAATTGAAATTTCGTCGCAAAATTTTAATTAAAGGTCAATAAATCTCGGAAATTATTTTATCATTGCGGTACATAAAAATTTAATTAAACCTATTTCCATATGTCAATTCAAAACAATCAATCTCGTCGTCAATTTTTGATCAACGGGTCATTAGCTTCTTTAGGCGTTTTATGGGCTAGTCAAGCTGCCGTTTCAAGTACTTTATTTGCAGGAAAACCTAATTCTAAATTTGGTGGGGTTCAAATTGGTGCCATCACTTATTCATTCCGCAGCATGCCTGGTAGTGTTGATGATTTAATTAAATACTGTGTAGAATGTAATATTAGTGCGATTGAATTAATGGGAGATGCTGTTGAAGAATATGCGGGCAAGCCCAAAAACACGATGGCAAGACCTGCTTATGTTCCAGGTCAACCACGTCCACAGATGACGGATGAGCAAAGAGCTGCCATGGCAAAATTAAATAAAGATGTTGCTGATTGGCGCGCAAGCGTTTCAATGGATAAGTTTGTTGAAGTAAGAAAAATGTTCAACAAGGCCGGTATTTCAATATATGCATTTAAGCCGAACGCTTTAGGTCCAAATAATACTGATGGAGAGGTTGAATACGCGTTAAAAGCAGCAAAGGCTCTAGGAGCCAATTCGGTAACGATTGAATTACCTACCGATTTAAAACAGTCTCAGAGATTAGGCGATTTAGCGTCCAAACATAAAGTTTACATCGGATATCATGCGCACACACAAGCCACAGATACTGCTTGGGATGCAGCTTTAGCACAATCACCCTATAATTCCTTGAACTTAGATTGCGGACACTACATAGCTGCAGGTGGTCCAAATACAACAGCTACATTATTAGCTTTAATCGAGGCAAAACATGACCGCATTACCAGCATGCACATTAAAGACCGCAAGAATAAAGAAAATGGAAGTCAAAATGTTGCTTGGGGCCAAGGAAATACACCATTGAAAGATATCTTAGGGTTAATGAAATCTAAAAAATATAAATTCCCTGCTTCAATCGAGTTAGAATATGATATTCCTAATGGTTCTGATGCAGTCCAAGAGACCAAAAAATGTGTGGAATACGCAAAAGCGATTCTATCTTAAAACAAATCCAATGAATGTCAATCATCCACGTTCATTGGCATCCATGAAAATCGCGCTGTTAATCCAAATTTCTGATTAGCAGCGCGTTTTTGTATAAAAATAACATTCAACCATGAATTCAAAATCTGCTTTTTTCATTCTTTTGATAAGCTTTTTAACTTACTTTATGAATGCACAAGATATCGCCAATCCGTATGGATTAACGACCCAAGTGAAAACCAAATATGGTACCTTAGAGGGAACCTTCGATACTAGAACTAAAATTGCCAGTTTTAAAGGTGTTCCATTTGCGCTACCTCCTGTAGGAGCTTTGAGATGGAGGGAACCGATGGATCCAAAGCCCTGGGCTGGTGTTTTACAAGCTAAGAAATTTGGTCCAAAAGCAATCCAAGCGCCATTATATGGAGATATGGGTTTTCGAAGTAATGGAATGAGTGAAGATTGTTTGTATCTAAACATTTGGTCCCCTAACCCAAAATCGACCGCAAAATTGCCCGTGCTAGTTTATTTTTATGGTGGAGGGTTTATGGCTGGTGATGGTTCAGAGCCACGCTATGATGGGGAAGTCATGGCACAAAAAGGAATCGTTACCGTCACGGTAAATTATCGTTTGGGCTTATTAGGGTTCTTTTCACATCCCGAATTAACGAAAGAGTCCCCACATAAAGCGAGCGGAAATCAAGGTTTATTAGATCAAAATGCTTCATTGAAATGGGTGAAAGAGAATATTGAAAATTTCGGCGGGGATCCAAACCGTGTGACCATCGCCGGTGAATCAGCTGGGTCTATGTCGGTCAGTGCCCAAATGGCCTCTCCTCTTTCTAAAAATTTAATCCACGGTGCTGTGGGTGAAAGTGGAGCCTGGATCGGTTCAGGCCTAGGGCCTGTCACGTTAAAGGATGCTGAAAAGGTAGGCGTTACTTTTGGCGAAAAAGCAGGTGCTAAATCTTTGAAAGAATTAAGGGATATTCCAACCTTAGATTTATACCAAAAAATGTTAGCGCCAGGAATGCCCCGTTTTTCAGCCTGTATTGATGGCTATTTTATATCAAAAACCTTACCAGAGATATTTGCTAACAAAGAACAAGCAATGGTTCCTTTGCTATTAGGTTGGAATTCAGAAGAAATGAACTATAAAGCCATCACCAAGGGCCAAGCAATCACTACAGAAAATTATTCAGCAGCAGTTAAAGACTTGTATAAAGAAAATGCTGATAAGATTTTAGCGCTGTATCCTGGTAAGTCGGCTGAGGAAGCAGAACAATCAGCCACCGATTTAGCAGGTGATCGCTTCATCGGTTTCTCCACATGGAAATGGTTTGACATGCATCGTAAGAACAGGCAAAATCCAGTTTATCGATATTATTTCGCAAAGCCTAGGCCTGAAATGATCATAAAAGGTGTCCAAGCAGCGCTTGCGGGTGGAGTCGTAAAAGCTGATCCCAATGCCCCTAAACAAGCAGCACCTAAAGGAGCCGTTCACTCAGCCGATATCGAGTATTTCATGGGTAATTTATCCACCAATTTAACCTATGGCTGGACGGCTGAGGACTATAAAACCTCAAAAGATATGCAAGATTATTTAGCGAATTTCATCAAAACAGGAAATCCTAACGGGGACAAATTGACGAATTGGCCTGCCTCAGGCCAAGAAGCCCAACCAGAATACATGATATTAGATGCTAACCCTCGCGTAGTCAAAGGGACAAAAGATGCTCGTTATGAATTATTAGATTCCATTATCTTCAAGAAATAATTTTCTATTAATAAAAAAATTAAAGGCCGTTTTTTAAACGGCCTTTTTTCATGTTGATAATTGATTATTTTTACCAGATCATTTTAATTCAATATGTCAAACCCAATTATTAAATCAGCATTACTATCCTACGGGATGTCTGGACGTGTATTCCATGCCCCTTTCATTGATTTACATCCAGGATTTTCTCTAGCAGGTGCTTGGGAAAGAAGCAACAAAAATATTCAAAAGGATTATCCTGGGGTTAAATCCTATGCAAGTATAGACGAAATTTTAGCAGATCCCACGATCGATTTGGTCGTAGTTAACACGCCCATTTACTCCCATTATGAATATGCATTAGCTGCATTAAATGCGGACAAACACATCATTGTAGAAAAAGCGTTTACGACCAATTTACAAGAAGCCTTAGCCTTAGATACATTAGCTAAATCAAAATCAAAACACATTTTTGTGTACCAAAACAGGCGTTTAGATTCCGATTTCCTAACCGTAAAGAAAATAGTGGATGCAGGCGTATTAGGCGAGCTAGTGGAGGTGGAGATCAGATACGATCGATTTAATGGAACTCAATCACCTAAATTACACAAAGAAATTCCAGGGCCAGGTGCTGGAATCGTGAAAGATTTAGGACCTCACCTCA
>CANHXO010000049.1 GCA_947464595.1 Cytophagaceae bacterium
ATATCAAATGCTTCTTGGCGTGGCAATGACGTATACGAAGAAATCGCCTCCGCTCCACGCATCACATTAATCGCATTCAAATAAAATTCATTCGCCACACGAGAGGTCTGCTTATCTTTCGCGAAAGTAAACATTCCTACCCCTGGATATAAAATAACCACAGGATTTGGATCTCTCATCGCTGGACTATTTGGATGCTTACATGTCTCATGATATGAGGCATACATGTCCCGATATGCAACAAATAAAGGCTCTAATTGAGCTTTAATGGCATTTAAATCACTTAGATCTTGATCCGGTGTAAGGTTCAAAACCAAAGGAGATATTTTAGTACGCAAGAAATGGTCTGGACAAGAAGTACCTAATGGCGCTAAACGATCCAAATCATTTGAATTGATGTATTGTAAAATACGCTCATCATCTGAAAAATGTCCAATCATCTGCACATGAGATGAACAGAAACCTCTCAAAATGGGTGCTAAAGCTGATGCTTGTGCTTTACGCGCCTCAGGTGCCAAACTTGAAATTTTAGCTCCACCAAAAACAGGACGAGCAACGCCCTCTTTGGAAGCTATATATTCAGCACATTTTTCAATGACTTCTAAGGTATTAATATAGCAATCATAAGAAGTATCAGCCCAGGTAAATAGCCCGTGAGAACCCAACATGATTCCCTTTAAAGCAACACCTCTGGAAGCCGCTTCAGAAAGACAGGCACGTAATTGCAATCCTAAATCATATCCTGGTCGTTGCCAGCCGACCCAACCAATCTGCCCACCAAACAACTCATCCGTTATTTTTTTACCATCTTTTGCTGCGGCAATTGCAATAGCAGCATCTGGATGAAGGTGATCGATGTGTTTAAAGGGAAGAAAACCGTGTAAAGGGGTATCAATCGAAGGAGCTTTGGACGCTAGATCAAAAATGCAATAATTGAATAATTCAACCATTTCATCTTCGTGCTCCAAGCCGCGATATACATTTTCTAAAGATTTGAAACGGTCCATATAAAGAGCCGCGCAACCTGATTTTTTCAAGGTACCTATGTCTCCGCCGGAACCTTTTATCCACATAACGTCTGTTTCAGAACCCGTCAAAGGATCTTTATCTTTTATCTTGACAGAAGTATTTCCTCCCCCATAATTTGTTAGGCGCAAATCAGCACCCAATAAATTAGACCGATAAATAAACAAATCCACCTCATTGCCACGCAAAGCTTCGGCTTTTGCATCGTCCCATAGGTATGAAACATGATTATATTTTTTCGACATTACTTAAAAAATTAAATTAAAAAAAGAGAAGTAGTTAAGCATTTAATAAGAATCAAAAATAAGCACAAAAAATAGCCCAACAATCCTAATAGGCATAAGGATAGTCTTATTTTTTCAATTTCTTTACATTCATTGCTTGATCAAAATAATCAACGACCAGATGACTCAATGCTTTTACGCCAACTTGAAATTGTGATTCGTCCAAATAAAAGTCAGGCGTATGATGCGCAGCTACCTCAGTAGCCTTTTTGTCCGCAGGCCTGGCCCCTAAAAAGAAGAAGAATCCAGGAACTTTTTCTTGAAAATAGCTAAAGTCCTCCGCCCCCATGTGTGCGTGAATTAAACTTATTCCTTCTTTTCCGTTGATTCCTGCTAAAGTAGGCAACATACTTTCAACTAATTTGGGTTGATTGTAAGTTACTGGATACCCCGTGCCAATCGTAACTTCTGCTTTGCCACCACCACTGAGGGCAATGTTAGTGGCAATTTCATTAATCCTTCGGTGGACAAGGTCTCTCTGCGCAGGATCAAAAGTCCGAATCGTACCGATCATATGGGCACTTTCAGGAATAATATTTTGACGAATTCCACTGTGAATCGCACCGACGGTTACAATCGCAGGATTTTCAGATATATTAATGCTTCTGGAAACGATGGTCTGCAAACCCATGACGATTTGAGATGAAATCACAATCGGGTCGATGCCAGCCCAAGGATAAGCTCCATGCGCTTGTTTACCTTGGACCTTGATGTCCAATTGGTCCACACCGGCCATCGTCGCTTCAGGTTTGTATTCAATTAAACCCAAATCAGATTGCGCTTCAATGTGCAAGCCAAAAATGGCGTCTACTTTTGGGTTTTCTAAAACGCCCTCCTTGACCATCAACTCGGCACCAGAAATTATTTTCTCTCCTTTCGCATTATAAACTCCTTCCTCAGAAGGCTGAAATATAAATTTGATTGTGCCAGCTAAATTTGCCTTTTCAGACGCTAAAATTTGAGCCACTGCCATCAACATAGCCACATGTGAATCATGGCCACACGCATGCATTACTCCTGTTTTTTGACCGTTGTAGACTACTTCCACTTTCGATTTAAAGGGTAAATTTCCTCGTTCCGTCACGGGCAAAGCATCCATATCAGCACGCAACGCAACCACCGGACCTGGTTTAGCTCCTCTTAAAATACCTACCACACCAGTCATTGCTACCTTTTCCTGAACCTCTAGACCCAAAGACTTTAAGTGTGCGGCTACAATCCCTGCCGTCCTAAACTCTTGATTACCCAATTCAGGATGTTCGTGAAAGTCGCGGCGCCAAGCAATCACTTGATTTTTGAGGGCATCAGATTTTTGATTAATAGCCGGCTTTAACGCCGTTTGTGCGTCTGCTATTGAAAATAATAGACTAAAAAAAGCAAGTAAAATGAACGTTTTTTTCATTGTAAATAATTAGTGTTCAAAAAATTAAAATAGCCTTAAAAGAATGAAAAAGTCCTAAGAATGTTAGGAACAAAGCAGACAATAAATCTCATAATTAAATTCGAATTTCCGCTTTGCAACTAATCTCAGGACTCTTTAATAAAGTTTAAATGGGGATTTATTTATAACCCCAATTGTTCATGATTTTCAAATCTTCCCTCACACAATCGATGGGTGCTATTCCTTGGTAGGCTTCTTGTTCAATCAAGAAATGCTTCGTTCCACCTAAACTGTCACCCAACTTCACCATTTCCAACACATTAATGATCCCTTTACCTAAAATGGTACTCTCATACTTATCTTCTCCCGATTTAGAAACAATTTCATCCTTCACGTGCATGGAAACAAAACGGCCCGGCCATTTTTTCAAAATTTCGGCTGGAACACCCCCGCCATTAATCATATTACCTATATCTAACTGTTGGGTAACTAATCTAGGATCTGTGTTATTTAGCATTAAATCATACAGTAATTCACCATCTAATTTCTCAGAGAATTCAAAATCATGGTTATGATACCCAAATTTCATATCAAATTTTTGACATAGTTCTCCAGATTTATTGAAAATATCCATGTATTTCAAAAGCAAATTTTTGTCTTTGCGAATTCCCATGTCGATCGATGGACTAATCACAAATTCTTGACCACAAGTAGCCGCATCATCCACGGTATATTTCCACAAATCAGTAAAGTCTTTTTTCGAATCATTCCAATGTGGCTTGCCCATCACCGTGTGACCAGAAGGCATTTTCATACCTAAACCATCTAAGCGTTTTTTGAATTCCTGGGCAGACCAACCGTAAAACTTACGGTTAATGTAGTTGGCATGTTCCACATATTTATACCCCATTTTGGCCAATTGGGTCAACGTTCCCATGGGATCAGTCTGCATTTCATTGCGAATGGAATACAATTGAATACCCACTAGTTTTTTATATTGAGCTGCAGCTAAAGATTCTAACGCTGGAGAAGCAAGAGCCATAGCTCCTAGGCTAAATGCACTTTTTCTTAAAAAAGATCGTCTTGATGAATTCATAATAAGGTTTTTTTATAAGTTTAAACTTAATAATTCTATTTCAATTTTACAAAATTCACGTAACTTCGAATATGCAACCTCTCGCTGAACGTATGCGCCCCACCTCTTTGGAGGATTATATTGGCCAAGAAAAGGTCATAGGCCCAAACGCTCCCTTAAGAAAAGCGATCGACGCAGGCCATTTGCCATCTTGCATTCTTTGGGGCCCTCCAGGTGTAGGTAAAACGACATTAGCAACTCTCTTAGCCGGTGCCTTAAAAAGAACTATTTATACGCTTTCAGCGGTTCAATCTGGCGTTAAAGAGGTGCGCGAAACGCTAGAAATGGCGAAAAAAAATCGGATGTTCAATCCTGAATCTCCTATCTTGTTTATTGATGAGATTCATCGCTTTTCCAAATCCCAACAAGATTCTTTACTGAACGCTGTGGAAAAAGGAGTAGTCACCCTCGTGGGAGCTACCACAGAAAACCCTTCGTTTGAAGTGATTTCAGCCTTACTTTCGCGTTGTCAAGTCTATGTATTGGAAACACTGGAAGCCAGACATCTCCAACAAATGCTAGAAAAGGCCATCGAAAAAGATCCGCTCTTCAAATCTAAAAAAATTGATTTAAAAGAAACAGATGCCCTTTTCCATTTTTCTGGAGGGGATGGTCGGAAATTATTCAATCTATTCGAACTCTTAATATCCACGGAAAACTCAACTAATTTAGAGATTACCAATGCACTCGTCACGGAAAGACTACAGAAAAATTTGGCCCTATATGATAAAGATGGCGAACAACATTACGACATTATTTCGGCCTTTATCAAATCCATTCGAGGTTCCGATCCTGACGCTGCCGTTTATTGGTTAGCCAGAATGCTAGTTGGAGGAGAATCCCTAGAGTTTATTGGGCGCCGACTTTTAATTTTAGCCGCTGAAGACATTGGCTTAGCTAACCCAAATGCCCTATTGCTAGCTCAATCTTGCTTTGAGGCCATTCGAGTAATAGGAAATCCAGAATCAAGAATTATTTTGTCCCAAACCGTCATTTATTTGGCCACTTCACCTAAAAGTAATTCAGCTTATAATGCCATCAATCAGGCGATGGATTATGTACAGAAAACTGGAAATTTGCCAGTCCCTTTACATTTGAGAAATGCACCTACTCGATTAATGAAGGATTTAAATTATGGTGCAGATTACAAATATCCACACAATTTTCCGGGCAATTTTGTTGAACAAAACTATTTCCCTGAAGTGGATAAAAAACCGCTTTTTTATAGCCCAGGAAAAAATGCCAACGAAGATAAATGGTCGAAAATTAATCGTGACACTCCATCATAAGCAAAGCTCCTGATTCATAGGAAATTTTAATTATTCCATCGGATTTCGACTCATTGCTCGAGCTGGTTTGTTGGCCTAACACTAATACCGGGTGATTCAATTCATAGACAAGTCCTTCACTTTTCACACCTCTTGCTTCCCCATAAGGCATTAATGACAATGGAGTACCCGCAGGGTACCACTTTTCGAAATGCTTAGGTAACAAATAAGTGGTGGAATAATCATCAAAAAAGACAATTTTCAAACGAGTCCCATACCGAACAAGCGAATGAAAATTATTTAACGTATGGTCCATGCGTTTTCCTGTCGACCACACGACATTCACCGCAGGATAACCTTCTGCCAATAAATAATCAAAGGCTTTTTCTAAATCTGTTTTATTTTGGTCAGGCGTATGAACTTTTTTCAACGGATAATTCGCTAAATCAATGGCCTGACTAGAGGTATGATCAAAATCTCCCAACCAAACATCTACCTTAATGCCCAATGAAATTACTCGGTCAATGGCGCCATCAAGCACGATAACAGTCGGGGACCATTCCAATAATTGGTCCAAAATATCCATGGAACACGCTTCCCCGTTGGCAATAATGAGCGCCGGTTCTTGCTTGTCTCGAATGATGTGATGAGAGGACATATTAGGACTTAAAATCAGATTTGCCTCCCGATTTAGAGATCAATTTCGTTTCTTTAATGACAATTCCTTTGGAAATCGATTTACACATATCATATACCGTTAAGGCCGCGATGCTGGCTCCCACCAATGCTTCCATTTCAACCCCTGTTTTAGCTTCTAAGCGACAAATACACGTAATAATTACTTGGTCTTCGCTCGTTTCAAATTCAAATTTACAGGAATCAAGTCCTAAAGGGTGACATAAAGGGATAAGGTCCGATGTTTTTTTTGCTCCCATCGTTCCGGCGATCGTGGCCGTTTGAATGATGCTCCCCTTTTTCGTTTCCCAACCTGCTAAAGATAATTGGGAGGCTACTTCCTTTCCCAAAAAAACAATGGATTGGGCGCGAGCTTCACGAACTGTTTCATTTTTAGCACTCACATCCACCATGCCTGGTTGGCCTTTTTCGTCTAAATGAGAGAAGGAATTTGACATATTAAAATAATTTTGTCAACAAAAATACAGGACTATGTTTCATTTTAATGATTTTTTTAGAAATTTATAGAAATAGCGTTTCCAAAATGATCAACCCAAACGAGGCATTAAATTTGATTCAAGGTTTAATTGTACCGAAAAATGTACAAAATATAGCCATTCAAGACTCCTTGGGTTTGATCCTTGCCGAAGACTTGAAGGCCGATAGAGATTTCCCTCCATTCAACCGTGCCATGATGGATGGCATTGCCATCAAAAACATCGATTTAACCAAATGGGCTATTGAAGATATTGCCTTTGCTGGAGAACCACAAAAGCAATTAGTTCATTCAGATGCGGCGATTGAAATTATGACAGGTGCTCCAGTGCCAATAAACTGCAACTGTATTATTAAAATTGAGGTTATCAGGTTTGTTGACGAAGCAGGGGGAAAATGGGCGGAATATGTAGGACATGATCCTATAAACCAAGGACAATTCATTCATGTACAGGCGATCGATTGCAAACAAAATGATTTGATTCTTTCCTCGGGCGCAAAATTAGGGCCAGTGGAAATTGCCATCGCAGCGACAATCGGGAAAAAGCATTTGAGCGTTTTTAAGAAACCTTCCATCGCTATTTTTTCAACAGGCGATGAAATTGTCGCCATTCATGAGAAGCCACAAGCACATCAAATACGTAGTTCCAATTCCGTGATGATGGAATCTGTCCTGAAATCACATGGCTTTTCTACGACAGTCGCTCATATGAAAGATGAAAAAAGCGTCGTCGAGAAATCTTTGGAATCTGCTTTAGATAAGCATGAAATCCTATTGCTTTCAGGAGGAGTATCGGCGGGTAAAAAAGATTTTATCCCCGAAGTGTTAGAAAATCTTGGCTTTAGACCCATCTTTCATAAGATTGCCCAAAAGCCTGGCAAACCATTGTACGTCGGAAGCAGAGGAGATGGTCGATTGGTTTTTGCTTTTCCTGGAAATCCGATCTCCACATTAACCTGTTTCTGGATTTATTTTTTACCTTGGTTGCTTGGAAATCAATTGATTTTATCCACGATACCGGTGGTTAATTTGCCTGCCTCAAATCCAAAATTAGATCAATGGCTGCCTGTAAAAATAAATGCGGGCCAAGCAGAAACCCTGAAAAACAATGGTTCAGGGGATTTAATTCATTGGAAATTTGCCGATGGTCTGGTGTGGCAAAAGGCTGGTTCTACTGAAAAATCACTTCCATTTTTTCCTTTAAGATCGTGATATGGAATTGAAAATACATACCTTTGACTTAAAGCTAAAACACACCTTTTCCATCACGCATGAATCTAGGGATGTTCAACCTACCCTAATCGTGGAGCTTTGTTGGCACGGCAAAAGTGGCTTTGGAGAAGCCACAGAAACACCCTATTATGGCGTGAGTATGGAAAAAATGATTAGCCAGTTGGCGAGTATTAAAGAAATTTTGCCAACCGATATTTTACCCCATCCGCATGATTTCTGGAAGTTAATGTCCCAGCATTTACTGGATGATCACCCATTTGCTTTATGTGCCATTGATGTGGCTTATTGGGATTTATGGGGCAAAATGCATGAAAAGCCCTTATATGAAATGTGGGGTTATTCTCGCACAAGGAACATCCTTACGGATTATACCATAGGGATGGATTCAATTGAAAAAATGATTGAAAAAATGCATGAGATGCCATTCCCTCTGTATAAAATCAAACTAGGAACAGATCACGATTTAGAAATTATAGAGGCTTTACGAAAGGAGACAGATGCAATTTTCAGGGTGGATGCTAATACTGCTTGGTCCGCGGAACAAACCATTTATTTTTCAACGGTACTGTCAGATTTGGGAGTAGAGTTCATTGAGCAGCCATTAAAAGCGGATGATTGGGCTGGCATGAAAAAGGTTTTTAAACAATCAGCACTGCCTATCATAGCCGATGAGAGTTGTATTTTAGAACAAGATGTGGAAAAGTGTGTTGGTTTTTTCCATGGTGTCAACATCAAATTAATGAAATGTGGTGGCATTACCCCCGCATTACGCATGATCAAAAAAGCAAAGTCCTTAGGATTAAAAGTGATGGTGGGTTGCATGACAGAATCGACGATTGGCTGCTCGGCCATAGCCCAATTAGTACCGCAGTTGGATTACGTGGACATGGACGGCTGTCTATTAGTTGAGGATACTATTGCAAGAGGTATTCGCATCGATTATGGAAAGATCATTTATGCTAAAATACCTGGTACGGGAGCTGAATTAATACAACGAAATTGAATCCTTACAAATTAAAGATAGATGCGATCCCGGGCAGATTAGTCCCATTTGAAGGCAAAGAATTTCGTTGGCTCGGCGGCACTAATTACCTAAATATCGGCACTCATCCCCTATTTCAAGAAAAATTAATCGAAGGAATAAAAAAGTTTTCGCAAAACTGGGGAAGTTCTCGGCGAAATAATTTACAAATATCTGTTTGGGAGGAACTTGAAAATGTATTCTCCCAAAAATTCAATCGGCCGGCAGCGGCATTAAGCTCATCGGGGATGTTGGCCGGCCAAACAGCACTTCAATTAGCTTTCCAATTAAATCCAAAGGCCAAATTAAACACTGCGCCCAAGACGCACCCAGCTTTATGTGGGGGTACTGATAAGCCATTTATGGGAACATTTAAAGCGTGGGAAGCCACGCTAAAGAATACGGATATCATCGCCATAGATGGAACCGGATCTCCTTGGGTGGAAGACATACACTTTGATTTTGCCGCTTCCCTTACAAAGGAAAATATGTTATTGGTCGATGAATCGCATCGAATGGGGATCCAAGTTATGGAGATAAAAACGGAAGCTAATTTGATTCAAAGTGCCTCCTTATCAAAAGCTTTTGGAATTCCGGCAGGGATTATTTTGGGGGAGGTAGATGCCATAGACCATTTAAAATCTAATCCTTTTTGGGTAGGTTCTTCCCCACCCAACCCGGCATTTTGCTATGCCTGTTTACATGCGCAAGAAGCCTATGAAGCGCAATTAGAGCTATTAAAATCTTCCATTCAACTAATGGATGCGGGGCTAAAGGAAATCAATAAAAGCATCAAAAGATTAGCAGGATATCCGACATTTTGTTCATCGTCGACCGACTTATTTGAGTATTTAAAAGGCAAAGGATTTTTGGCTAATCAATTCTCCTATCCTAATGTAAATGCCCCTGCCATTTGTAGGGCTACGATCAGCAGCGCTCTAACGAAAGAAGATTTATTGGAATTAATTGACGCACTTTCAAATTATCATGAATGTTAACAAGGTATCGGCATCTTTATTGAATTAGGTAGCCATAAAAATGAGCCCTTTAATACTCCTATTAGCATTTTCTATAAGGCAATAGATACTGATGGATTTTTATGGGTCAAACCTGCAGGATGGGCCCGTTTATTCAAACTTTATCCAGGAGATTCATTCCCCTTTTTGGGGTTTTACACCAAGAGTTTTAAAGCGGTTGGAAGGCCATGAATTAGATTAAACGCGACTTGCTTTAATCTTATGATTTTTTTTGCCAGTCTTCAGTACGGTTAGGCACTTGTAAATCGTATTGTAGACGGTTTGTCGAACTAAGTGATGTTCCTGCATGATTTCTTCTACAGATTTATCATAAATGAATCTTTCTGTAAATAAGAATCTTTGTCTTTTGGTTAGCAAACTTAATTGATGGTCAAGAATCTTATGTTTAGTTTCTTTAGTTTCAGCTGCTATTCTTGAAGATAGGTAGTTTTCAGTTTCTTGAATATTAAGGAATAAAGAATCATTCTCATTTGGGATTACATCGTATTTCAACTCCTTTTGCTTTACTTTTATCATGTGGTTTTTGAGACTTCTTTTTAAGTAAAAATCCAAGGTCTTTTCAACCGAAATTCGTTCTCTTGATTTCCATAAAGCAATAAAAATATCTTGATATCCATCTTTAAGATCATCATCAGAATGGGGGAATAGATATTTTCCATATCGAAAAATGCGCTTATAATAGTGTTCGTATAAAATTTGAAAAGAACAACTGTCCCCAAGTTTAAATTGCTGTATGTAAAAAGATTCTTGTGCCGCGGTCATAGGAAGGTAAATAAGCAATGATCAATTATTACTCAAAATTAGACCGAACAGTAAAGCGTAATTTGTTAAATCTTAGCAATTTTTATTGAAATATTATTCAAATTGGTTTAAATTCAGAAAATTATTGATCATATGAAACCGATTTTCAAAAAAGTTGATTCAAAATCAGAGGAGGCTTTTGTCGCAAGAATTGACCAATTTGCTCAGTTTTACAATAAATGGCATTATCATCCTGAATTAGAATTGACGCATATTGTTAAAGGCAGTGGAACCCGTTTTGTAGGCGATAACATCGAGTTTTTTCAGAATGGCGATTTAATTCTGGTGGGGTCTAATTTACCTCATGTCTGGAAAAATCAAAATGAGGAATCTGAGCTTTCGGTTGCTCGAGTGGTTCAATTTTTACCCAACTTCATGGGGGATGATATTATCAAATTGGTCGAGTTTAAGAATATCCAAAATCTGTTAATCAAGTCTTCTTATGGCCTCAAAATTGAAGGGGAGTCCAAGAACCTAATTTTAGATTTTTTGGATACATTATTTATAACAAACAATCCTTTAGAAAGAATTATTATCATTATAAAAATGTTAGATTGCTTAGGGACTTCACAGGACCTAATTCCGATATCTAAAAGTTTATTTTTAGTTGAATTGGATAAACAAAATAAAGACCGGTTAAATAAAGTTATTGATTATACCATTACCAACTTTGCTTCAAAGATCATGTTGGAAAATGTAGCTTCGTTGTCAAACATGTCTGTTTCAAATTTTTGCAAATATTTCAAAGGCAGAGTAAAGAAAACCTATGTACAATATCTTACCGAGGTAAGGATAGGAATGTCATGTAAAATGTTGATTGAGGATACCTTATCTATTAGCCAAATTGCCTACGATTCTGGTTTTGTCAATATTTCAAATTTCAATAGAGCCTTTAAATTAAATAAAAATATGACACCGCTTTCCTACAGAAAATCATATCATCTCGGATAGCTTTGATCCATTAAGTCCTAATCGATTGACTCTTTATATCAATCATTAATAAGCCAACTTGAAAATCTGTGATTATATCAATTTTGGATTCGTCATTAATTATGAACAAACCATGAAAAAAATCTTAATATTCTACGTTTTATGTTCTTTTCCGGGTATTTTGAAAGCGCAAAGTCCCGAGATAAACTTGATTAAAAGCCGTATTGTAGCTGAATTATTTGAAAATCCTGTGAACGACCAACAAATAGGTCAAATGACGTCTCATCTCAAAGACGATGGTAGTTTTAACCATATCGATTATTCAGATCTAAGTACCACAGCTAGTTTTCCACATGGTCGGCATACCAGTGATTTAGCCCAAATGGCCAAGGCTTTCAATAGTCCAAAATCCATTTTTTATAAAAGTGTGGTGCTTAAGGAGGCAATCATTCTCGGCCTGAATTATTGGGTTCAAAAGGATTATGTGGGGGATAATTGGCATGATAATCAAATCACCACGCCAACGAATTTGATCAATGTAGTCGTGGCAATCGGGCAAGAATTACCTCGTGATCTTTTGGAAAAACTCAAACCGATTATAGGTCGAGCCAATATGAACGCTTCCGGTGCCAGACCCAGCGGAGATCGAATTGTTATCGCTGGTCTTTTGGCTAAAAATATGCTTTTTTTAAGTAATGAAACAGAATTTAATTCCATCATCCGGATCATCGAAAGCGATATGAAATTCGCCAACGGGGAAAGGGGTATGCAGCAAGATTATAGTTTTCACCACCGTCCAGATCGTGTCAATAACACTACTTCTTATGGCTATTCGAAATTCGCAAATACCTATGGTGAATGGGTTTCTTACGTAGCTGGGACAAAATTTCAATTTTCAAAGGATAAAATTAATCAGTTAGTTGATTATTATTTGGATGGGGTTTATAAGCAATTGGTCTATGGAGTATATGAAGATGTGGGTGTGAAAAATAGAGATATCACAAATAAATCGGTTCATCAGCCGCGTGGGACCCTAGAAATTGACCGAATGTTAGCTGCCACAGATTATCGGAAAAAGGAATTGGAAGAAATCAAGGCCTTACGAAAAGGAATGGGTAGACCATCAGCCTCATTTGCGAAGTTCTTTTGGCAAACTGAACATTTTGTCTTTCAAAGACCCCATTTTTACACCAGTGTCCGTATGTTCTCCACTCGAAATCAAAATATGGAGCAACCCTACAACGGCCCTGGGAAAACTACCGCGCATCGTGCGGATGGAACGAATTATTTGTCTTTGAAAGGGGATGAATACCATGGGATTTGGCCGGTCTATAATTGGCAAAAAATCAGTGGAACCACCATCATGCAAAAACCAGAATTACCTGCTGCTAAAGATATTCAAAAAGAAGGACTAACCGACTTTGTAGGTGCAGTCACAGATAATCTATATGGCGGGGTAGCTTTTGATTTTAAAAGTCCGCACGATTTATTGGAGGCCAAAAAGTCTTGGTTCTTTTTCGATGATGAATATGTCTGCTTGGGTGCGGGAATCAAACCGAAAAAATCTTTGCCAGTTTATACCACCATAAATCAAGTATTATTGCGAAGTGACGTTCGTATAGAAAAACAAGGTCAGCGCCAAAGTCTGCCGAAAGGCAATCGGGCCGAGGATCAAGTAAAATGGGTGATTCAAGATCATGTAGGGTACTTGTTTCCTGAACCGACGCGTATTCATGTCTCCAATCAGGCCGAAAAAGGCCGCTGGTCCGATATCACAGACCAAAAAAATATCAGCAAAGAAATCATTAGTGAAGATGTATTTTCGCTTTGGTTTGACCACGGAGATAAAATTAATGCCACAGACGTTCATGGCAAACGCCTCTTGTCCAAAGCCCCTTCCTATGCGTATATCGTTGTTCCTAATGTGACAGAGGACGAACTCGCAGCATCGAGTGCAAACAATCGCACTATTGAAATTTTAGCCAATAGCGAGCAAATTCAAGCCGTGAAACATACTAAATTAGGTATGATTCAAGCCGCATTTTATCAAGCAGGCTCCTTAGATATCGGCTCAGGTAAATCCTTGAAATTGGGTAGTCAAGGAATGGTCATGCTCCAGATGAAGGCAAATAAAATCGTAAAAATAACGGTTTCTGATCCCTCTCGCCGACTGGCTCAAGTCCTGGTTACCGTATCTGGAATTTTTAAAGCAAAAGGCGCTTACCCCAATAAGAAGGAAAATAAAACCTTATGGATCATTGATGTTCCGCAGGGAGCCTATGCTGGAAAAAGTGTCAGTATTTCATTGCCTTAAACCTATACCAAAATCATAGAAAATATCAGCTGATTAAACTTTTAAGTACGATTTCCTTGGAAGCTGAGCCTGATCGTTCTTGGTTATAAAAGAGGAAAACGGATCTACTCTCTACAGAAAATGTAAGTGATATTGGTAGGCGAAAGCTGCCATTTAGTGAAGGTAAGCCTACACGCCTCATCATTCCTTTAAAATATATACATCTACGTTTGTACCCTTTTTGCAAAATGGATTTGCAGAACGTTGCCGTTAAACGGGCAGCATATGCGAAGTATCCCAACAAAATCATCAACAATTTTATCCAGGCTTATTGAAGATTAGATTAAAAAGACGAAGATTTCAATCATCCCAAACAGCCATTTTATCGGTATCGATGGATTTATAGCGAACTACCTATTTTAATAAAGGAGAATACAGCATGATCTACTATCAAATTGAGGGCTATACTATATAAAATTTATAGATTAAAGAAGCCTTAAAATGGAAAGATTAAGACAATAATTCACATTTTCATGACTATTAAGGAAATTATTGATAATATTTCATTAGAACTTGATAATAATTTGTAAAATTAAAAATTTAAATAACCATATTTTTGTATGGTAAAGTTCAATTAATTGTAATTGAAAAGTACCGCTAAGTTTAAAATTTGTTATTGCATTGTTTGTAGTTGTTAAACTTGTATATTAAGCTGTTATTGTTGTGAATTTGTTAGGTCGTTAATGCCTGTTATGAAATTGTGAAATATGGGTGTAAATCAACTTATCACATCAACAAATCCCATCCATAAAAACGTAAAAGGTTTTATGTGAAAGTTTGAGTAACAAGCATAGTTAGGAGTTGAACAAAAGTTATTTGTCACTATTTAAAACGTTATCATTAATCAAAAAGATTGCCTATGATAAAATCAAAGACCAAAAAAAAGCGTCGAAATGCTGGAACATTTCAGACGCTCTTACGATTTCTCAAAAACTTCTAAAAAAAGAAATGATTGGAAATCTGCTAACACCAGTCAAATAGTATTAACAATCAAACCTCAAAATTATGAAATTAAAAGTTATTAATGAACGGTTACTTCGTAAGATCGTGAAAGTTTCCTTGGCTCAAATGGCCATGTTTCTCATTTTCTCGAGTGTCACCATGGCCAAGCCAGAAAAAGAAGAAAAAAAAGGTATATCTACAGTAGAATCATCTGCTAATGTTCTAAAGAAAACATTTTTAGCCGCTGATATTAAAGGTACAGTATCTGATGATAAAGGGGAGAAACTCCCTGGCGTTAACGTCATTATTAAAGGTACTTCACGAGGCACATCAACCAATGCCAATGGTGAATTTTCATTGAGCAATGTGAATAATAATGATGTTTTAGTTCTTACCTATGTCGGGTATGAATCTCAAGAAATTCAGATAAATAATAAGACAGACTTTTCCATCGTATTAAAAACGGATGCAAAGGCGCTTGATGAAGTTGTCGTTGTTGGTTATGGAACTCAAAAAAGAAGCAATATTACGGGTTCTATTTCCACAATCAAAGCCGCTGATTTATCTAAGGTACAATCGCCGAGTTTTGACAATGCATTACAAGGAAAAAGCCCTGGTGTGTATGTTTCATCAAATGGTGGTCAGCCAGGTGGTGGTATTGCTGTACGTATTAGAGGTGTGGGAGCTATTAACAACTCAAATCCCCTTTATATCATTGATGGTATACAAAGAGACCCAGGAAATAATGAAAATGCAAATCCATTAGCTAGTATAAATTCGAATGATATTGAAAGCATAGATGTATTGAAAGATGCTGCTTCAACGGCTATTTATGGTGCTAGAGCTGCTAATGGTGTTGTACTTATTACAACAAAAAGAGGTAGTACTGGAAAAGCGCAAATCAATTACTCTACGTATGTAGGTTTTCAGAATCCTACAAGCGCGTTACCAAGACCTCTTAATGCAACGGAATTCGCGGAAAATATGAATGCCGCTTTTACAGCAGCAAAACAAGTAGCTCCTTTCGCTGACCCTAAATCATTAGGAGCTGGAACAAATTGGATGGATGCAGGAATTAGACAAGGTTTCATGACTGATCATCAGTTATCTATATCGGGTGGTTCAGCTAAAAACAAATATTATATATCAGCCAATTATTTTAAAAATGATGGTATGATGCTAGCAACATATTTTGAGCGTATGTCGATTCGTGTTAATACTGACAATCAAATAACAGATAAAATAAAGGTGGGGAATAGCTTAATGCTTTCCCGTGTAAGCGCAAGAAATAATGGAACAGGAAATAGGGTTTTTATTCATGGTGCTTTTACAGGTTTGTATCAAGCATTGCCTACGATACCTGTTTATAACTCAGATGGAACCTTTGGTGGTCCTACCGATATTCGATTAGAAAGACAAGGTAATGTTATAGCAGGGGCTCTTCGCCCAACAGTGGTACCTGAATCTTATGATATCATTGGTAATGTTTATGTCGAATATCAACCCATCAAGAATTTGACGCTGAAAACAAGTCTTTCCTCAAATTTTGGCTTTAGCGCCGATAATCGTTTTGACCCAAGTTGGTCATACGGATTACTTAACTCGGCAGGCTTGTCCAATATTTCTGTCAGTAATTCACTTTCTCGTCAATGGATTTTGGAAAACACCTTGGTATATACGAAGAGTTTTGGCAAGCATAATATTAATGCATTAGCTGGTACAACTGCCTTAGACCTTAGTTTTAGGTCAAATAACCAATCGGGTACCTATGATACGGATGCTTTTACTGAAATAGCCAGTGGAAGTATGAAATCAATTTCCACAAATACAAACTCGTCACAGGAATCTTTGGCATCTGTTTTCGGGCGCTTTGGTTATGATTATGACAATAAATATTTGTTGACTTTAAATGTACGCCGCGACGGTTCGTCGAAGTTTGGTCCAAATTACAAATATGGAGTCTTTCCTTCCGTTTCAGCAGGTTGGCGTATTTCGGAAGAAGCATTTTTCCCAAAATCAAATGTCATTTCTCAGCTAAAACTTAGAGGAGGATGGGGACAAGTAGGTTCTGATGCCA
>CANHXO010000050.1 GCA_947464595.1 Cytophagaceae bacterium
CATGCAGGTTGGAAAGGAACCGTCGCCCAAATCGTTTCCAAAACTGCCTCCGCGATGATTTCCCAGGGTTCTAATCCCAGCGATATTCTGGCTTATGTTGGACCCTGCATTAGCTTAGCCCATTTTGAAGTAGGGGATGAAGTGGCAGAACAGTTTGAATTTAAGGAGAAGCAGGGTGCTCGTTGGCACGTGGATTTAAAAGCGAGCAATGAAGCGCAGTTGAGAAAAGTAGGAATTTCCCAAATTGAAATTTCTGAATACTGCACGATTGAAAACAATAACCTTTTCTTTTCTCATCGCAAGGAAAAAGGAGTTACAGGGCGCATGCTGGCCATTATAGGTTTCCGGTAGGCTGTCCAGGCAAATTTAAATAAGAAATTAAGGAATAAAAGGTTAATCATGAGCCGAATAAAATTTTATTCGGCTCAAAAAATGCGTATATTTGAGCTGAATATAAAATTAATCGGCTCATCATGTACAATTGGCAACGCGAAAATTGGCCTCAATTTAAATTTACGACAACAAATTTGGAGTCGAAGATTGGGGCAATTATGCTAAAGGCAGGGGAATTAAAAGGCAAATTAGCTGCGCTCCCTGAGGATGTAAGTATAGCTGTGGTGGTAGAAATTTTAGTATTAGAGGCGATTAAAACTTCTGAGATCGAGGGAGAGTTCTTTAACAAAGTTGAAATCATGTCTTCTATTCAACAGAATTTGGGATTAAGCGTTTTGAAAAATCCTAAAGACAAAAATGCGATTGGCCTGAGCAAGATGCTCATTCAAGTACGGGATGAATATGCCATAGAGCTAAGTGAAATACAATTGAAACAATGGCATACGAGTCTTTTGGGAAATCAAAAAAATATTCATGCGGGAAAATACAGAGAACTAAAAGCCCCGATGCAAATCATTTCGGGCTCCATGTATAATCCAAAAATTCATTATGAAGCGCCTCCATCCGCTCGAGTACCATCGGAAATGGAACGATTTATCACATGGTTTAATGACCCAACCTATCTATCTCCTCCTGTTAAAGCAGCTGTGGCTCATTTGTATTTTGAATCCATTCACCCATTTGAAGATGGAAACGGCCGTATCGGTCGAGCTATCGCGGAAAAAGCGCTTTCACAAGGGCTCAATTTTCCCTTATCCTTTAGTATTTCGATGGCGATTGAGAAGAATCGAAAAGCGTATTATGCGGCCTTACAAAAGGCAGAAAAAAGTCTTGAAATATCGGAATGGATTGCTTGGTTTTTAACGATGTTAATTGAAGCGCAAGCAATGGCGGATCAAATGATTACCTGGACGATAGCAAAATTCCATTTTTATAATCGGCATGATTCAATTTTAAATAAACGTCAACGAAAAGCCATCCAGCGAATGTTTGAGGCAGGTCCAGATGGTTTCCAGGGCGGAATGAATGCCCAAAAATACATCGGAATCACGGGTGCATCGAAGGCCACCGCTACCAGGGATTTACAGTATTTAGTGGAAATAAACATCTTCAAATCTCATCTAGCTGGAAGATCCACCCATTATGAGTTGATTTTTAGCTCATAAAAGCTATAATTTGAGCGAAAAACGAATTTATTTTGAGCGATAAAGACTCCTATGTCTTATAGACTTGGGTCAACTAAAGAAATTTTTGGAATTGAATTTCATTTGGACTAGATCTTGTGATGATGTGCACAAGTTCGAGGAATCAATCTTAATTTTTCGAATTATCTCGTAAAAACATTTGCCTCGAAATATTTTCTTTTGGCATAAATTCATAAGCCTTCTTCCAATCTTTCTTTTTCAGATCGCCATTTTTAACCGATTGGATAAAATTCATCCAGGCAAAAGGATTCGTTAAGGATAGCAAGGGACTCGCGTAAAAAGACCTATTGGACTGAGCAGAGGTCATCATATCCGAGAAATTTCGGAAATTAGACGCAGCACCTAAACCTGCTTGGAGTGCGTACACATTTAACTTAGATTGTTCTAGGTTATTGGCCAAAATGGCCCTTTGGCGTTCATCCCGCAAACGCATGTTGAGAAATGCCTGTTTAAACTCCTCTTCAGAAGCATGAGGAAATACCTTTACTTCGGCCAACATCTTAGAATCTTCATCCATGGAAATGATTTTTTGTTGGACCTGCTCCACCGACTTAGGAATAATGTAATATTGTTTTTTATACCCGATATAGGTAAAAACAAGGCTATCACCTGGGAAAACTAATAAATCTGCGCGGCCAAAATTATCACTTAATGCTCCTCTTCCAGCCTTTGGGTTATACACATAGGCCATAGGCAAAAACTCAGATCCATTTTTAGCCACAATTTGCACTTGGAATAAGATCGTTTTATCCTGCCCCTGAGAGAATACCTTTCCCATGGACAAACAAAATAGCAGCGTAAAAATGAGACCTTTATTTAACATCTTACAAATTAAACGAAATTTATCTGGAGCTACGTATTAAAATTAGTTAAACACATGTTTAAGTAAATAATTTCAAAAAGGTAATAATGAACGGAATCGATAAAAGCAAACCATCAAAGCGATCTAGAAAGCCACCATGTCCTGGGATGGTATTCGCTGAATCTTTGATATTCATGCTTCGCTTAAACAAAGATTCCACCAAATCACCATAGGTTCCAGCCACCACGATGATAAAACCGATGGAGTACCATTGCCACGGGGCATAATTGGTGTAATACCTGGAAATAATGTAAGCAACCCCCATGGCTGCAATTAAACCACCCAAGCTTCCTTCCCAAGATTTTTTGGGAGAAACGCGCTCAAACAACTTGGTCTTCCCAAATTTCGTTCCAGCAAAATAGGCTCCAGAATCACTGGCCCACAGTAAAAACAAACAACCCAGAATGATATTGGGGTCATAAGTTTCATTTTGGATGAAGGCCAACACCGTTAAAAGCGCAAAGGGCAAGGCCACGTAAATAATCCCTAGAAAAGTGTAGGCTATATTTTTAAAGGGCTTTTCGTCTTTGGCTTTATACAATTTGATAAAAAAGATCAGCGCACATAAAGGCGAAAGGATGTAATAATTATGGTACCCAATTTCCCCTTTTTCAATAAAAAAAGTCAATAAATGAAGGACCACTCCACAAAAAGTTCCATAAAACGTTAGGGGTAAATTGCCCCCAAAACTTCCTACCAATTTGTAAAATTCCAATTGGGCACAAATGCCAATAAATAGAAAAAGTGCTAAGAAAGTGTAATCGCTATACAGCACGCAAAAGAGCAAAAAGGGAACGGCAACGATTGCTGCGATCACTCTCTGCTGTAAATTACTCATCTCGCTTAAACCCATACGATTATTGTTCTTGGACATTTAAAATGGCCTTTGCTCGTTCAAAATGATCTTGATGCACATACAATTCCCAACTTCCTAAATCATACGCACTGAATTTTTTATTGACCACTACAGCGGGAATTTGATGAATTTCTTCCAACAAACCTTTTTGAACTTCTAAATCAATGCCCGTCCGAGACTGTCCAATAATCATCCAATCCTCCATCCTATTCCGTTTTATAGGTATATAAACGCTTCACATAAAAAGCCACTAAGGCCATGGATAATAAGGCTGACCACCATGGGACCATAGCACCCATCTCCTCTGGATTGATTTGAATTTGTTTTTGCTGGTACAAATAATGCATCAAAAGTGTCCAAGCATTATTGAAGAAATGCGCGGCAATAGGAACCCAAATCGTTCTAAACCAAACATATAAGTATCCAAAAAATGCGCCTAAGAAAAGCCTTGGAAAAAACCCATAAAACTGCATGTGAATAAAACTAAAAATAGCCGCTGAAACCCAAATAGCTACATGTACATTTCCTAAATAACGCTCAAAAAGCGATTGGAGCACGCCCCTAAAGAAAATTTCTTCTCCTAAGGCCGCCATGCCACCAATAACAGCTATTGCAATGGCGAAATCTGTGGGTGAAGTAAAATTTAATAAGAATTTCGTCAATTGGGCCATGTTTCGTTCCGAAGTCTTCATCCACAATTCTACGTCCTCAAATCCAGCAGGTAAAACTACATTTTGATTCCACTGAATGACATATTCTAAGAAAGGCATTGAGACTAAAATGGTCAAAATGGCCCATAAAAATATTTTCCAACTCGGAGGTTCACCTATGTTAAGCTCAGAAATAGAACGTTTTTCCATGTAATGCAAGTATGCCCAAGAACCAATAACAAAAGTAAATAAGGCAGTAAACCATTGCAAGGCCATCATGCCTTGAAATGCATTCTCATATTTTTCAGGATGAACCATGAAATCCAAAACCATTTTTTGAAATTGCTCAATGTTGGCCGTAGGAAACCCAATAATATAAACGACGGCCAAAAGGCCAAAAAACTGCCCAAAAAAGCTCCCTAAAAGGAAAAATCCAAAAAGACTGACTAATTTTGACGCAAGAGCAAACCAAGTGTTTGGCCCTAAATGATAGTTTTCTTCCATAATGGTCGTAAATTTACGCAATTTTTAAACAGAATGGTAAAAATAGGTCACATCGAGTTAGGAGATTTCCCATTGCTTTTAGCGCCGATGGAGGATGTTTCAGATCCTCCGTTCAGGGCAGTTTGCAAGGCGAATGGGGTTGACTTAATGTATACCGAATTTATTTCCTCAGAAGGTCTAATTCGAGATGCGGCCAAAAGTGTTCAAAAACTTGATATATTTGAATACGAAAGACCCATTGGGATACAATTATTTGGTAGCTCGATTGAAACCATGGCAGCCTGTACGGAAATCGCAACCCAAGCGGGACCCGATTTAATCGATATCAATTATGGCTGTCCCGTCAAACAAGTTGCCTGCAAAGGTGCGGGTGCGGCCTTATTACAAGATATTCCCAAAATGGTGGCGATGACTTCTGCCGTCGTCAAATCAACTCATTTACCTGTCACCGTAAAGACTCGATTAGGCTGGGACGACTCCACAAAAAACATCGAAGATGTAGCAGAAAGGCTTCAAGATATTGGAATTCAGGCACTTACGGTACATGGAAGAACTCGTGTTCAAATGTACAAGGGGGAGGCCGACTGGCGATTGATATCAAAAGTAAAAGAGAATCCACGCATTAAAATTCCAATTTTCGGAAATGGGGATATTGATTCTCCTGAGAAGGCGTTGGAATATAAAAATAGATATGGGGTGGACGGGGTGATGATTGGCCGTGCCTCGATTGGCTATCCCTGGATTTTCAAAGAAATTAAATATTTTGTGGAGACAGGAAAACACTTGCCTCCGCCCAGTATTCAAGAACGCATCCATGTATGTGAATCTCATTTGGACTTTTCGATTCGTTGGAAAGGGAATCACGGGGGTATTGTGGAGATGCGCCGACATTACGCCAATTATTTCCGCGGGATGGATCATTTTAAACCTTTTAGAAGTAGGCTTGTTACTTCTATGTCCCTAGACGAAATAAAAAGTATTTTGCAAGAAGTTTCAGCGTTTTACCAAACGGAACTTGTACGTTAATTTTTCATGAAGACTACTGAATCTAAGTCCCCGCTATTGGTATTTTTAGCAATTTTATTGCTTTCCCTCATTTGGGGAAGTTCATTCATTTTAGTTAAGAAAAGCCTCGTTGGCTATTCGGCCATGCAAGTGGGTGCTTTGCGTATTTTTGCTGCCGCCGTATTTTTTATCCCATTTTTCTGGCAACGAAGAAAACACATAGCGCCTGAACAATGGAAACCACTCATGTGGGCAGGACTTACTGGAAATATGCTTCCTGCTTTGCTTTTTTCATTAGCGGGTCAGCATCTTTCTAGTGCGCTTTCGGGCATGTTGAATGCATTTACGCCCCTCTTTGCCCTAATTATTGGCCTTTTATTTTTTGCTCAAAAATTCATTATGAAACAAACTCTGGGTATTTTAATCGGCTTAATAGGCTGTATCGGCCTACTCGTTTCGGGAAAAGGTTTTGAACTTGACTTTAATGTGCACGCACTTTGGGTGGTTCTTGCCACACTATTATATGGCATCAATATGCACCTTGTAAAAACCAAATTGTCAGGCTTACATCCCTTAACTTCTACCTCTGGAATATTTATGATGATCGGGCCTATTGCTTTGGGAATAATGGCTTTTTCTGGCTTTTTCAGCGTTCCACTTGATACTGAACATCTATGGCCCTTATTGGCCGGCATCGGATTAGGATTTTTAGGTTCTGCTCTAGGAATGCTGTTGTTTAATCAAATCATTCGTTGGACCACTGCAGTCATTGCAAGTTCGGTGACCTATTTAATTCCAATTGTGGCGGTAGGCTGGGGGTTTTTCGACGGAGAAGCTATTTACTTCTCACAGATCTTCTTCATGTTAATCCTGCTTGCAGGAATTTATGTTGTTAACAAATCAAAGTAGTTTCTTGTCTTTATTGGTAGAGACGCGATACCTCGCGTCTATTTACGATTCACATAAAATTTAGAAGCGATCATCGCTTATCCACAAAATAGTTTATCAAGTACCTGATCTAAATTATCTGTTTAATTATCAGGAGTTCATTTACCTTCGGTCTATAAAAATCGTGTCATGGTCAATGAACTATTCATTTCTTATTTGTGGAAAAATCAATTATTCAATCACCAAAATTTATGGACTTCGGCAGGTGATTCGGTATCGATCATACATCCCGGGATTGAAAATTCAAATGCTGGGGCTGACTTTCAGCAGGCCAAAATACGAATTAATGAATTGGAATGGGTCGGAACTGTGGAGCTTCACCTTAATTCATCTGACTGGATTCAGCATGCCCATCAAAAAGACCCGGCCTATGAAAATGTAATCTTACATGTGGTTTGGAATGATGATTTAAAAATTAGGTATCAAAACGGAACGTCGATTCCCTCCTTATGTTTGTCGGCACATGTATCTCCTGAAACCATAAGAACTTACGAAATTAAAAAATCAGTCGGCAGTACATCTCTCCTCTGTGGTTCTATGTTTGAATCAGTTGCTCTTGAAATAAAAGAAAAGATGATCTCAAAATGCCTATTTGAAAGACAGGTAAAAAAAGTAAATCAAATCAAGCAATTATTAGTGAGTGCCCAAGGTGACTGGGAGGAAACTTTTTATCAGTCTTTGGCCAGAAGTTTTGGATTTTCCGTCAATGCGGAACCTATGTTTAGGTTGGCCCAATCAATGCCCTTGAAATTGGTTTTACGTTATCGGGATCGAAATAATGGCATTGAAGCTGCTTTATTTGGCCTAGCTGGATTATTAGACGATGATTTGAAGGATGAATACCAATGGGAATTACGTCGCGAGTTTATTCATTTAAAGAAGAAACATGATTGGCCCAACACCTATTTAAATCAATCGGATTGGAAGTTTTTGCGCATGCGGCCACCTAATTTTCCGACGGTTAGGATCGCACAATTTGCCGAATTGATCCGGTCTAATTGCAGTTTAATCTCCTTGCTCTTAGAAATGCAAGAGTTAAAAACAATTGCCACCTTGTTTGAAACTCCGCTCAATGAATATTGGCAAACTCATTATCACTTTGGTAAAAAAGGAAAAGGAAACCATTCGATCATCGGTCCATCTGCTTTTGAATCTATTTGCATCAATACATTAATTCCTATGTTGATATGCTATTCCCACCATAAAAATGAATACCAATATGAAGAAAAAGCACTTCGATGGATGCGCGAAATTAAGGCAGAAAATAATTTTATTACGCGTATTTTCACTGATTTGGGACTTAAAATGGGGCATTCTGGAGATACTCAAGGCTGTATTGAATGGTATCAGCAATATTGTCAGGCCAAGAAATGTGCTCAATGCGATGTGGGCAAGAAACTCATGATTCACGCATCATCCATCCCAAAAGGAGGAATTAAACCCGTATAAATTAAACGGAAGTAAAATTTCCTGAAATGCTGAAACAATTTTTATAGTTTTGTGGTCATCCATGAATAAATCTTAAATTGGCATGAATAAGTCTATCGGAAATACTGGAATTTTGTGGGCCTTACTCATCATCGGTTTTTGGTTTTCGAGCCTGTATGTCGGTATTCATTTAGACTTAAGTTTTTCTAATCCTTGGGTGTATGTACTCATTTTATTTCAAACACATTTGTACACGGGTTTATTCATTACCTCACATGATTCCATTCATGGGGTAGTTAGCACGCAATATCCCAAAATCAATGATGCCCTTGGAAAGTTTTGTACGATCCTTTTTGCCTTCAATCAATATGGCAAATTAAAGACCAAGCATCATCTACATCACAATCATGTAAACACTGAAAAAGACCCTGATGTGCACCAAGGAAATTTCTTTGTTTGGTGGTTTAAATTTATGTGGCAATATGTGACTTGGCAACAAGTGTTAGCCATGGCGATTACCTATAACATTTTAAAGGTATGGTTCCCTATGTGGAATTTAATTCTGATGTGGGAGCTGCCAGCCATTTTAAGCACTTTGCAATTATTTTATTTTGGAACCTACTTGCCCCACCGTGGAACACATGAAGTAGACAATGTGCAGCAATCTCGAAGTCAAGCAAAAAATCACCTTTGGGCTTTTATTTCCTGTTATTTTTTTGGCTATCATTACGAACATCATGCCTATCCCTATTTGCCATGGTGGAAATTACCCTTAGCCAAAGAGAAAACCTGAGGGACAGATTAAAAATAGCAGAATATTTTTTCTAAATTTGTTGAATAGTTATCCTAAAAACCTCTTGGAATGAAAGACCCCAAATACAAACGAATTCTACTAAAGCTTTCAGGAGAATCCTTGTCAACTGACACTGAGGTGATAGATCCGGTCATACTGGGTCAATACGCTGAAGAAATAAAGCGTGTGCACGATTTGGGTGTTGAAGTAGCTATCGTAATAGGAGGTGGAAATATTTTTAGGGGAGCAAGCGCTGCAAAGGCAGGAATTGATCGAGTGCAAGGTGATTATATGGGGATGCTAGCCACGGTTATTAATGGAATGGCTGTTCAAGCATCCCTTGAAAAGCAGGGATTATATACTCGAATGATGACGGCTATCAAAGTAGAAGCTGTTTGTGAACCTTTTATTCGAAGAAGGGCCATGCGCCACTTAGAAAAAGGAAGGATTGTTATTTTTGGTGCCGGTACTGGCAACCCCTATTTTACGACAGACTCCACTGCTTCGCTGAGAGCGATTGAAATAGAAGCGGATGTTGTATTAAAAGGCACAAGGGTTGATGGAGTTTACACGGCTGACCCAGAAAAAGATCCCACAGCAACACGCTATACACATTTGAGTTTTGCAGAGGCGATCGGAAAAGGCTTGAAAATCATGGATACAACGGCATTTACCTTATGCCAAGAAAATAAAGTTCCTATCATAGTTTTTGACATGAATAAGACGGGCAATTTAGCGGCGCTTGTTTCTGGAGAGGATGTAGGAACATTAATTAGTTAAAAAATGGAAGAATTAGAGTTTTATATTGAGGCTTCTCAAGAAACGATGGAAGGTGCCATCAAACATTTAAACATAGAGTTATCGAAAATTCGAGCAGGAAAAGCGAGTACTTCCATGTTGGAAGGCATCATGATCGATTATTATGGCATGCAAACTCCATTATCGGGGGCTTCTTCCATCACCACCCCAGACGCAAGAACGATTGCTATAAAGCCTTTTGAAAAAGGTATTTTTGGCGAGATAGAGAAAGCGATACGCAATTCAAATCTGGGATTAAATCCCATGAATGACGGTGAATTAATTAGACTTTCCATTCCACCCTTGACGGAAGATCGTAGACGTGAACTGGTTAAACGTGTTAAACAGGAAATAGAAGTCGCAAAAATTAATGTGAGAAATGCGCGCCAAGATGGAAACAATAGCATCAAAAAACTAAAAGGAGATGGAGTTTCTGAAGATGACATCAAATCGTCGGAGGATAGAATTCAAAAAATAACCGACGGATTTATTTCTAAAATCGATTCCATCTTTGCCGATAAAGAAAAAGACATCATGTCAGTTTAAGCCTTCACCATTTTAGATCCTTCCCTACCTGATATCCTAACTCCAACATGCGACGGATATCTAATTTACTAAAGTTTTGTATATCAATGGTTAACGGTTGAGGTGGTCTGATGGACTTTATATCGATGGTGGTATTAGAAATCATAACCTCTTTAATATCTGCATTAAGAATTTCATTCACAGCGATATCCATCACTCGATCCACTAAGGCTAAAAGATCCCCAGAATCAAAGTAACCTCCTTCAATGGATTCCATGTGGCAACTAATGCACACAATTTGGCTTGCACCATCTTCCACCGCTTTTTTAATAGGAGCCACATCACGTAAACCTCCATCGAGAAAACTCCTTCTTGGCTCATTATTGATTTGAACGACCGGCATCAAGATAGGTACCGCAGAAGAAGCCATCAAATAATCTAAAAAATATTCCTCTGAAGTATCGACATAATACATCATACCATCGATAACATTCACGGCGCCAATCTTTAAATCGATGGGACTTGCATGTAAGTTCCGAATGGATAAAACGTCTTTCAGCAAATCACGCAAGGGTTGGGTGTCAACTAAACCCTTGAATTTTTTTCTCAAAGCTGATAAACCTAACTGAAAAATAGTCAGAGGCCTTGATAAACTTTCCGGACTTGTAATGCGTGTTTCCCAAAAGTCCCATAAATCTTGGGCTGCTTGAAGGAAAGAAATAGGTTCTCCCGTGATGGCCTGTAACCCTAATTGGTTGACAAAATAGGCAGCATTTAAACTTCCAGCAGAAACGCCATAGACAGCATCAGGCCGATAACCTTGTTCCATAATGGCTTTCATTACACCTGCTTGAAATGCTCCCTTCACTGATCCACCCGCAAGCACCAAAATCTTAGTCATAATTCGAGCATTATTTAAAGATGGAAAACGGATTATCCTAAATTGTGCTTAAATTTACACAATTTCATTTATCCGCTAGAAAAGATTTCAACTATGTCCTATTCCATAAGCTCAATTCAGGCCCCTATTGCGGAACCCATGAAGGAGTTTGAAGGAAAATTCCGACAATTCATGAAAACAAAAGTAATGCTTTTGGATACCATCATGAATTACATAGTTCAAAGAAAAGGGAAGCAGATTAGGCCCATGTTCGTCTTTTTGACGGCAGGTTGTGTGGGGACTATTAATGAAAAAACCTATCGAGGAGCTGCATTGATTGAATTACTACATACAGCGACATTGGTACATGATGATGTAGTCGATGATTCAAATTACCGAAGAGGATTCTTCTCCATCAATGCCATTTGGAAAAATAAAATTGCCGTACTGGTAGGAGATTACCTTTTGTCAAAAGGACTATTGCTATCCGTAGAACATAAGGATTTTGATTTGTTGACCTCTGTGTCAACAGCCGTTCGAGAAATGTCAGAGGGGGAATTATTGCAGATAGAGAAGGCTAGGAAGTTGGACATCACGGAAGATATTTACTTTGACATCATCACCAAAAAAACCGCTACTTTAATTTCAGCCTGTTGCGCGGTAGGTGTTCAATCGACACAAGCTGAGGAAAAGTATGTTGACATAGCCAGGTCTTTTGGGGAAAAAGTAGGGATAGCTTTTCAAATTAAAGATGATCTTTTTGACTATGGTGATGCAGAAATAGGCAAACCTCTGGGCATTGATATCAAAGAAAAGAAAATGACATTGCCTTTAATTTATGCTTTGCAAAATACCACACGAAGCATAAGAAAGAACATGATTCAAATCATTAAAAATGAGTCCGAAAACCCTAAAAAGGTGAGGGAAGTGATTGAATTTGTCAAATCAACGGGCGGGCTTCAGTATGCTAATAGGCGCATGAACGAATATGCGACAGAAGCCAAAGCAATATTACAACAATTTCCGGAGTCCCATTATCGAAAATCTCTTGAAGATTTGATTGGGTATACCATCGAACGAGATAAATAAAATCATTTTAATTAACACGAACAGAAAATAAAAATGGGAGACTCAGTCTCCCATTTTTAAACAATCTAAAACTCTATTATTTTATTCTAAAAATTATCTTGGACCACCGAATCCACCACCACCAGAGTATCCGCCTCCACGGCTACCGCGATCACCTCCACCCATTCCAGGCATCATTGGTTGGGCCGCAGGAGCAGCATCCCCGCCGCCATCTTTTTGGTCATCATTGCTTACTGATTTTTTCCTTTTCGTTGGGTTAAAGCTCATTTTTCCAAAACGATAAGATAAATTGATTTTGAAATTCATATTTCTCAAAACATTCATGCTTTGCTGAGTAATCAAAGGTGTTTTAGTTTCGCTACGAATCGTCATGCCATTCGTCAAGAAATTCTCGGCACCAAATCCAATACTACCCTTTTTATTTTTGAAATCTTTCCTCAAACTCAAACTATAAATTCCGAAACCTCCTTGAGTTCCTTGCAATAAAATTTGATTTGGACGGTAGAATGAGAATAACTGAGCTCCCCAACCGCCACCAATGTTGTAATTTCCAAAAATTCTAAAGTTCGATTGTAAACCTTGATTGCTTGCATTCATTAATGGATCAGGCACATTATTCTTCAAAACCATGTAGGATAAGTCTCCACCACCACCAATCATCAATTTATTTGATAGATTCATGTTGATGTTAATGTTCATTCCATACGCATTCTCAACTCCAATATTCATGGAAGTAGTTTTCACTGTATCACCAACAACCGATCTAATTTGATTAATTGCACCCGTATTGTTACGAACAAAAAGGGCTGTTGAGATATACGTCTGCTTTACAAATTTGCTGTAATTAATTTCATAGTTATTGGCAAACTCAGGGGCCAAGTTTGGATTTCCTTGAGAAATATTCAAAGGGTTTGTCGCATTCACATTAGGATTCAAATTCTGAATACCTGGTCTTTGAATACGACGGTTGAAACTAAATCTCCAAGTTCCCGATTTAAATGTTTTTGACATGTTAAAACTAGGCACTAAAACACCATAAGGAGGAATCGTCAAATTCTGACCTTCTTTTTTCAAGAAACTTGCCTCGATGTCCGTATATTCGTAACGACCACCCAACTTCATACTCCACTTACTTTTTGTACTTAACGTATATGAGAAATAAGTACCCCAAATATTTTGATTATAGTCAAAAACGTTACTTGGCAAATTCACTAAGTTTACTTTCGTATAATTCGACGGATCATTGCCAGTCGGATTCAAGAAAGATGCATAATCAGAATTCACTTGGCGTCCTATGATCTTAGCTCCAAACTCAATCAATTGCATTTTGGTAATAGGTGTTTGATAATCAATTTGCAAAGTAGCCTCTTTATTCACCGAACCATTGATGTTTTTGATTGAATTCATGATTTGAGACATCGAAGAATTCGGATTCATGATATCGTTATAAAAATCATTTGTACGGTTGTTATTTGACATCAATGCCAAAATACTGAACTCTTTTTGAGGCTTGCTAAAGGTATGCGTGTAATCTACATTTAAATCTATGTTGGCCGACTCATCCAATGAGTTTGTGTTTCTTAAACTGAACAATTTATCATTTCTAATTTGGCGCAAACCATCGCCCCAGCTGTTTCCGTTCCTAAAACCTATTCTAGATGAGGCTGTAATGGAGTTGAATTTATTGATATCCCAATCAAAACCTAATTGGTAATTACCGAACATTCCTGAACGTCTTGTGTCAGAAGTTTGAAAATTTCGAGTTAAAATTCCGTTATTTGACGTCGTCTGCATCGACTCAGAGTGACCATTTACATTATATTCAGAACGGCCAAAACCACCCAATGTCATCCCCCACGTTTTATTTCTAAAATTTCCATTCATGGATAAATTGGACCCTCGAACACCTGCTGAAGTATCAAAAGAGAACGTTAAGCCTTGTAAGGTGTTTTTCTTAGTCACAATGTTAATGATACCCGCACTACCTTCAGCATCATATCTTGCTGATGGAGAAGTGATTACTTCCACCGTCTTGATCATATCCGCAGGAATTTGCTTTAAGGCATCCGCAATACTTGATGCCAAGATGGTCGACGGCTTATTATTGATTAAAACTTTGATGTTCGAAGAACCACGAAGAGAAGGATTACCATCTAAATCAACCGAAAGCATAGGAACTTTTTTCAAAACGTCTGTGGCATCTCCTCCACGATTTGTTTGGTCTTTCTCTGCATTGTAAACAGTTCTGTCAACTTTCTCTTCAATTAAAGCTCTTTGACCTTCCACCGTAACTTCAGCAAGCATCTTCGTGTTAGAACCCATTCGAATAACGCCCAAATCCTGGTCGTCATTTTTACCCGTAATTTCGACGGGGATAGTAATGCTGTTGTATCCTAAGAATGATGCAACTAATTTATAACTACCAATCGCAATTTTTGTAATCGTAAATTTACCCACTTGATCTGCCACGGTACCATCCACTGGTCTTCCTGTCGTTTTTGAAATTAAAGCGACTGAAGCAAATTCAACTGGTTTGGAATCTGTCGAGTCTAATAGATAACCCACAATTTTAGCGGATCCTTTCGGTGCAGCCACAGGGGTTTGGGCATTTGAAATTTGAAAAATTCCTAATAAAGAGAGTAATAAAACTAATTTTTTCATATTTTTTTGTTTTGGCAATTCATTCCATTTAAATTCAAACTGATATTTTTTTGATTTTAAACGCTTACAAAATTCTACCTTTATCATTAATCATCATATTTTTTGCGACCAATGATGATAATTTGTAGGTCAATCAAAAATTATTTTAACCGTTTTTATGATATCCATTCAAACATCGCGGCTCAAACTAATTCCGTTGGACCATGAAATGCTCCAAATTTGGAATCATTCAGGAAGAAAAAGCCTTGAAAAATTTCTCCAACTTGAACCTAACACATGGGAGGCGGAAAAGTTTTACCAAGATGAAACAAGAGTAGCTCTAACAGATTTTTGGCTACCCATGACTAAAAAATATCCTATGGAATTTACCTGGTACACAAATTGGGAAATTATCCTGAAAGAAAAGTCCTGCTCTATAGGGGGAATAGGTTTATCCGGGATGCCAAATAATGAAGGCTGCACGGAAATTGGATATTTCATTGATCAAAAATTCAGGGGTTTAGGTTTCGCTAGTGAGGCTGTTGGCGCCTTGAAAACCTGGGCCTTTAAAGATCCTGACTTGGTCAAAATAAAGGCAGAAACCCCAGTAGACAACCTGAATTCTCAAAAAGTTTTACAAAAAAATAATTTTAAGGTGATAGGCGAAAAGCAAATCAACATCCCCGAGCCTACCCCCTTATATTGCTGGGAGTGTGCCCGATAATTCATAAGTCTAAATGAAATATAGGGTTAATCCCTTTCCATTCGATATATTTTGGTAATTTTGCTACGTTTAACGCTTTTAAGATCAAGCTACCATTAAAAATTATGCACAACTTCACATCGATTAAAGACGCATATAATATTCAAAATCTTATCAATGAGGCATTATTGATGAAGAAAACGCCTTATTCTGATAAGCATCTTGGGAAGAATAGAACCTTGGGATTATTGTTTTTTAATTCAAGCTTGAGGACACGTCTTTCGACTCAAAAAGCTGCTCAAAATTTGGGGATGGAAGTGATGATCATGAATGTGGGAGCTGATTCATGGCAATTAGAGATGCATGAGGGGGTTATCATGAATGGGGATAAAGCGGAACATATTTCAGAAGCCGCCGCGGTTGTCGGTCAATATTGCGATATTGTCGGCGTCAGAAGTTTTCCTGGTTTAATAGATCGAGAAGAGGATTATTCAGAAAAGGTATTAAACCAATTTTTGAAATATACGGGGAAACCATTGATCAGCTTAGAATCTGCTACCAGGCATCCTTTGCAATCCCTAACGGATTTAATTACGATCAACGAATTCAAAAAAGTTCAGAGGCCAAAAGTGGTTTTAACTTGGGCTCCCCACGTGAAAGCTTTACCTCAATGTGTCCCTAATTCTTTCGCAGAATGGATGAATCACGCAGATGTGGACTTTACTATTGCCCACCCCAAAGGCTATGAATTAGCCACTGAATTCGCTGGTGATGCAAAAATATGCTATGATCCCAAAGAAGCTTTTGAAGGCGCTGATTTTATATATGCTAAAAACTGGTCTTCGTATCAAGATTATGGTCAAATACTATCTTCCGATCCTGCATGGATGGTGACCATGGATAAAATGAAATTAACTAACCAAGCTAAATTCATGCACTGCCTTCCTGTGCGGAGAAATGTGGTGGTCGAAGATGCTGTGTTAGATTCAGAACATTCGATTGTAATCCAACAAGCGGGAAATCGGGTTTGGGCAGCTCAAGTAGTCTTGAAAGAAATGATTTTAACGTTGATGAGGCAAGAAAGCCCATACCTTTTTTAATTTATCATGGATAAGACCAAACTTCATGTTATTAAAATTGGTGGCAATATCATCGATCATCCAGAAGCATTAGCTTCATTTTTGAGGGATTTTGCATCGATGCCAGGATTGAAAATTTTAGTACATGGAGGTGGTAAAATTGCTACCCAGATGGCAAAAGACCTTGGCATAGAATCCCAAATGGTGGAAGGAAGACGGGTTA
>CANHXO010000051.1 GCA_947464595.1 Cytophagaceae bacterium
AAGCGCAATCCCGCGATAGGTTTTATATTTATTACGTTATTGATCGATGTATTAGGCATCGGGTTAATCATTCCCATATTACCTACTTTAATTCGTGGTTTTACGGGAGGTGATTTAAGTACGGCATCTCAATATTCGGGTTGGTTAATGGCTTCATATGCCATTATGCAGTTTTTTTTCTCCCCTGTTTTGGGTGGATTATCAGACCAATTTGGTCGTAGGCCTGTCATTTTAGCGTCGCTTTTTGGTTTTTCAATCGATTATTTGATTTTAGCGAATGCGCCTAATATCACTTGGTTATTCATTGGACGTTTACTCGCGGGTATTACTGGGGCTAGCTTTACTACGGCACAAGCTTATATAGCGGATATCTCAAAACCTGAGGATCGCGCTAAGAATTTTGGAATGGTAGGGGCTGCATTTGGTTTAGGCTTTATTATTGGCCCTGCCCTTGGTGGATTTTTAGGCAGTTATGGCGTTCGAGTTCCATTTTATGCTTCTGCAGTTTTAACGTTGTTAAATGGCCTTTATGGATATTTTGTTTTGCCAGAATCTCTTTCTAAGGAAAATAGGAGGCCATTCGATTGGCGTCGAGCGAATCCTTTAGGTTCATTGAAAAACATTTCAAAATACCCATTAATCGCTGGTTTGGTCGGTGGATTCTTTTGTTTGCAATTGGCAGGCCAAGCACATCCGAGTACATGGTCTTATTTTACGATGAAGGTTTTTGGTTGGAGTCCTAAGGAAGTGGGTTACTCTTTGGCTTTTGTGGGTTTAATTGTGGCCATTGTTCAAGGGGGATTGAATCGCTTAATCATTCCTAAAATAGGTGAAATTAAAGCGATTTCATACGGATTAATTTTGTATGCCATTGGTTTCTTTCTTTTTTCTTACGCCTTTAAAACGTGGATGATGTATGTTTTTATGGTTCCTTTTGGTTTAGGAGGTATTGCTGGACCAGCTTTACAAAGCTTAATTACCCAGCAAGTGGGACCAGATGAGCAAGGGGAGTTGCAAGGAGGTCTTACAAGTCTTCAATCGGTCACCACCATTTTGGGGCCTTTATTGGCCTCTAATTTATTTGCTTATTTCACCTCCACTAGTACTTCTATTTATTTCCCTGGAGCTGCATTTTTTATGGCAGGTGCATTGGTGGTGGTCGGATGGTTTGTCGTTATGAGATCTGTCCCAAAAACAAAATCAATATGATTTTTTATCGGTTCATAACTAGGATAAATGGAATATATTGAAATTAAAAAAGTATAACTTCGTAAACTTAAACTCTTTAAATAATAAAAAAATGAAATCAATAAAAGGAGGTATCGCTTTAGCTTTTTTATTAATGACTTGCGTAGGTGTTCATGCGCAAACAACTGATGAAATTATGGCAAAGCATCAAGCAGCTATGGGCAGTCCAGAAAAGTGGGCTTCTGTTAAATCCATGGTGATGAAAAATAAATTTAATGTTCAGGGTATGGACATTGAAAGCAAAACATCTATAGTGGTTGGTAAATCATTTCGAACAGAAGTGGAAGTGATGGGCAACAAAATTATCACCGTTATCGATGGAGAAAGTGGTTGGATGAATCGTCCTTCCATGATGGGTGGAACTGGCGAGCCTGAAGATTTGCCTCGTGAGCAAGTGAAGGCTGCGATCTCTCAAAAGAATATTGGTTCTTCTTTATTGATTGCCAAAAATGATGGATCTAAAATAGACTTGGTTAGCAAGGAGAAATTAGATGGAGCTGAAGTTTATTTGTTAAAAATTACCAAAAAATCTGGAGAAGAATCCCAGGTATTTGTTTCGACAACTACCGGTTTTGTGGTTAAAGCAATCAATAAAATGAGTGTTCAAGGCCAGCAAGTTGAGGCGGAGGTTTTGTATTCCAATTATAAATCCATCGACGGATTATTTTTCCCGTTTACTGTAGAAACTCCTAGTCCTATGGGGGGAGGAAATATGGTGGTTGAAACTTCTTCTATTGACTTGAACCCAGTTTTGGAAGCATCTTTATTTGCTAAACCAGCGAAAAAATAAAGGTTAATTCTGATTATCCTATTGTTTAAAATACTCAAAAATCCTGTGTTTTTGAGTATTTTTTTTAGGGTAAAAATTGGTTTAAATGATTTCTAGCTGATTGAATAGCCTTGATTACATCCTCATCTGAACCTTCATAGGCCTTATCTTCTACTTCAATAACGATTGGACCCCGATATCGAACATCATTTAACGCACTGATGAATGAACCCCATTGAATGTCCCCTAATCCCGGGATTTTTGGCGAATGATATTCCAAGGGATTGGCTAAAATTCCTACTTGGTTTAGTTTGTCTCGATAGACCTTAACATCTTTTAGGTGAATGTGATGTAATTTCTCCTTATAGGCATAAATAGGGTATAGGTAATCCATCATTTGCCAAACCATGTGGGAAGGGTCATAATTAAGTCCAAAATTGTTTGAAGGTATAATGGAGAATAATTGATCCCATATTTTGGGTGTGGTTGCTAAATTTTTACCGCCTGGCCACTCATCATCAGAGAAAAACATGGGACAGTTTTCGATGCCAATTTTTATGTGTAGGCTGTCGGCCAATGTTATAATCTCTGGCCAAACTTCTTTGAATTTCGAAATGTTAAAATCGATGTTTTTGGTGAAATCTCGGCCAACAAAAGTATTGACATTTTTAATTCCTAAAACGGCTGCTGCTCGAATGATTTTTTTGATGTGATTGCGGTAAAATTCAGCTTGCTTTTCATCTGGATCCATTGGATTAGGATAATAACCAAGAGCAGAAATTTTAATAGGTTGGTTTGCTAATTTATTCTTCAATGCCAACAATTCATCCTGAGTAAGCTGATCAATCGCGATGTGTGAAACACCTGCATATCTTCTGGTGTCTGCATTTTCACTCGGCCAGCACATAACCTCCACGCAGGCAAAATTTTCTTTTTGAGCAAACGCTAATACCTCATCTAAATTTTTATTGGGTAAAATAGCTGAAACAAAGCCAAGATCTAACATCTTATTTTTTCGGATTTAAAAAGTAATACATGACAAAGGAAAAGGACGCTATCCATACGCCGACAGCTTCACGGGCTAATTCTTGGTTTATGGTTTTCATACGGAGACCATCTGTTAAAAAGCCTTCCCAAGCAGTCATTTCAGACCAAATTTGTAAACCCGCCGAAGCGGAAAGGACAAACAAAATGATGAGCAGTTCTGAATTTGTTTTGTTTCGAAAAGCTTGAATCGAAACATACGTTGACACTGCATAAACAGGCACCCATAAGATCGGATCTGGATCATTTAGTTGCCAATAGGAGAATAGTGCAAAGACAATCGCAAATATAGCGCCAAGGTAAGTTTGTAGTTTGAGCATCATCATTTTATTTACATAGGTTTTTGAGTGCATCTTTTGCACCAGGATAGTTTAATTTATTAGCTTGATTGAATGCTAAGCATGATTTTTCCAAATTGTTTTTTTTGTAATAGCTGAGTCCCAATGCGTAATACGCTTTACCATATTCCGAATTTAATGAAATAGCTTGTTCAAAATCTAAAATGGCTGAATCTAATTTTTCTTCTTGGAAATAGAGGTTGCCTCGATTGTAAAAAGCATTTATTTCTTTTGGATTTAATTTTATACTGGTTTTGAAGTCTTGTTTTGAAAGGTCAATTGAATGCAATGCTGCACGTATGATTCCTCTTTGAAGATACCCAGCGCTTGAGTCAGGCGCAATTTGTATGGCTTTTTCGATGGGACCCACCGCATCTTTCCAGGCATTTTTTTCCATAAATGCAGCGGCTAAATTTAATTGGCCTAGGTAATTGGACGGTTTTAAGTCGACGGCTTTTTGGTAATCAGCAATGGCTTCCTCTATTTTTTTTTCTTGAAAATTAATAACCCCGCGCAAATTATATGCTTCAGAATAGCCAGGATTTTTTTCAAGTGCTTTTTCAATCGCCTCCCTGGCAGTAATCAAATCACCTTTTTTCATGCGAGATTTTGCCTCTTCATACCATGAGTCTGCGGAACTTGAGCATCCAAGAGTGATGATGTATGAAATGATGATCAAAAAAATGTAATGGCTTAAGCGCATAAGAAATCCTTTTTATAAAGGTATTAATGAGAATGCAAATTATCCATTATTATTTTGAAAAAAGCAGGTTTTATGCCATATTTGCAATGGCAAATTACCAGCTCCCGCTGAATCCCCCAGATTTTGATCAAAGCAAGGGTAGGTTGGTTGAGCGGTGAATTTGCCATTTTTTTTGTCTATTTAACTCATTGCATATGAAATTCTTTATTGATACAGCTAATTTAAATGATATTAGGGAAGCTCAGGACCTAGGCGTATTAGATGGTGTGACAACTAACCCATCCTTGATGGCCAAAGAAGGGATCAGCGGGAAAGACAATGTTTTACGTCACTATAAAGCTATTTGTGATATTGTGGATGGTGATGTGTCTGCAGAAGTTATAGCTACTGACTTTGAGGGTATGGTCCGAGAGGGTGAGGAGTTAGCTGATTTAGATGATAAAATTGTTGTCAAAATTCCAATGATTAAAGAAGGCATTAAGGCATTAAAATATTTTTCTGAGCGAGGTATAAAAACCAATTGTACGCTCGTTTTTTCTGCAGGACAAGCCTTGCTAGCTGCAAAAGCTGGTGCTACCTATGTATCTCCTTTTGTTGGCCGTTTAGATGATATATCATTTGACGGGATTGAATTAATTGAACAAATTCGTTTTATCTATGATAATTACGATTTTGATACCCAAATCTTAGCAGCCTCTGTGCGGCATTCGATGCACATCATTAAGTGCGCCGAAGCAGGTTCAGATGTAATGACAGGACCTCTTTCAGCTATTTTAGCTTTATTGAAACATCCATTGACCGATAGCGGATTAGCTACTTTTTTAGCGGATCATGCGAAGTCAGCTAATAAATAGATTTACTATTATGTCCATTTTATCCTTTCAAAATGTTCATGTTTCGCAAGATGGGGTACCTACTTTGCAAAATGTTTCCTTGGAATTAAATTCAGGTGATTTTGTTTATTTGATTGGGAAGTCGGGGAGTGGAAAAAGTACTTTTTTTAAATCAATTTTTGCAGAATTGCCTATTGACTCAGGGCAAGCCTCGGTTGCCGGGTATTCTTTAAACGAGATTAAATCAAATGAAATCCCATTTCTTCGTCGAAAGTTAGGCTTTGTTTTTCAAGATTTCCAATTGCTGACTGACCGAAATGTAGAAATGAATCTTTCTTTTGTATTAGAAGCGACAGGACATCATGACTCAGTCGAAAATGCGGCTCGTATTGAGCGTGTTTTAGCTCAGGTGGGAATGTCCCATGCAGTACATAAAAGAGTTCATAAGTTATCAGGTGGGGAACAACAACGCATTTGCATTGCGCGTGCAATTTTAAATAACCCGGTTTTATTGTTGGCCGATGAGCCCACAGGTCATTTAGACCCCGAGGTTTCTTTAGAAATCATGTCCTTGTTTCAGCAATTGAATAAGCAAGGAACTGCTATTTTAATGGCTAGTCATGATTACAATACCATGCGCAAGGTACCAGGACAGTTTTTAAAATGTGAGGGAGGGAAAATTTACCCTATCGATTCAATCTAAGCTATTTTCCTGTTAAATATACAACGGGAATTATGCATTCTTCTAGTGAAATTCCCCCGTGTTGAAAGGTATTTTTGTAGTGATTCACAAAATGATTGTAGTTGTTTGGATAGGCAAACATGTAATCGTCTTTGGCGAAAACATAGCTAGTTGATACATTGGGTTTGGGTAGAAACAATTGTTCTGGTTTTCTAGCGACCATCATTTTATTGTTATTATCCCAATTTAAATTTTTTCCCTGCTTGTATCTTAAATTGGTATTTGTTTGGCGATCGCCCACAATTTTAATGGGGTTTTGAACACGTATCATGCCATGGTCGGTGGTTAGAATGACGCGCCCTTTTTTGGCTGAGATCTTTTTTAACAAATCAAATAAGGGGGAATGCTGGAACCAACTAGCGGTCAGGGAGCGGTAAGCAGATTCATCTGGGGCTAATTCCTTAATCATGGCCATGTCAGTCCTTGCATGAGAAAGCATATCGACAAAATTATACACAATTACATTAAGGTCATTGGTTAATAGTTTATTGAAATGGTCAACAAGCTGTTTACCTTGGTGTTGATGAATAATTTTATGATAGGAGGTTTTTGCGTCAATTTTCAATCGCTTCAACTGTTGTTGGAGATAGAATTCCTCATGCTGATTAAATCCTTCATCATCATCTGAATCTCCTAAATCATGCACCCATTTGTCTGGAAAGTTTTTATGAATTTCGGATGGCATCATACCCGCAAAAATCGAATTTCTAGCAAAAGCTGTGGTCGTAGGTAATATTGAATAATAGGTGTTCTCTCTCTCAATTTGGAAATAATCTTGTATAAAAACTTCCAATATTTTCCATTGGTCGTACCTAAGATTGTCAACTAAAATAAAAAATAAAGGACTTTTTTCGTGGATTAATGGGAATGCATATTTTCTCATCATCAAATGAGAAAGTATAGGTGTTTCAGCATCCGGCTTTTGAAGCCAATTTTCATAATTTTTCTCCACAAATTTACTGAAATGGGTATTCGCCTCTGTTTTTTGACTATTCAATACCTCTGCCATGGATTTGTTTTCGGTATTGTCTATTTCTAGTTCCCAATAGGAAAGTTTTTTATAAATTTCTGTCCACTCTTCTGCATTGAGTTTGTCTTGGTATTGCATGGAGAGCGCTCTGAATTCTTGTTGGTAACTCAAATTTGTCTTCTCCTCCTGCAACCTTTTTTTGTCAAATATTCGCTTAACTGATAGCAATAATTGGTTGGGATTCAATGGCTTGATTAAATAATCAGCTATTTTCGACCCAATGGCATCCTCCATAAGTTCTTCCTCCTCGGATTTGGTAATCATGATAACAGGAAGATTAGGTCTAATTTGTTTGATGGCGATTAAAACCTCAAGGCCTGACATACCAGGCATATTTTCATCTAAAAACAAAACGTCGAATTTTTGCTTAATGACCAGTTCTAGTGCGTCAGCTCCTGAATTTACGGTGCTAACTTGGTATCCCTTATTTTCAAGAAAAATAATATAAGGAGTTAATAAATCTATTTCATCATCTGCCCAAAGGATGGAGTATATCATATTTTCGTTTTTTTCTAAAACTTATTTTGGCCCTTTTTATTGCATTTGCGTGAAATTAAATTTTGTTAAGACGCAAGGGATTATTTACTATTTAAAATTAGCTAATTTTATAGGTGAATCACGCAATCTATGTCAAATAAATCTCCTGTCCAATTTACCGATTCTGCTTTGCTAAATTTGTTGCCGCTCGTGAAAGAGGATAAGATGCCTGAGCCATTTGTTCGGGTTGGTATGAAAGGAGGGGCCTGTGGAGGAACTTTTGTTTTAGGTTTTGATTCTCAAACCGAACATGATGAAACTTATTTAATCGATGAAATACCTGTTCTGATTGATCGACGCGAATTGCTTTTTGTCTTAGGCACCGTTATCAGTTTTGAACCTCAGGCCAATGGCTTTTATTTACATAAACCTTAAATTCAGATTTCATGAAGTTTGCTGCGATTGATATTGGCTCTAATGCTGCCCGATTACAAATTTCAAGTGTCTTGGAAGATGAAGGAGTGATCAGTTTTAAGCGCGTCGAGTACGTTCGTTTTGCTTTACGTTTGGGACATGATGTTTTTATTGAAGGGGCTATTTCTCCAGAGTCGGAGGTTAGAATCTTCAAATTATTGCAGGCCTATAAATTATTAATGGAGTTACATGAGGTTCAAGATTATTCCATTTGTGCTACTTCTGCGATGCGTGAAGCTGTTAATGCGGCTGAAATTATTACGCGGATTAATAAGATTTTAGAAATGAAAATCAATGTAATTGATGGAGCTCGTGAAGCGGAATTGATCAATGACGTCGTGGTACAATCCTTACATCCTCAAAAAAATTATTTGCATATAGATGTTGGTGGAGGTTCAACGGAATTAAATATCTATCGGAACAGAGAAAAATTAGCTTCTAAATCATTTAAAATTGGTTCTGTTCGTTTGCTGGAAGGAAAAGAAAAGGAATCTGATTGGGAAAAAATGAAACAGTGGATTTCTTTACAAATCATTTCCATAGACGGTCCCATTTATGCAGTAGGAACAGGAGGCAATATTAGCAAATTGTATCATATATCAAGTGAAGTCAACGAAACCAAGACCATGACGATTGACGAGCTTAAAAAAATTGCCACGTATGTAAGTTCCTTTACATTTGAGGAACGCGTGCATAAATTAAGGCTTAATACCGACCGGGCTGATGTCATAGTTCCTGCTTCATCGATCTATTTGGCCGCTATGGAGTGTGCAGGTTGTCCAAGTATTTTTGTACCTGATTTAGGTTTGAAAGATGGAATTCTTCAAATGCTTTATGATCGCTATAAGGCTAGAAAAAAAGCCTAATTATTTTGTGATTCTATAGGCTAAACCCATGGAAAGGACTTGTGAGAATTGCCAATTGGGGTCCTGGTCATAATCTCTAAACAATACAGCTTGCAAATTTGTACTGAGGTATTTATTTACCTTCATGGAAAAATTGGCGTCTAATCGGTGCACCATACCATTTGATAAACCAAATCTAAAATAATCAATTAAGGTCGAGTACCTTAGTTTCATATTAACATTTTCGAATATCTCTCGCTCTACGTTGAATAATAATTGGAGCACAAATTGATTTCGAATATTGTCACCTGGCCTTTCTAAACCAAATAAACCAGCTCTAGAAATTCGTTCGTCAAAAACAAATGTTTGCCTTAGACTTCCAATACCTACTCGCGTATAAAACGACTTCTGTGGGTGATATTCTAAACCTAACGAAGTAGTTAAATAGGCAGGAGCAAAAATACTAGAGACTAACGAATCCACAGGAATACCCTTTTTATTTTTTTTGCCAAATTCAAATCCTTGAAAAAATTGGGTTTGGAAGTTGGTGGAGCCATAAAAATCCCACTGAGGACTAATTCGATATCCTGCCTTAAATTCGTAAAAAATACGATCAACACTTTTCCGTAAACTTTGGGTTTTATTTTGAAGAAATCCCACTTGCATACTTAGATCACTAATTAATCGCCAAGAAGAATTATTGATGGTTGCATTGTGGTTTAAATACCAACCTGTCGCAAAGGTATTCGAACCTCCTCCTTTCCAGTTGTCACTAAAGCTGGCCTGATTTAAATCGATGCCCGTGGCAAAATTTTGCTTCCAAAAAACTTTTAGTGAATCTTTTTGAATGGAATTTTCGGCCAACAATGGATAGCTGAAAATTAAAATCAAATAAATAAACCAAAATTTCATGCCACAAAGGTACATAAATCATTTATTTAACGAGCTATCAAATTTTAGCTTTATCAATCCAAATATCAACTAAACTTCTAAAATCTTCCTGCGGGGATAGGACTGTTAATCCATCTCCTGTATTAAATGCATCTGTATTACCGGTCATGGGTTCGATGGCCACGCAATTTTCTGATGGGGGTGCAAACACGACTAAAAATGGAAAATCGATCGAATTTTGTCTTAGAAAGAAACGAATTTTTGACTGGCTATCAGTTAACTCGGTCAGGTGTTGAATTTTGTTGTCTAGTTTAAAAACGTTGTCTAAAGTCGTTTCAGAAAATCGGACTGGCATGTTGATGGATACGGTTTCTTCTTCCATCGGTATCATTTGAGCATCTGAAATGTATTTTAAAGTGGGGCTGAAATTAATTTCTAAATGCTTCAAATCGCAGTTCGCGATCGTAAAATAAGGATGCCAGCCGCAGGCAAAAGGCATCTTATTTTCCCCTGTGTTTTGGCAATAAAATTGTACGCTAAAGATTCCTTTTTTAGCTAATCGATAAGTTAATCTAAAGATGAAGGGGAATGGATATCCTTTAAAATCTCCATGGTAGTTCAATTGAAAGGTTACTTCTGCGTATTCATTATTGCATTTCTTCTCGCTTATTTCAAACGGTTTCCTGGCTAAAAATCCGTGAATGGCATTTCCTAGTGGGGACTCATTAATGGGTAATTGGTAATTTCTACCTTCAAAAGAATAATTGCCATTTCGAACTCGATTAACCCAAGGTGCCAGCAAAGCACTTGGATATAAATCGTTTTCAGCTAAGGACTTACTTCCAGGAAGGTGAATGAGTTGGATTAGTTTATTTTCACAAATCAACTGCAGGTCCACTAGACTTGCTCCGATCTCTGGAATCAATCTTGCTTTTTCCCCTGTTATGGGGTTATGTAATTCTACATGTCCTAATTTACCATCCGCGGCTTCTATTACGTTTATTTCCATAATGTTTTATCTTCGATGCCCATTCCATATAAGGCAAAATCGTATTTCACAGGATCCTTGGGGTCGATTTTTTTCAATTCTTCTGTGAGCTCTACGGCTTTTTTCCAATTAGCTAATCCCGGCAACAATAATCCTAATTTTTCAGCTGTTCTCTGAGAATGAACGTCCAAAGGGCAAATTAATTGTTGGGGTTTTATTTTTTTCCAAAGTCCAAAATCCACTCCTTTGGTATCATCTCGAACCATCCACCTCAAAAACATACAAATTCGCTTACATGCTGAATTCTTTTGCGGTGTGGACACATGTTTTTTAGTCCTTTCTGGCGCCCAGATGTCATCAAAAAAATGTGTGTAAAAGTGATTGATAGCTTGTCCTGTATGTGAATGGAGTTCATAATTTTCTGGCACAAAAGCTGTTTCTAAGCTTTTATGGGTGGTATAGTGCCTTTTAAAAAACCGAATAAAATAGAGTGCATCGGTACTTTGAAAGGTTCGATGTTTAAATGATTCAAATCGTTTTAAATCGCTCTCTTTATGATGTAAGATGAAATCATGAGGTGCTCCTTCCATCATTTCAATTAATTTTTTGGCATTATTGAGGATGGTAGTTCGTTGGCCCCACGATAGCATGGCTACCCAAAAACCCATAATTTCTCGATCCTGTAATTTGGTAAATAAATGAGGAATTTGGATAGGGTCGTGTTCAATAAACCTGGGATGATTAAAAAACGCGTATTTCTTCTCAAGAAGTTCTACGATTTCATCCTTCATGGCGCTTATTTAATTTTACTAAAAAATGCAATTAACTTGGATGGAAATGAAAATACCCAAACCAAAACGGTCACTGCAGCTGAGAATAGTGCGATAAATGGATAGGATAAAATGAAGAAGATTTCAAAAACTACATTTCCTACCGTGATAGGTCTTTTACGTTTCGGCATTTTATTGAATTAAATAGCTGATTTCGGCTCTTATTCGTTTGTCGACTGCATTAAGTCGCTCAAATGCCTTAGGAGATAGTTTAATGATTAATTTCCCATCTGAGTTAGGTAGTCTTCCTATGACCTTTACCCATATACTTTGGTTATTGGCTAAATTCTTAACTAACACGAGCGTACCTATTGGCGCTGATTTGTGAAGGGCTAAATACTTGCCTGAATTATCAGGCACTTCAATTAATTCCGCGATACCTGTTTCTATCGTCTTTTTTAATCCCTCCGAATCTTTGCTTTCTGCTTTTAATTCTTCCACACCTTTATCGTTTTTACTACCCAATAAAGTGGATTTGTCAATGACTAAATTCTTTGGCGCCTCGACTAGTAATCGCTGGCCTTCTTTTAAAACATCTGAAGTCAAATTGTTCCATTTTCGAATATCAGCCATTGTCACTTTATGTAAGTTGGCGATGGTTAATAAACTTTGCTTGGCTGAAACGATATGAATACCTGACTCATTGGATTTTATATCCTCTTGCTTTTTGACCACTACTTTCTCCAAAGGTTTAGCAGGTGCAATTAAGGCACTGGTAGCTTCGTCTAAATAATGAATGGGAATGAATATGATTTCACCTGAATTGATTGGTATGTTGACTTCAGGATTAATTTGTTTGAATTCAGTTAAGGAGAGATTAAAATGCTTTAAAATCGAGTAAAGTGGTTGCTTGTTCTCTACTTTATACACAATGTAGGTTTTATTGTTTTCCTTTTTGAGCCCTAAAGAGTCCACAGTGCCTCCAAAGCTATTCAAGAATCCCAAACACAAGAAAGTAAATACTAGTAGCTTTTTAGAATTCATATAATATTAGTTCATGTTTGTCTTTTATATAAATCAATGTACGATGGTATATTTGAAACGTATTAAAACCGATGGTTTCTCCCTCCGCTATTATTTCTTTTAGTTCCGTTTTAAACCCTTTGTCGCACACCCTTAGGATGTTTTTTAAGCTATCCTCGTAAAGATAATAAGAAAATATTATCTTATCATTTCCGTCCCAACAATCCATTGCTTTGACTATATTTTCGTCAAAATTTTGTTTGAAAAATAATTTAAAGTCAGAAAATCCCGGTTGGTTTTCTTCAAAATGAGATGGGTTTTCAAATTGAAAATGATTAATCACTTCTTCATTGGGGTCTTTCGGATTTTCAAAATTGCCCGTGATTAAATTTAACCAATACATCTTTTTCTCTTGAACAACTTGGATATGAGCGTTGGTCAATTGAATCCAATTAGTAATGCTAACTTCATAAATTAATTTTCCTGAGGCTAAATCATAGGCTTCCAATGCCTCAATGCCTGGATTTATGCCAGATTTCAAACGAAGGAATAAACCTATATTTCCTACCCCTTTTAACCAAGTTTTTATTTTACTGGAGGGTTCAAAAGAACAAATTTCTTCTGTAATTTGATTTGTAAGATCTAAACTAACCCAATCCGTTTTTTTAGGCGATCTTAGTTCAACCCACAGTTTTGGAAATTCTTTTGTACCGAAATAACCGATACTCCAAATGGTTGTTTTAAATAAATGTTTGGATATTTTTTCCAAAAGTGAGAGCGATTTTAATCTAAATTATGTGCAAATTTGTTAAATTTCATTGAATAAACTCAATTTATTATGATCCGTGGTAAAAAAGTTGTAGCCGTAATTCCAGCACGTTATGCGTCAACTCGCTACCCGGGCAAGCCATTAGTGGATCTAGGTGGTAAGTCGATGATTCAAAGAACGTATGAACAAGTGGCCTCTGTACCCGGATGGGATCAGATTATAATTGCCACAGATGATGCACGTATTTTTGATGCAGCTAGGTCCTTTGGCGCACAAGTCATGATGACTTCTGCCTCTCATCTTTCTGGCACGGATCGATGCGCAGAAGTCTTAGAAAATTTAGGAGATGGTGTTGATTACATTGTCAATATTCAAGGGGATGAACCTTATATTGAACCCCAACAGCTAATTGAAATCACACAGGCCATGGATTCAAATGCTCCTATCCTTACGCTTGTCAAGCAAATTACAACCATTGATACCTTGTTTAATCCAAACTGTCCCAAGGTGGTTTTGGATAATAAAAACCAAGCTTTGTATTTTTCTAGGCATGCTATTCCGTACATGCGAGGCTTAGCCCAAGAAGATTGGTTGGCACATCACCGTTATTTTAAACACATCGGTTTGTATGCTTATCGTTCCGATATTTTAAAATCCATTAGCAAATTGCCGATCTCCGATCTTGAAAATTCAGAAGCTTTAGAGCAATTGAGGTGGTTGCAAAATGGTTTCCCCATTCAAACCATAGAAACACAATTTGAAACCATAGGCATTGATAGTCCCGAAGACCTTGAAAAAATTAAAAAATTAGGTTTCCTTTAAATCAAAATTTATGGGCGATCGGTTGAAATGATGTATCTTTGAAAGATTTTTAACCTTTTTATTTAGTCGCTTTGATTCGTTCAAAGATATAATTGTCTATGCTTAAAAAAGATATACGAGAGCTTTTGTTAGATAGGATTTTGGTCCTAGATGGTGCAATGGGTTCTTTAATTCAACAGTACAACCTAACTGATGCAGATTATCGCGGCGAACGGTTTAAGGATTTCCCCCACGAACTGAAGGGCAACAATGATTTACTATCGATCACGCGTCCCGATGTGATCAAAGAAATACATGCTAAATATTTTGAGGCGGGTGCAGATATAGCCGAAACAAATACATTCTCAGGTACCTCCATCGCGATGGCCGACTATCACTTAGAGGATTTGGTGTATGAATTAAATTTTGAATCTGCTAAAATTGCGAGGGAGGTTGCCGATGAATTTACGGATCAAAATCCGAGTAAACCTAGGTATGTTGCAGGTTCGATCGGACCAACCAATCGTACGTTGTCTTTGTCGCCAGACGTCAATGATCCAGGATTTCGGGCCGTTACTTTTGATGAATTAGTGGTCGCCTATCAAGAGCAAGTTCGTGGTTTAGTGGATGGAGGGGCAGATTTATTATTGGTCGAAACTGTTTTTGATACCTTGAATGCAAAGGCTGCTTTGTTTGCCATTGATCAATATTTTACACTCAATCCAGAAAAGAAATATTTGCCTGTCATGGTTTCTGGAACCATTACAGATGCTTCTGGAAGAACTCTTTCGGGTCAAACGACCGAAGCATTTTTGACGTCCATTTCCCACATGCCCTTATTGTCGGTAGGATTAAATTGTGCCTTGGGTGCGGATTTAATGCGCCCTTACGTCAAAACATTAAGTGATAAATCGCCATTTTTTGTATCTGCTCATCCGAATGCAGGCTTACCCAATGAAATGGGTGAATATGATGAATCTCCGGAGCAAATGGCAGAAGTGATTGAAGATTTTCTTCAGCATGGTTTTGTGAATATTATCGGAGGTTGTTGTGGTACGACACCCGCTCATATTAAAGCAATTGCTACGATCGCTTCAAAATATAAACCGCATCAGATTCCTGTAGCCGGTCATAATCAAATGCTTTCTGGTTTAGAACCACTTGAAATCACTCCATTGACTAATTTTGTTAATGTGGGCGAGCGTTGCAATGTGACAGGTTCAAAGAAATTTGCCCGATTAATTCGCGAAGAAAAATTTGAAGAGGCTATCGCTGTGGCTCGAGAGCAGGTAGACAGTGGTGCGCAAATTCTGGATGTTAATTTGGATGAGGGGATGATTGATGGGGTGAAAATGATGCCTCAATTCTTGAATTTATTGATGTCTGAGCCTGATATTGCTAGATTGCCGATCATGATTGATTCATCAAAATGGGAAGTCATTGAAGCTGGATTAAAATGTGTTCAGGGGAAATCGATAGTCAATTCAATTTCATTAAAAGAAGGGGAGGAGAAGTTTATTGAATCTGCCAATAAGGTGAAAATGTATGGTGCATCTGTTGTTGTTATGGCCTTTGATGAGTTGGGCCAAGCAGATTCTTATGAAAGACGGATTGAAATTTGTCAAAGAGCTTACGATATATTAACGAAGGTGGTCGGATTTCCGGCTCAAGATATCATCTTTGATCCCAATATTTTAACGGTTGCCACGGGAATGGATGAGCATAATAATTATGCGAATGATTTTATTAAAGCAACGCGTTGGATTAAGGAAAACTTGCCTTACGCTAAGGTTTCAGGCGGTGTTTCAAATATTTCATTTTCGTTTAGAGGAAATGAATTAGTTCGCGAGGCCATGCATACTGTTTTTCTTTATCATGCCATTAAAGCGGGTATGGATATGGGAATTGTAAATGCGAGCCAGTTGGGCGTTTATGATAGCATTGACCTAACACTTAAAGATTTATGTGAAGATGTTTTATTAAATCGTAATTCGGAGGCCACGGAAAAGTTGATCGCCTATGCTGAAACGGTTAAATCAGCAGGAAAAGAACAGGTGGTTGATGATGCATGGCGTCACCAACATGTCAATAAAAGATTGGAACATGCCTTAATTAAGGGTTTGACTGAATTTATTGACGAGGATGTTGAGGAAGCAAGAAAATTAGTTAATAAGCCTATTGAGGTGATTGAAGGGCCTTTAATGGATGGCATGAATGTGGTGGGTGATTTGTTTGGAGAAGGAAAAATGTTTTTACCCCAAGTGGTAAAATCTGCTCGGGTGATGAAAA
>CANHXO010000052.1 GCA_947464595.1 Cytophagaceae bacterium
AATTGGCCATTGATTTCACCGATCATTTCCCACGTTTTGCCTTTGTTTTTTGATCGATAAATGCGTGAAACGGCGGAGGTATGTTCTGTAGATTTAGGCCCAAAATAATCATGGGAGGCTAAATAATGTCCGTTGGCCAAAATAACAATACTCGGCGAGCCGATGTATAAACCACTCGATGCGGGGCTATAGGCAATAACGGTTCCAGGTACTTTTAATTGGCCATAGGCGAATGAATGCACGCAAAATAATAACAATAAGCAGAAAATTTTGGTTGGTTTTTTCATTTTCAATAATACGGATATTGATCCCAAAGGTTGGTATTTGGGTTAGCAGCCCGAGGATCCTTCGTCTGTTTCATCCATGCCTCCAAGTCTTTTTTCAATTTATTTTTTTGTTGCGCATATCGTTTTTCATTGGCCAAATTATACAGTTGGTCTGGATCTTTTTTTAAATCATACAATTCCTCTGCCCCTCTTTTTTTCAACGTTCGGCTGACAAAAAAATCATATGTCAACGTGTCTGCCATGAGCAATTGCTTGGAAGGGGAATCGTCTATGTCACCATAGGGGCCCACAGCTACCCATTTTTGTGGATCACCAGCTGGAAAACGATTGGGTTCAAAATTTCGCAAGTATAAAAAGTCTTTGGTTCTGATTCCTCTGATGGGAAAGCCTAGGTTTCCTTTTCTCACATTGGCATGCCTTTCTCTTTCTACAAAAACAGCATTTCTATGGGCTATTGGCCGACCGTTGATTAAATTGATCAGACTCTTAGAAGGAAGATCTATAGGTTTTTGGATGCCCATAACGTCCAAGACGGTAGGCGCCAAATCGATTAAACTTATTAATTCGCTGGAGCGGGCAGGCTTAATTTTACCTTGCCAATGCATAATGAGCGGTATATTGGTCCCTGAATCGTAGCAAGTAGCTTTTGCTCTGGGGAAGGGCATTCCATTATCGCTGGTAATAACAATGAGCGTATTTTCTAATTCGCCTTTTGATTCAAGCGTGGCGATTAGTTTGCCCACATTGCTATCAAATCTTTCTACTTCAAAATAGTAATCTAAAATGTCTTTTCTGACCACATCGGTATCTGGTAAGAACCCAGGCACTTTTACTTTTTGGGGATCTAGACCAGCTTGTTCACCAGTTCCTTTGACGTAATCGCGGTGGGGATCCATGGATCCAAACCAATAAAAGAAAGGTTTGTCTTTAGGCTTTTCCCCTAAAAATTCTTCGAAATTTTTAAAATTTTTGCCTGCAGGATTATCTTGGTAGCCGCCTATTTTGAAATTTCCTGGGCCCCAGCCTTTTCGTTCGCTCCCCACAAAACCGCCTGATGCTTCGATGAGGCTTACGAAATTGGGAATGCTTACCGGGAGACTTCCCCATAAATTCCCACCTTCCGCGATTTGATGCGGATGTTTGCCTGTTAATATACTTGCTCTAGAAGGACTGCAGGAGGCCGCTGAGCAAAATGCCTGATCAAAAATCAAGCCATTTTTTCCTAATCGGTCGATGTTGGGCGTTCGCACAACCTTATCCCCGTAAATTCCCGCATGCTTGGACCAATCATCGGCAACGATAAAAAGGATGTTGGGCTTTTTAATTGTATTTTGGGCCAAAACACTAAAAAAAGGTAGGGCGAAAAATAGGAAAAAGAGTGCTTTTTTGATCATCGGTTTAGGGGTCTTTTTGAGGTTTTATTCAATTTTAAATTCGGCTTTTTCACTTTAGCTTTACCCAACTTTACTAACTTTTCAAAAGTTAGTAAAGTTAGTAAAGCTGTTCATTAATTCTTTCTTTCTAAATAGATTATCAGGTTAGTGATAATATATTAAATTTAGATCATTTTTTAATCATGTTTTTTTTACGGAAATTTATTCATTGAAAAATAAAATTTACAAATAATGTACGATTATATTATTGTCGGTTCAGGTTTTTTTGGTTCCGTTTGTGCTAGGGAGTTGACAGATCGAGGCTTTAAATGCCTTGTTTTAGAGAAGAGGAATCACATTGGCGGAAATTGCCATACTGAAAAGGTGGACGGCATTAATATGCATACCTATGGTCCTCATATTTTCCACACCTCGAATGAACGTGTTTGGAAATGGATTAATCAGTTTGCCACCTTCAATCATTTTACGAATAGGCCCATTGCGAATTATAAGGGTGAATTATTTGCCTTGCCCTTTAATATGTGGACGTTTAACCAATTGTGGGGAGTTACACATCCGCATGAGGCAAAGGCGATTATTGCCGAGCAGTCAAAGGAAATAGGAGAGCCACAAAACCTTGAGGAGCAGGCCATTAAGCTTGTTGGGCGTGATGTGTATGAAAAATTAATTAAGGGCTATACTTCCAAGCAATGGATGAAGCCCCCCAATGAATTGCCAAAAGAGATCATAAAACGACTTCCTGTCCGTTTTACCTACGATACCAATTATTTCAACGACCCATACCAAGGAATCCCCATCGGTGGCTACACCCAGATTTTTGATCAATTACTGGCAGGGATTGAGGTCCAATTGGAAACAGATTACTTGGCTGATAAGTTGGCCTGGGACGCCAAAGCCCGAAATATTATTTTCACAGGTCCCATTGATGCATATTATGACTATCAATTTGGGCCTTTGGAGTATAAAACCACCCGCTTTGAGCATAAGAAATTAACGGATACGGATAATTATCAGGGTGTTCCTGTAATGAATTATACGGATGCTGAAACGCCCTACACGCGCATCATTGAGTACAAGCACTTTGAGTTTGGTCAAACCGATACCACCTGCATTACCTATGAATATCCAGAGCCCTATGTGGCTAAAGTTACGGAGCCCTATTATCCGGTGAATGACCAAGAAAACAATGCTATTTTTGGTCAATATAAGGCTTTAGCGGATGCGGAGGCTAATGTGTATTTTGGGGGGAGATTGGCCGAGTACAAATATTATGATATGCACCAAATCATCGAGCGGGCTTTTGATTTATTGGATCAATTAAATGCTGGCCAGGCTTAAAATTTAGAATCATTCAGGACCCCTGTATTTCATTTAATATTTTTTCGGATTCTAATTCATAATTGAAAATACATTGTACGCTTAAATGCCAACCAACATTTGCTACTTCACATTTGCCAAACGATGGTATTTCCTGCCCTTCATTTTAAATCCCAACCCCAAATTGTTGGAAAGAAAAATTTCAAATTTTATTTTGAGATGGAAATTCTGTTATTTTTGGTAAATTCAAAAAAAATAAACCTGAACCTATGAAAAATATTCTTTGCTTAAGGCCGACTTTCGTCCTTTTATTGATTGCCTTATGTTCATTCAGCTCCGTGTTGGGCATGGCAAATCAACCCAGAAATGCAAAAGCTAAATTGATTAAAGCCTTAATTATTGACGGCCAAAATAACCATGATCAATGGGCCAAAGTGACCTATATGATGAAGCGTTATTTGGAGGAAACAGGTAAGTTCTCAGTAGATGTTCAAAGAACGAAATATACTTGGAATGGCAAGGATTATGTAGATAAATACAAGATTGCTGGGCTTGCGCCGACCGTTGACCTGCCTAAATCAAAAATGGATTCAAGCTTTCATCCTAACTTTGCGGCTTACGATGTGGTGATCTGTAATTTCGGTTGGAATGCTGCGCCTTGGGCGAAGGAGACCCAAGAGGATTTTGATCGATTCGTAAAAAAAGGGGGTGGATTGGTGATCATTCATGCGGCGGACAACTCATTTCCGGAGTGGCCTGCTTATAATCAAATGATTGGAATAGGAGGCTGGGGCAATCGAACAGAAAAGGATGGCCCTTATGTGTATTATGACTTAAATAATCAGTTGGTGAGAGATACCGCTCCTGGCCGTGCGGGTTCACATGGACCCCAAAAGGATTATCAAATTATAATTCGAAACGCAAATCACCCGATCACCAAAGGAATGCCTTTAAATTGGATGCACGTGCAAGATGAGATGTATGATCGATTGAGGGGCCCAGCAGAAAATATGGAAGTATTGGGAACGGCATTTTCTTCGATTGAAAACAAGGGGACTGGCCGACATGAACCTATGTTATTGACCATCAATTATGGCAAAGGAAGAATTTTCCATACGCCCATGGGACACGCTGATTATTCGGTGAGCTGTGTTGGGTTTATCACAAGTATTTTACGTGGAACCCAGTGGGCCGCCACAGGCAAAGTAGATATTCCGATTCCTGCTGATTTCCCTAAACCGGATGTCGTAAGTAAACGTGAATTTAAGGATTAAGAACAAAAAAATATGGAACCTATGCGTAGTCGTCGAGATTTTATACAAAAGCTTTCGTTGCCCTTAATGGTGATGCCTTTTGCTGCTTCTGCAGCGAATGAACTCCAAAAATCAGGTTTACCTGTGCCTCAAATTACCAGTTCAACCGTCGCCGATGGGCCTATTTTACGGGTTGCATTGATGGGATTAGGGTCATATAGCAATATGGTAGCCAAAGCGATTCAGGCATGTCCTCGAGTTAAAATAACTGCCTTAGTGAGTGGAACGCCGGCTAAGTTGGCCTCCTGGGGGGAGAAGTATCAAGTCCCGGAGTCGAGCCGCTATAATTACTCGACCGTCGATCAAATCAAAGAAAACAAGGAAGTGGATGCCGTGTACATCACGACGCCTAATGCCTTGCATAAAGATAATGCCATCCAGATTGCGCGAGCGGGCAAGCATGTGATTGTGGAAAAGCCGATGGCCTTAAATGCCAAAGAAGGCAGAGAAATGATCGATTATTGCAAGAAAGCGGGTGTTCATTTGTTGGTCGGTTACCGCATGCATTTTGAACCCAAAACCTTGGAAGTAATCCGCATGCGTCGGGAGGGGGAGTTTGGGAAGATTTTATTTTTCCAAGGCTTGTCAGGTTTTGTGATTGGGGATCCGAAGCAATGGAGGTTGAATAAGGCCTTGGCCGGGGGAGGTTCCATGATGGACATTGGTATTTACTCGGTGAATGGTGCTCGATATATGGTCGGTGAGGAGCCTATCTGGGTTACGGCCCAAGAAACGAAGACGGATTTTGTGAAATTTAAGGAGGGTGTTGATGAGACGATTCAGTTCCAAATGGGTTTCCCAAGCGGTGCCGTCGCATCTTGTTTATCGACCTATGCCTTAAATAATTTGGACCGCTTTTTTATGGATGGGACGAAGGGATTTGCTGAGTTGAAACCGGCTACTGGATATGGTCCAATCATGGCGAGGACGAATAAAGGTGAGATTGAGTTTCCACATGTGACGCATCAAACGGTTCAAATGGATGAAATGGCTAAGATTTTATTGGATGGCAAGCAGCCTGTGATCCCAATGGATGGGGAAGAAGGCTTACGGGATTTGCGCATTGTGGATGCGATTTATGAGGCTGTTCGCACGGGCAAAAAGGTAAAGGTTTAGGTAGTTTTACTCAAACCTGATTTTTAAAGTGGTATACCATCAAAGCCAATCATTTGATTTTGGGCTTAAAAGCAGTTCGCAACAACAGAAATGTATAGGTCTGATTGTTAATTATTTATTAAGAATTAATAAAAGAATACCCAATGTAATAGTCATTTGGCTAGCCCAAAAGATAAACATCCATTTAGTTAAATCAGATTTTGCTTCGGCAATTTTCGTGTCGATGCTAGCTTTGATTTCGGTGAATTTTTGGCTATTGAATGATTCGGCATCTTTGAATCTCTGATCAATATTTGATTGATTTTGAATGAACCTTTGATTTATCGCGGATTCAAATGTGATAAATCTTAAATCGATATTGGACTCAAGTTTAGTGAATCTCTGATCGATTCCATTCATCTTTTCACTTAAAAATTCCTTTGTGACCAGGTTTTCAAATCTGTGGTCGTTGAATTCGTGAATACTTGAGACAAATTCCATGGCATCTTCGTCGTTAAATTTCAGTTTGGCACGAGCTATATCGTATAGTTTTATGTTTAGTGGTTTCATGGTCAAATGTAGCTTTATATTTTGCATATCAAAGCTAATAAACTGATCATTTTTTTACGATATAATTAATGCTTTGAAATTTGATTTTCAATAACAAATCGTGGTTTGAAAGGTGCTCATTGTAATTGGATATATGTTAAAATGCATCCATTGCGCCCGATCAATTTGCATTGAAAAAGTCTATTTTACGACGTCTTTTTGATGGGCTAATTTTGGATTGGAGTAAATCGTAACGCCATGGTATTGGTCTGGTTTTTTCTCAAGAACGGTGGAATTACGGTGTTTTGAAAGTCCTTCCGTGGTGGAGTAGTGCACGACGAACGATTTTCTTGTTTTGGTTGGGTCGTTGATGGGCATTCCCCCATGGGCGAGAGCTCCGTGCCAAAAAAGCATATCTCCTTTTTTGATCAGTAGAACTTCTTTTTTAAGCCCTAATTCGGTACAAGTTTTAGTTAGGTAGCGCGCGAATTTACTTGGGCTAAAGAGTGAATTTAAGTGTTGGAATACAATACCCGTTTGCCCAAAATCGAATTTTGGAATTCGATGTGATTTTGGGTAGTAGAAAAGTGGACCAGAGTCTTTGTGCACATCCTCCATGGGGATCCATGCGGCGACCAGGTGGCTAGGTATTTCAGTGGTTACCCATGGAAAATCTTGGTGAACATCTTGCTGGCTACTGTACTTAAAAATCAGGCTTTGGAAGACCGTTATTTTGGGTGTTAGGCTAGCTTGTAAAAATGGGATCAAATTAGGGTGGGTGATCAGATTTTTAGAACGAATCGAACTATCATGAAAATCGATGAATCGTGTCCCAATTCCTTTTAATTTTTCTTTGGGAATTAATTTAATGGGGGTGTCTTTTTGATCATTAAAGCGGTGTGCGAGTCCGTCGATGTCATATTTTTCGTGATGTTCGGTGACGAATTCTATTTCATCCCAAATGGCATCTACTTCATTTGTTGGCAGCACATTTTCCAAGACCACATAGCCATATTCCCTAAAAAAATCCAGTTTTTCTTCAAGGTTATAGGGTAGTTTCCCATAGGGATCAATTCTTTTATTGATTTCTGCAAATGAATATTCCGGACTATCTATGAAAGGTAGGGTGGCTGGATCGAAGTCTAAGGGTTGATTTTGGGTTCCAATAAGTTTATTGACAAAATATTGAAGTATATAATAAGTCTTTTTTAACCTTCTTTTTCCTTCCTTTAAAATATTTTTTATGATTGATTTCATGTGAAGACTTGTTTGAAAAAATAAAAATAAAAAATTAATTTATTTTTTCAAATGCTTTGTCAGCTTCGCCCTAAAACCATTTACCTATTACCTAATACCTCTTACCTAATTTTACCTATTACCTAATACCTATTACCTAATGCGCCACATCCGCCACTCGCAGTACCTTCCACACCGTTAACAGGAGTATTTTGAGGTCCAACAAAAATGATTTTTGGTCTAGGTACTCTTTGTCGTATTTGACTTTAAGGTCTAAAAGGATTGCATCGCGGCCGTTTATTTGGGCCCAACCGGTCAATCCAGGGGTGAGGGTATGAATGCTTAATGCGGTTCTCGCGTCAATCAAATCTGCTTGGTTCTGTAAGGCGGGCCGAGGGCCTACGAGTGACATGTGACCTATGATGATGCAATAGAGCTGGGGTAATTCGTCCAAACTAGTTTTGCGAAGAAATGAGCCAATGGGTGTAATGAAGCTATTGGCATTTTGTAAAAGGTGGGTGGGCAATACGGGAGTATTCACACGCATGGTCCTAAATTTAGGCATGCGAAAGATCTTGTTATTGCGTCCCACGCGCTCTGACCAATATAATATGGGACCAGTGGAACTGATTTTGACGGCCATGGCTACAAGGAGCATGGGGATTATAAAGAGGATGAATACCAACAATGAAACCAATAAATCAAAAATCCTCTTTTGCATTCTTTATATGAGATACTTAATCTAAATGAAAAACGAATTTACGATTCTATCGTTCAAATTCCCAAATCATTTTTATGACCTTTAAATTATTACCTAATACCTAACATTACCTAATACCTAATACCTATTACTTATTACCTGATTTTACCTTTTACCTATTACTTTTTGCCTAAAAAACCTATTACCTTTTACCTAATACCTATTACCTGAAAAATCTTCCGTTAAATAAATTTGTAAAAAAAATCATTCGTTTTTCCCTCAATTAGCTTATATTTGTTACTCAATATTGTATCAATTTGCTCCATACATCTGTGGGTCAAAGTGGCGAAGCCGTTAATAAGGCATTCATTTGGTTTTAGACAACATTTTTTCAGGAAAGATTCGGATAGCCTTGCTAACCAAATTACTTTTGAACCCAGCGAGTAAGGTGTATTTGCGGGGTTTGGAACGTGATTTAGGGGTAAGTAGTAATACCGTGAGAACGGAACTCAATAAATTGCAAGATATGAACTTGATCGAGGCGAAGGATGATGCTGAAAATACCAAAGTGAAAAATTATGTGGTCAACCAGGGGCATCCTATGTTCTTAACGCTTCGTGGCATCATCATGCAATTTGTGGGTTTGGACCAAATTGTGGATCAAATCATTAAGAAACTAGGTAATTTAGACCAGGTGTATTTGACTGGTGATTTGGCTGAAGGTAAGAATTCTCCTTTTGTTGATTTAGTGATTGTGGGGGAAGTGGATAAGCCTTATTTGTATCAATTGATTGAAAAAGCGGAACCATTGGTTCAGAAAAAAATTCGGGTGGGGGTTTATAAGAGTGGAGAGTTTAAAGCTAATATCTTAGAAAGCGTTGGGGTATTTATGAAGTTGGTGGGGTGAGATAAATCATAAATATTTTGTGGTCCATTCGGCCCATTCATATATTCAAATAATCATAAATCATTAATCATTAATTCTCTGATTGATAGCGTTAAATTATTTTATATAAAATCTGAAGGATTCGGAAATTTCAAAATAAGATATGTTTGAATATGCAGTTTGGTTTACAGTTAAAAAATAATTAATGAAAAATAAAATAAGCTGCTTTAAATGGCGGCTATACATTAAGTTTATCGATTTGCTCTAATTTGATCATTTTATATCCTAAAATTGTAGTTATTTCTATTAGCTAAATGAATATTTTAAATTTAATAGGAAGATCTTCTGAAATTTTTAAACAAGATGTTCAGGAAAATGAGTATGAACTTAAAAAAATTGTTTCGGGATCCTCATTTTTAGTAATAGGAGGAGCCGGTTCTATAGGTCAAGCAGTGACTAAAGAGATTTTTAAGAGAAATCCTTTAAAGCTACATGTTGTTGACATTAGCGAAAACAATATGGTTGAATTGGTTCGTGATTTAAGAAGTTCTTATGGTTATATTGAGGGTGATTTTCAGGCCTTTTCATTAGATATCGGTTCAGTTGAATACGACGCATTTATTGAATCAGACGGGAAATACGATTATGTATTGAATCTTTCTGCTTTAAAACATGTTCGTTCAGAAAAAGATCCTTTCACCTTGATGCGTATGATTGATGTGAATGTTTTTAATACAGAAAAAACAGTTAAACAATCAATTGAAAAAGGGACAAAAAAATATTTCTGTGTTTCTACGGATAAAGCAGCCAATCCTGTCAATATGATGGGTGCTTCTAAACGGATTATGGAAATGTATTTAATGAGTCTTAGTAAAAAAATAACAATTTCTACAGCACGTTTTGCCAATGTGGCTTTTTCTGATGGTTCGTTATTGCATGGATTTAACCAACGAATTCAAAAAAGACAACCTATTGTAGCTCCAAATGATATTAAGAGGTATTTTATAACACCAAAAGAATCTGGCGAGTTGTGTTTAATGTCGTGTATTTTTGGAGAAAATAGAGATGTATTTTTTCCGAAGTTAAATCAAGATTTACATTTAATTACTTTTGCAGATATAGCAGTAAAGTATTTAGCAGAGCTGGGATATGAAACTTATTTGTGCCTATCAGAAGACGAGGCAAGAGACTTGATGGATACTTTGCCACAACAAAAAAAATGGCCTTGTTTATTTACTAGCAGTGATACAACGGGAGAAAAAGATTTCGAAGAGTTTTTTACAGATAAAGAAGTTTTAGATTTGGATCGTTTTGAAAATTTCGGAATTATTAAAAACAAAGAGGATTTTTCTTGTGACAAACTAGATTTGTTTTCAATTGCAATAAGCGAATTGAAAAAAGCTAAAAAATGGAACAAAGAACAATTAGTTCAATTGTTTTTTAAAATGATCCCCAATTTTGTACATAAAGAAACTGGAAAATATTTAGATTCAAAAATGTAATTATGAATCATATTAAAGACACTATTGCATTCATTCAAGATTGTTATAAAACTAAAGATTTTATTCCTTTACACGAACCTACGTTTGGAGGTAATGAAAAAAAATACTTGCTCGAAACAATAGATTCTACTTTTGTTTCTTCGATTGGGGCCTATGTAGATAAATTTGAAGAAATGATGCTTTCTCTTACTTCAACAAAAAAAACTGTAGCAGTTGTCAACGGAACAGCAGGAATTCAAGTAGCACTGCGTTTAGTTGGAGTGAGCTCCGGTGATGAGGTTTTAACACAGGCATTAACTTTTGTAGCGACAGCAAATGCAATTGCTTACAATGGAGCATCGCCAATTTTTATTGATGTTGATATAGATACAATGGGACTTTCGCCAATGGCAGTCTCTTTATTTTTAGATGAGTTTGGAGATTTGCGTGAAGAAGGTTGTTTTAATAAAAAAACAGGGAAGAAAATTAGTGCTTGCTTACCCATGCATACGTTTGGCTTTCCAGTACATCTAAACAAATTAAAAGAAGTTTGTGATGCATGGAAAATTCCAATAGTTGAAGATGCAGCAGAATCATTGGGTAGTGAATATAGAAATAAACCTACTGGAAGTATTGGTGAGATAGGTGTTTTTTCTTTTAATGGAAATAAAATTGTTACTTGCGGCGGCGGTGGAGTGATTGTTACTAATAATGAACAATTAGGTTTTAAAGGTAAGTATTTAACTACAACAGCTAAAGTACCTCATGCCTATCAGTTTTATCATAATGAATTAGGGTATAATTTTAGAATGCCTAATCTGAATGCAGCTTTAGCTTGTGCACAACTTGAACAATTAAGTTCTTTTTTAGAAAATAAACGAACATTAGCTAAAGTGTATAAATCTTTTTTCGGTAATTCTGAAATTAAGTTTAGAACCGAAACTCCTGATACCAAAGCTAATTACTGGCTGATGTGTGTGGAGTTAGAAGGCTTAAAAGAGAGAGATATATTCTTAAAGGAGACTAACGCCTCTAAGGTCATGACGAGGCCAATTTGGCAATTAATGTTTCGCTTGCCAATGTACAACCATTGCCAAAAAGACCAGCAATTAAATGCTCGGTTTTTAGAAGAACGCATTGTAAATATACCTAGCAGTGTTAGAAAATAAAGTCGTTTTAATTGGGTATTCTGGACACGGTTATGTTGTGGCAGATGTTGCAATTGATAATAATTTAAACTTAGTTGGATATGCAGAAAAATCGGTGCTTCAACAAAACCCTTTTAACCTGAACTACCTAGGTTCGGAAAATGAAATTTATTTTTTTAATAAAAATAAAGATTCAAAGTTTCTAATTGGAATTGGAGACAATAATATTAGGGAGAGTATTTTCAAAGTTTTATTGGAAAATGATTTTGATATAATGACCTTGATAAGTCAGCATGCATCAATTTCAAATTATGCTAGAATAGGTAAAGGAACCTTTATTAATAGGAACGTTTCGATTAATGCTTTAGCTAATGTCGGAAACAATGTTATTTTAAATACTGCTTGTATAATAGAACATGGCTGTCAGATTTCAGACAATGTACATATTGCTCCTGGAGCAGTTTTAGCAGGAAATGTTAGTATCGGAGAAAGATCTTTTGTAGGTGCAAATTGTGTGATAAAACAAGGTATTAGCGTGGGCAAGGATGTTATAATTGGAGCAGGTACAGTTGTCTTATCGGACATACCTGATGGTAAAAAATTAGTAGGAAACCCTAATCGATTTATTTAAGTGCAAAAAGTAATTATAATAGCTGAAGCAGGAGTTAATCACAATGGAGACATTAATATAGCAAAAAAATTAATTGATGTTGCCGTTGAAGCTGGAGTAGATTATGTAAAATTTCAAACTTTTAAGTCAGAAAATTTAGTTTCAAAATTAGCAAAAAAAGCAACTTATCAAATAGAAAACACTAAAGATGCAACCGAAAATCAATTGCAAATGCTCAAGAAATTAGAATTATCTCATGAGCAACACAATGAATTAGTTTGTTATTGTAAACAAAAAAATATTTCTTTTTTCTCAACGGCTTTTGATTTAGACTCCTTATCATATTTGAAAGAGTTGGGCTTAACAATTGTAAAAATTCCATCAGGTGAAATAACCAATTTACCTTATTTAAGAAAGGCTGCGACAATATTTTCAGAAGTGATAATTTCTTCAGGGATGTCGACTATGGAAGATATTAAAAATGCTTTAAAAATATTTATTGAAGCGGGTATATCTAAAAGTAAAATTTCGATTTTGCATTGTAATACTGAATATCCAACTCCTATGCAAGATGTCAATCTGTATGCAATGTTGTCAATACAAAAAGAGTTTGGCGTAAGCGTAGGATATTCAGATCATACACTCGGTATAGAGGTACCTATTGCTGCGGTAGCTTTAGGTGCAAAGGTGATAGAGAAACATTTTACCTTGGACAGAAGTTTATCTGGCCCAGATCAATTAGCTTCTTTAGAGCCTGCTGAATTAAAAGCAATGGTGCGAGCAGTAAGGAATATTGAATTAGTGATTTCGGGAAATGGAATCAAGCAACCTAGCGAATCTGAAAAGAAAAATATTGAGATAGCCCGTAAAAGTATCGTAGCTAAAACAGATATTTTAAAAGGAGAAGTTTTTTCAGAAAACAATATTACTACAAAAAGACCCGGAAATGGCATTTCTCCCATGCTCTGGGATGAAGTAATTGGTCGAGTGGCTCATATAAATTTTAATGCCGATGATTTAATTTATTTGGATAAATGAAAATAGGGATTCTGACAAGTTCAAGAGCTGATTATGGTATTTATTTACCATTACTCAATATGTTAAAAGAAGATAATTCTTTTAACTTGGAGATCATTGCATTTGGAACGCATTTGTCAAAATCTCATGGTTATACAGTTAGTGAAATCGAACAACATCAATACAAGTCTATTCATAAAATCTCATCATTGGTATCAAATGACGATGAACAAGCAATATCTACCTCTTATGGAATTACTGTACTTAAATTTGCCGATTTTTGGCAGGTAAATAAATACGATTTGGTTTTTTGTTTAGGAGATCGTTTTGAAATGAGTGCAGCTGTTCAAGCTGGTATTCCATTTGGCGTGAAATTTGCTCACATTCATGGGGGTGAAACTACATTAGGAGCAATTGATAATGTATATAGATATCAAATTACACATGCCTCAATTTTACATTTTACAGCAACAGATTTATTTAGTAGTAAAGTAAGAACATTAACTGGTTCTTTGGCTAATGTACATACGGTAGGCTCGTTAAGTTTGGATGGAATAGAAAATTTTAAACCAATTGATAAGCAGCTATTTTACGATAAATTTAATATTCCAAATCAAGATTTTGCTTTAATCACATTTCATCCAGAAACTATAACCCCTCAAGTAAATAAAACATTAGCAGTTGAAATGAGAATGGCTCTTGCTCAAATTGCAGTAAAGTTATTTTTAATTGTAACAATGCCCAATGCTGATACAATGGGATCGGTTTTTAGGCTAGAAATAGAAAAACTAAAAAGCGAATTTCCAGAGCAAGTTTTGTGTATAGAAAATTTTGGTAAAGAGAATTATTTTACGGCTATGTATTATTCAAAGCTGTTAATAGGCAATTCATCAAGTGGTATCGTTGAAGCAGCTTCCTTTGGTAAATTTGTTGTGAACATTGGCGACCGTCAGAAAGGCCGTTTAACAAGTGATAATGTCATTCACGTTCCATTCGATTCAGCTTCAATTATTGAAGCTGCCAACAAAGTTAAAGGTAGTAATTATTCCGGAGGCAATGTTTACAAAAAGGCAAATGCATCCCAATTGATAATTAATAAATTGAAAAAGGGATGGAGTTAAATACATATAAAAAATATCTGTTAAAAAAGGGAAGTACCGTAAGAGATGCATTGGCCCGATTCAATATTCTAGCTAAAGATGCTATCGTTTTTATTGTTACAGAAGATAATAAACTAGTCGGTTCTTTAACTGATGGAGATGTACGTAGGGGATTGTTAAAAGGTGTTGGAATTGACAATCTTGTGGACGAAATCATTGAAACTAACCCCCGGTTTATTCGTAAAGGAGAGCGTGATATAACTAAGGTGATTGAATACCGTGAAAAAAACTTTCGTATAATTCCTATTCTTGACAAGAATGATCACATAGTGAATGTGATAAATTTCGGTGAAATTAAATCTTACTTACCTGTAGATGTGGTTATTATGGCAGGGGGGCGTGGCGAACGACTTCGACCGATGACTGATAAAACCCCGAAACCTTTACTTAAAGTAGGAAATAAACCCATACTAGAACGCAACTTGGATCGACTTGCATTGTTTGGTATTGATGATTTCTGGATTTCTGTCAAGTATCTGGGGCAACAAATTGAAGCGTATTTTGGAAATGGAAGCGGAAGAAATATTAACATTCAATATGTTTGGGAAGATGAGCCAATGGGAACCATAGGAGCGGTATCAAAAATTAATAATTTTCAACACGATTATGTACTGATAACGAACTCTGACTTGATAACAAATTTAGACTTTGAACATTTTTTCCTAGATTTTTTGCAACAGGATGCGGATTTCTCAGTTGTTACTATTCCTTACCAGGTGAGCATTCCATACGCCGTTTTAGAAACCAGTAATGGACATGTATTGAGCTTAAAGGAAAAACCTACGTATACGTATTATTCGAATGGAGGAATTTATTTATTGAAACGGAAGGTTTTAAAAATGATACCCAAGGGTAAGCACTTTAATGCTACTAATTTAATGGAAACATTGATCAAAAAAGGTTTTAAAGTCAGCTCATACCCTCTGAGCGGTTATTGGTTGGATGTTGGCAGTGCGCATGATTTTGAAAAGGCACAAAAGGATATTCATCAAATTAAATTTTAATGAAGCCATTAATTGTCATTCCGGCGCGTGGTGGTTCCAAAGGAATACCAGGTAAGAATATAAAACCATTAGCAGGTAAGCCTCTCATACAATATACTATAGAAGCTGCAAGAACTGTTTTTGATGATAGGGTTATTTGCGTGTCTACTGATGATCAAAAAATTAAAGACACAGTCGAATCATTAGGACTAAAAGTTCCATTTCTGAGGCCTGCTGAACTGGCAACAGACGAATCAGGGAGTTTTGGAGTATTGCTGAATGCACTTACTTATTATGAGGCAAACGATTACACTCCTGATTTAATCATTTTATTACAGCCTACATCCCCATTCCGTACCGGGGAACATATTCAGGAAGCTTTGGCATTATTAGATAATAGCTGCGACATGGTAGTATCAGTTAAAGAAACTAAAGCTAATCCTTATAGTGTCTTATTTGAAGAAAATCAAGAAGGTTTGCTGGAAAAGTCAAAGAAGGGGAATTTTACAAGAAGGCAGGACTGTCCTCAGGTACTGGAGTTAAACGGAGCGATCTACATAATCAAAGTAAGCTCTTTAAAAAAATATAATTCTTTTGAATCAATGAAGATCAAAAAATATTTGATGGAAGAGTTACATTCAATAGATATTGATACTCCTCTTGACTGGGGAATTGCCGAGTCTATTATCTTAAAAGCTTACCCTAATAAAAGTAATTTTATTATTAAATAAAACTAAAGGGGCTATTATATATAAATATATATAAAAATACTATTTTTGCACGGTATTTCATTCAACATGGACTATTATAGAAT
>CANHXO010000053.1 GCA_947464595.1 Cytophagaceae bacterium
CCTCCATCAATTCCCGAATTAGGACCACCCCACACTTGGTTAATTGATTGGTTTTTATGCACCTTTTTCCCATTAAAATACATCGTAACCATCGGTTTTTCGGTTAATACTCCGTCTTTAAACCGGGCCGCACGGAACTGAATATCATACGCATTCCATTTCCCTATTCCATGATAGGCATAATAAGGAGACGGGGTTTCATTAATTACAGCAGCCATTCCGTGCTTAGTGGTGTCCCCATCTAAGACTTGAATTTCATATCTGTTTTGTAAGTAAACTCCTGAGTTGCCCCCTTTCGAAGGGATGAAGAATTCGATGTGTAACCTGAAATCGCGGAATTTCTTTTTAGTCACGATGTCGGCTGAACCGTATTTACCGCCAGCCCCCGCTGGATCATTGGTGGAAACCGTTGTTCCTTTATCCACTGGGTCGGAAACAATCTCCCATTTAATCGGCATTTGTGCTGCAAAACGGGGCCCCTCCCAATACATCCATTTTTCATCTAACATGGAACGAGATCCGTCAAACATCATTTCAGCAGTTTTGGGCTTTTTAGCCCCGACTCCAATTTGCGCGACGGCGCCAATAGATACCATCAAAAATAATAACGTATACTTTCTCATAATTATAGGTTTAATTTAAGCTTGCAAGAAAGGAAAAATTTGTCAAAAGCCGTAAGAAACTAAAATTTCCTACAAATAAATTTGAAGGACGAGCACTCCCAATAATCCGACGACCGCTAAAATTGTTTCCATGATCGTCCATGATCGCAAAGAATCTTTAATACTTACGCCAAAGTATTCTTTATATAACCAGAATCCCGCATCATTGACGTGAGACAGAACCATAGATCCGGCACCAATACTGAGCGCCATCAAATTTGGATTCGTTCCACTCGCCGCTAAAATGGGTAGAATTAAGCTTGCCGTCGTAATGCCAGCCACTGTGGATGAACCCGTGACAATACGCAAAATTCCTGCAATCATCCAAGCAATAATGAGAGGGTCCAAGGTGGATTGTTGGGTTAATCTCAAAATTTCATCCCCCACTTTCATGGCTTGTAATATTTCTTTAAAAGCACCCGCGCCGCCAAAAGTTAACATCAATGGGGAAATATCTTTTATGGATTCCAACAACCATGCCTGCATTTCTGACCACGAAATACCCCGATTAAATCCCAATAAATAGACCGCTGTACCTAATGAAATTAATAATGCAACGATAGGCTCGCCTACAAATTCGAGGATAGGATTTTGAAGGTTTTTGGCAAAAGATTGTAAGGCAATTAAGGCTACTGGCAATAATAAAACAAACAAACTTGCCCCAAGACTAGGTGCCTTTGCTGCCGTAGGAGGCTCAATAAAAGACATGGGCGACGCTGGAATATTTTTTAACGTCTTCCCAAAAAGCCACCCTGAGGTTAGCATGGCTGGAATGGAGATCAAAATGCCATATCCTAAGGTAATCCCCATGTCGGCCCCCGGCAAATGAGTGACCAAATAATAAGGCGCAGGATGTGGTGGCAAAAATCCTTGGGTAATGGACAAAGAAGCGAGCATCGGAATTCCCAAATAAACCACCGGCAAATTATGTCGCTGCGCAGTAGATAATACCAAGGGCGCCATCAACAAAAAAGCCACTGAATAAAAGAGGGGAAGGCCGACAATAAATCCAATGATCATGAAGGCAAATGGCAAATTTTTAGGCCCTAAAACATTGACTAGCCAATCAGCGATGACTGTCGTTGCCTGACTTTTAGCCACCATTTTGCCAATCATTGCCCCCAAAATAATGATGGGAATAATGGAGCCTAATGTTCCTCCAATTCCTTTTTGGATAGCAGTAATCGTATCAGCGGTCGTCAAACCACTGCATAAACCTAGGCCAAGAGAAATGATTAAAAAGGATATAAATGGCTGTAGCTTCAGTACTGAAATAAACAGTACCAATAAAATAATGGCTACACTAATGAACACCCAAATACTAATCATCTTCTAAAAATAAAAACCCAAAATTTTATTTCCCTGATACCGGTGCGCTAATTACCTTTAAATATCTTCCCATCCAATAAGGCAATAACCAAATATCTCCTGCACTGTGTTCGGAATTTCCATTCCCCCCATTGCGATCCATATTGAACATGTTTCCATTATGACGTTGTACCGGTCGCTCATCTGGAGGTAAAACCTCTTTTGTTTTTTGATCTCTAAAGTTAGGGGCCAACTTCTCAATGTCTCCGCGATGACTATTTTGAATAGCCCAATCCACTAAATCCATGGGATGTTCACGTAAATACCACGCCGCCTCATCTAAATCAAATTTTTGAGTCCCTGTTAAAGCCGTAAATATATTCCAAGCTCCCTCTTTTTCAGGCCTTTCTATTTCCCAATGATCAATGATGGCCTTTTTAAAACTAGCTCGCAAAGTATCGTTAAATGCATACCGATATAAACCCCAATACCCTACATAATACATTTCATCGTCCGAATGATTCCATCCATCTGACAAGGTTTTGGCGTGTGGATCTGCACTATCGGGTGCGCGGCCGATTTGGTCTATAGGACGCATCAAATTCTCATAATATCCATGCTTTTGCATCAGTTCAAAAGCCTTTTGTTTATAAATTGGTTTTTTGGTAAACCGATAAGCCGTCTGCAACATCGCCACAATGTTAGATGAATTCAGTTTGCGATCTCCAATATTCGTAGGAAAGCCATTCACGTACTCTGGATTCCAGCGGCCCCACAAGGTAGGTTTTCCATTATAGTCAATTAAATACCAATTATTTTTAATGATGTGAGACATCAAGGTGTCAATCAAAACGATCGAACGCTTTTGCAAATCAGGGACATCTACTAATTCCGCTAAAGCTCCAAAGGCAAAAATATGCCCAATCACTTCATCGGATGACGTAGTGGATTTCCAATCCCATTCAGGCTCAGGAGAGTGCTGCCAACGCTCAGGGTCGGAAAGCTGTGAAATAAATCCACGTCTTTCAAATGAACGTGCTGGGAAACCAGGTACGGGATTTACCGTATATAACCTTTCCATCGACTCGAAAGCCTCGCGTACATTCGCTAAGGCATCCTTCTCCTTCGTAACGGCATACCTAAAAATTTCTCCCCCCAAGTACATGGAAGTCCATAAGCCATCATTGTCAGAATCCGATAAATGTCCCGTGGTGATATTTCCATGGTCCATCCGATCTAGATGCGCGTTAAAACCATTTCGAATATGACGGTCCCTCACTTGATCCTCATAATACATGGCTTTTTCATGTAAGGTCATTGACTTAAAACAAATTTGACCCAAACCCGCATTTGTTACAATTAGCACAGAATGATTGGGGCCTTCACTAATCGATGTAACTGCATTGCTAGGCAACCAGCGCTCCCCTTGATAATAGTCAAACTTCCCGTCTTTGCGTAAAGCGAAAGCTCCATTCATAGAACCAAACCAAATTTTATTGCCTAAAATCTTGACAGAAGTAATCGATTTCACCGGAATTTTTTGTTGGACTGCCGCGGCTTTTTTCGTGACTAAATCCGCTTTAAAAAATCCATCTTGACTTCCGATAACGGCTTCATTTCCTTTTACATCAAAAGCCGTTAAATTATTTCCAGGTATCCATAAAGTGAGTTGGCCCGTAGTCGCATCAAAACGATGCAAGCCTTTGGAAGCAAGAACCCAAAAATAACCTGTACTTTGATCAAAGTTGATGGCCAATACTTGGTCTCCCGTAACGTTAGCTTTAAAGAGTGTCTTTGATTTTTTGACCAAATGCAGAGAAGAGCCATCACTAATTAAAAAAGTAAAATCATTTCCGCCAGCTGCGATCGACGCCCCTGGCAATTCATGGGTTGAATACAACGTCCCTGCCCATGCATGACTAAAAATTGCCTTATCATCCACGAAAACAAATTGGTTTTCATGAGCCAATAGGCTTTGAATTTTTTTAGGAGCACTAGTCCTATTTCGTTTATCAGGAAGCAAAGTCCCCGGAAATAAAAACTGCCCATCATGTGGCAAGAGTAAGCCCGCAGAACTAAATATTTTGATCGACCCGTTCCGGTCGGCGTAAGCCGATTTCAAGGCCACTTGACTATCTTTTAGGTAATATTTTACGCTGTAATCTTGCATGTAAGGCTTATCAACATACACGGGTTGACTGGATTTTTTTTGTCCCAATGCGCCTATACTTAAAAGCAGTAAAAATAGAGCAATACTTTTTTTCATATTAGTTGATTTTTAGAGGGTCAAGGACCACATATTTAATTGATTTTTGATTCGTTCCAGTGTGAGATGAATAGGTCATGTGTAATAATCCATCTGAGGTTTGAATGAGTGAGGGGTAAGAAAAACTGCCCTTTCCTGGTTCCACATTTTCAATGGGAATTTTCCATTTCCAGGTCTTTCCTTCGTCTTCAGAAAGGTATAGTTGAAAACGGTATCGACCATCCGTAAGGTCATTTCCCAAAAATGCCAAACGGCCATCCTTTAAAACCAGTAATTCTACACTAGCCGTATTGGGTATTTCAGACTTGATGGTAGGAGTCCAGGTTTCGCCTAAATCAGCGGATTCACTGATGTGCACTCGAGGGGGATCATCTCCACTATCCCGCATAAATGCCATGATATTTCCATTTTTTTTACGGACTAATGCAGGTTGGATAGGGCCGCGTCCAACGACAGGTAAACTGGGATGCCAAATAGTTCCTTGGTCATCTGAAATAGCCATTATGGATAAATTAAATCCGTCGGAATACAAGGGCAAAACAATGCGATTTTCTCCGATGAGCAATGGCTTGATTCGAGTCATCCAACCCAAATTTCGTTTCATCGGGTCTAGCGCTGCGGCCTGAATCATCTCGTCATATTTAGGTGCATAACCAGCCCATCCGATTTCATGGCTGGGTAATTGCTTGAATTTAGTCGCAATTTCTTGGGAAAAACGATCATCCATTTTTAATAAAATATTGTCTTGCCATTCCCATACAGGGGCTCCGACTTTCGCATAATTAGTGGATGTTTTCACCCGCAAAATGGATTGTTCCCAACGATTCGATTGGACCGCAATCCAAACTAAAAATAATTTCCCGCTTTGATTTAAAAATAGCACAGGATTGCAATCCGGTAGATTCGGGGTGTCAGCCATCAAAAAGGGTGCGCTCCAAGCTTTTGTTCCTTTTTGTAATCGGGCACCCATCAATTTTACATCATCTGAATTTCGCTCGCCGTTGCCATAAAACCATACCGACAAAAGATCGCCGTTCGGCAATGCCACTACACTACTTCCATGTACATGTTTATCCTGCCCAGGAAAAATAAGCATGGATTCCACAATAGGAAAGGCTATTTTTTGTGTGAATGCGCAAAAAGGGAAACACACGATAAAAAAGAAAAGGAATAACTTGCGCATCTTACTTAACTTTTTTACGTCGTTCTAATAACTCCCGGAAAGTAGTCAAAATGACTCCTTCTTTTTCAATATAAGCTCTTAATTCAGGGCTCATCATGGAATTCATATCGGCCAAACGAGAACCTCCAGATCCAGAAACATATTTAAATTCCTCCGTAATATCGCTGCTGTGCACAATCATCATAGCTACGCCTGGATTCATATTTTTGATCGTTTCAATCCATTGTTGGGCCTTGTATTTTCCCCATTCTTCCGCCGTAGGACTTCCTGCTGGCTTCCAATCACCGCTAAACGTATGTAAATCGTCTAAAACAGGAAGCCCCGCATTCCAAAGTCTCTCGCCCATTTTACTTGCTTCACCAAACAAGTCCGTTAACCCATATCTCTTCGCTTCTAATTTTGTGCCCTCTTTCCAAGTTCCTTCCGCTTTCATTTTCTTAATTAGGGGTAAATTCATGGACTCAATCATCATTTTATTATTTCCTCCGGGAAACATTACTGGGATTCCTAATTCAATGCCTACTTTCACGTAGCGTTCCAAAAATGGAGGATAAGCAAATAGCGTTCCCATGTGAGAATCTAGATGTGAAGGGGCCCAGCCTAAACGTTTGGCACGCTCGACTTGAGCCCTAATTTCTTTTTCCACTTCATCTGGACTTGCATTTTTAATGACCTGCTCCACACTATGATATAAGCAGCCATCTCCATCACTTAATGTGGGAACTTGTTGGAAACCCGCCAGCGCAGGCCAGCGGTAATCTTTCCATTCAGATGTTAAAGTCAAATGCAAACCAGCATCGGCTTTTGGGTTATTTTTTTGCAAATAATGGATAAAGCTCGCGGCCCAAGGACAAGGCATCATGATGCTGCAAGAGGTCGCAACTCCCTGCTCCATTGATTTATAGGCCCCCTGATTGGAAGAATAAGACATCCCACAATCATCCACGTGAAAAATAAGTACTTTTTTCCCTTTGGGAAATCCCAATCTTTCGGCATAGGTTTTATCCGTTTGGGCAAAAATTTGAGAACTAAATAGGCATAAAATTGCCAAAAGAAGTGAGCGATTATTCATATTTTTAAAATAGGTTTAGCGATTTTTTTACTGTTGTGGCTTAGGACTTTCTTTAACTAATTTAAGCGCCTGTTCCATGTAAATTTCGGCAGTCATTTCACCTAAGGAAGTGCGCGAGACATATTCATAGCGTTTGAAGGAATTGAAATCTACTTTGGCCAACATATACCCGAAGGCGTCATTGGTCAGTCCAAATAGAAATGGCATTTTACTATTCATATTCCTTTTGACATAATATCCTACATTAGGAAGTGCCTCCCCCGGTACAGTTAAGATTTGAGCAGGTCCAATATTTAAAAGATTGAGTTGAGTTGTTACATAATTCTCCCTTCCTCCCTCATATTTCAATGGTGATTTTTTCAAAATATACCGCATGATTTCGGAATCGATGGGAAGTTCTAATTTCCTTGAGGTACAATAAAGGGATGGGTTCATGAGTACGGGCGCTGCTGCTACAATGCGCATCGCTTCATCAGCTAAAAGCTCTCCGATTCGAATACATTCTTCCCAGGTATTGGCTTCTTTTTGGCCTTGACCTTCTTTTCCATATTCCAATCGAGTATCTGCGGTGACCATTCCACCCTGAGCTCCATTCATGAATAAGGCGACACCCCCGATCGTGGTTTCAATTTTTTGGTACATGGGGCCTATCATGTCGGGACTTAAAATTCCGCGGCTATTCCCTAGAACTTCCGGATGAACGGCATAATTCACTAAGGTGGCAATCGGTTTTCCTGTGCGTGGACCTGAAGTCGCAATCGCTTGTATAACACCACAACGAGGATCATAAAGCGCAGGGGCATAATAGTTATACGCTATTTTACCTTTTGCTTCATCCATGGCGACTTTTAAAGAGGCCGGTTGCATATTGGCAGATGCTTCATTGACCGCATCGGCAATTTGCTTCACGCACCAATCTAAATATTTTAAGTCGGCATAGGACTTCCCAGACATATCAGGGAAACCATAAGCATCGGGAGCACTGTGGGTATGGGTGGCGCCAATCAAAATATTTTCAGGGGCAATGCCTTTAATCAGGGCACGAGAGCGGTTTCCTAAGATAGAAGTCCAACCTAAATTATCGACATTGACAATCGCAAATCGGGTATTCCCTTGTTCAAAAACCATCGCTCGGGCAAACAAATCCCCCTTCTTTTCCTTAACCGGATGAGGCACTCCTATTCCTCCTGAAACAGGTAAAAGGGGATCTGGTGTAATAACACGAATAGCGGCGCCTACACGTATATTTTGAGCTTGGAGCGTTAAACTAGCCACGATCAACAAGCAAAAACAAAAGAGGCGATGCATCATAAATTGAAAATTAAAAAGAAAAAAAACCACAGGTAAAAATACCTGTGGTCAAGTTAATAAAAATTTTAATTAGTAAGGCTTACTCGTGCCGATTAAAAGCCAAGGCTTAGACCAAGCGCTATTTTTCCCATCCGCTTGTGAAAAATTAGTAGTTTCTAATTTATCCATCGCAGCTGTTGCATTTTTGGCATTGATTCTGATTTCATCTTGCATGTAATAAAAACGCAAAGGCAATGCTTGGCGTTTAGCTGCAGGACCTGCCGTTAATGCAGGCAATCCTGTTCTTCTGTAGTCAAACCAAGCTTCAGTAGCCGCAGTCCAAGAAGCGATCCATTTTTGCTCGATGATTTGCTTTAATGTTCCGTTGTAAGCTACTCCAGTCCCGGCAAGGTATGCGGAAGATGAGCCACTAACACCCCAAGTAGCTAAAGATGCTTTCACACCTGCTTCATAAAATGATTTGGCATCGCCAACAGACCAGCCTTTTTGGGCCGCTTCCGCTAAGATGAAATTTACCTCGGCAGCTGAAACTAAACGAGCTCTCAATAAAGCTCCTGTGGCATTTTTATACATCGGAGCTAAAAAAGAAACGTGTGGATTAAAGGACGTTTGACCAGGCGTAGGATTTAAATTATACGCAGAAGGCAATGCGGAGAATGAAGTAGGAAGTCCTACATATTCTGGATCTGTATCCACTACTGTTTTACCTACTTTATCAGGAGATAAATAGCGTTTCCCCCCTTCAATTTTATCCGTACCTGAAGGTAATGCAGCATCTACTACTAAAGGAATTTCAACTTTAGCTGCCCAAACACCTAAACGTGGATCTTTAACCCCTTGTAAATATTCCACCAAGGTATTTGCCATTTTAATTCGGCGATAGTTACTTCCAGAAACATCATATACTGCGTTAGCAGGCCAAGAAGTACCATCCGAGGTTCCAGGGAATCCCATGGTAGCGTCTTCCGTATTTGACGTGATAATGGGGTAATTAGCTGGATTTTTGATGATATTTTCAATTCCTGCTTTAGCCACATCCGCCTTTTTCCCCGAGATACGCATGAAATAACGCAACGCTAATGAATTCGCAAATTTTCTCCATTTAGTAGGATCTCCACTATAGATCACATCTACGTTATCCACGATGCTAGAGTATTCAGATTTTTGTTTAGACAATAATTTATTGGCCTTTTCTAAATCTGCAATAATTCCTGCATAAATCGTTTCTTGGCTATCATAAGCAGGAAGAATATTGTCTACTCCTCCTAATTCCCCTTTCAAGGCATTTGTATATGGAGCATCTCCCCATAAGTCAGTAATTAAACCAAACAAAAATGCTTTATTAACCAAAGCAACTCCTTGATGAAACTCTAGGTTCATCGTTACAGCACGTTGGTATAATAATTCATTGTCTCGAAGTAAGCCGTAAAAACCGGCCCAACTTTGGTTCCCGCCCCAGTCGTAGTCATTGTGACCAGAAGACCAAGCATCTTTTTGAGTATGTTGCACCACTCCAGCGATATCTTGATATCCTAAGTTGACATACGCTTTAGCCATTTCGGTCAAGACCGTAGGCATAATTAAATTAGGATTCACCATATCTGGCTGAACTCCATTCGGGTTCGTATTTACCGAGGTCAAATCTTCGCATGAGAAGAACGAGCCTGTAAACAAGGTAAAAGCGGCGATTTTAATATATTTATTCAATTTCATGATTTCAAAATTTTAAGGTGAATGAATTAAAATGTTAAACCAAGTTTAAATCCAACTGGAATAACCCATGGTGTTACATTGTATCGTTCGATACCTTGTTTAAATTGTGTTCCTGCTTGAGTACCTGCTTGAGGTTGGAAAGCCGTTTCTGGATCTATACCAATTTTTGCTGCAGTCCATAGAATAATGTTACGGCTATACACAGAGAAGTTAGCTGCTTGCAGACCTAATTTCTTAACCACATTGCTAGGAACCTCATATCCAATGGATACTTCCCTTAATTTTACAAATGAGGCATCGAAAGTGGCCGCACGAGTAAAACTCCAAGGGTAATTATCTCCATAAGGAATAATGCGTGTATTGGGTCCCCCTAAATTTTCTTCATATCCGGTAATATTTCCCTTGCTATCATACTGTGCGATAACTCCTGGATTGAATACACCATTTGGATACACCTTTCCACCATACTCAAATGGATATCCCCCATATTCTTTGGTTGGCCCGCCGACAATTGGGAAATAATTTCCATTGATTTTAATCATCGTTTCCTGATTTGCGACTAAATAATTTCTTAACACATCTCCAGTCATATTACCAGGGTTAATCAAATTATCCAAGAATCTTTGTGATTTCAAATCAGACTCGCCATAGCGATAGGTTTGCGAAACAAAGTTTCCGCCATTTCTCCAATCAAAAGTCATATTCAAACTCCAATTTTTATATGTCAATGAAGTTTGAAGACCTAAAATAAAATCAGGATTGAAGTTACCAATTTTGGTTCTTGAGTTGGAAGCTCCAATCGATTGCCATGAACCATCGCTATCTAAAATTGGATATCCAAAATACTTGGAAGATTTATCCTTCACAGTGACGATTTCAGCATCATAAATGTCCCCGATAGTTTCTCCCACATAAGTCCAAGCACCCCCTTTAGCATCTGTCCACAACGTATAGAAATTCAAGCCTGTAGACAATTCCTCGATTTTGGTGGCATTCTTATAGAAGTTCGTTGTTACATCCAATCTCCAGCCATTTTTGTCAATGGGCGTTCCACCTAATGTTAATTCGATTCCCTTACTGACTAATAATCCAGCATTAATATTTTTTGAAGAGAAACCTGTGGATGCCGGTAATGTGGTCGGAATAATTTGGTTTCTATTTTCAACCGTATAATAAGTACCAGAGAATCTCAACCGATTTCTGTACATGGTCACATCCAAACCTAAGTCCATCGAAGTAGTAATCTCAGGCTTCAAGTCAGGAAGTAAAATAGAACCTGGTTTTGACAACCTTGTTACCCCTGCCCATGGTTCAGCCAATCCTAACGTATTAAATAAAGCATAAGGATTTGTGTCATTACCTGCTTGAGCCACACCTGCACGTACTTTGATCAGGTCGATGCGGTTATTCGGTATTTGGAACATCTCGTTCAGCAATACACTTAAAGAAGCTGAAGGATAGAAATACGATCTATTGTCTACAGGCAAGGTACTTGACCAGTCGTTACGAGCAGTCAAATCTAAATAAACCATGTCTTTATATCCCACATTCGCCATTCCATAGCCACTATAGACTACTTTTCTAGATTGAGAACTTGAATATTGAATATTCGCTACCGCAATATTCTGCAAGGTATATAAGCCCGGTATCACTAAGCCTGTTCCACCTCTACTAGATTCGCTGATAAAGCGATTCGTTGAATTTCTAGCATTTCCTCCCAACGAAAATGACAGAGAAAAATCATCCAAAGATTTTGCATACGTAGCTAAAAAATCAATGTTTGTTTCTGAAGGCGAAAGAGTCGTTAAACCATAAGCTCCATTTTTCTCCCCCGTATAACTAGGAGCAATTTTTGTTTCTCTTGTCTCACCATACGTATCTAAAGAGTAGCGAGCCATTAAACTTAATTCTTTGTTGATTTGATAATCTAATTTTGCGTTACCAAAGAATCGATTTCGCTCAAAAGCATTTTTAACCTCATACGCTAAGAACCATGGATTGTTATAGTTTCCGATCGCTTGAGATTTTTGTTGCAAACCCTCTCTTCCAGGAACCCAATAATCTTTCAAATCCAAAATATTAATGTGAGGAGAAACGGCATAAGCCCACTGCAAGGGATTAGATCCACGCTCACTGGCAGGACGGTTGTTTGAATTATTGCGACTAAAGTCGAAGTTGGTACTTAACTTAAGTTTATTTGTCAACTTCAACGATGTAGCTAAATCGATCGAGTTTTTAAACAAATCAGAACCTGGAATTAATCCCCTATTCGTCATATTTGAATACGAAATACGGTACGTCGCCGCATCTGTACTATTGGAGATAGAGAAGCCATTGGTCGTTGTAATACCTGTTTGAACAAAATTCTTCAAATTGTTCGGATACGATTTCAATTCCGTGGGAATTGATTTTCCTGCCGCATCCTTAGGGCTATTCCACTGATAAGCTAAATATCCCTTATCCAATTCTGGTCCAATTCCTCCCGCTGAGCCTTCTTCAATAGACAAGATACCTCCTGGATAAGGGTTATTGTCTGGAGTAAATGGTAAAATACCTGTTGCAAACTTCGAATGCATATTTAAGTATTTGAAAGGATTATCAAATACCGTATTTGAATTCACATTAACCGTCATTCTATTTGACTTAGCTCCTGTTTTTGTAGTGATCAACACTACCCCATTACCTGCTCTTGATCCATAAAGTGCCGCTGCACTCGGTCCTTTTAACACCGATACACTTTCAATGTTATCCGGATTTAAATCGGAAATGGCGTTACCATAATCCACGCGGTTATCATTCCCTACTTGGCCTATGTTGTTCAAGGTATTAATCACCGGAACGCCATCGATCACAAATAAAGGCTGATTGTCATTGCTTAGAGACTTCGCACCGCGAATAATCATACTGACGGAAGAACCTGTCGCACCCGTCGCATTGATGCTCACCCCGGCTAATTTTCCCGAAAGACCATTTAATACGTTTTCAGTAATGACCCGATTTAAGTCTTTTCCTGATACTTTTCCTACCGAATAACCCAAAGATTTCTCTTCGCGTTTAATTCCTAATGCAGTTACCACTACTTCGTTTAGTTCTTGAGTGCTTGAGGACATCACAACATCCACGACATTTCTATTGCCCACCTTAATTTCTTGGGCATCAAAACCAATCGATGAAATTGATAAAACTGGACTTGCACCAGAAACTTCCAAGGAATAGGTTCCATTCGCATTGCTGCTTGTCCCCTTTTGAGTTCCCTTCACTTGAATATTAACACCTGGAATTCCAGTACCATCTGAACTTGCGGTAATCTTACCGGTGATGGTTCTTGTTTGCGCTACCATTGTCGAAATGCTTAAAGCAAATACAATAGTCATAACAGCCAAATGCCTGAGCATTTGTGGCAGTAAAGTTAAATGCATAAAAAATAAATTTAGAAGTAAATAAACACTAAAAAGAAATCGAGTAATTAAAACTTAAAAACCCATGCAAAGTATTGGATTTAAATAATGGAAAAATTAAATGGAAAATTCAAATAAATAAACTATTTTGGCATAAATATTAAAAATCGACGAATATTTCTAACATTTTTTTTAATTAATTGAATTTATGAAGGCCCACCTCTTAAAAGTTTCACCTCAATCTCTTCGCTCATTTAGCATTCGACGTGACAATGTTAGTTATTTTTACAATCAATATCATTACCATCCTGAAATAGAATTGTTATTTATTGATAAAGGAACAGGGACTCAATTTGTAGGGGATAGTATCCAGCGCTTTCAAGATGGGGATCTCCTGCTCATAGGCTCAAATTGTCCTCATTATTTACGAAGTGACAATATGTATTTCCAAGGCAATCCGGACTTAGGGGCATCCGCAGTGGTTATCCATTTTGATCCCATCATTTTTGGGTCTGCATTCTTTGATTTAGTTGAAAATAGGTACATCAAGCAATTGCTTGAGAGATCTAAACTCGGCCTTCGGATTAATGGCAAAACAAAAATACATGTCGTGAGAAAAATGCTCCATATGCTGGAAGACACTAAAAGTAATTTAATTCTTGAACTTCTTACCTTATTAGACCACTTATCCCATAGCCAAGAAATTGAACCCTTGGCAACTCGGATTTTAGAACATAATTCGAGTGATAAGGAAACGGCTAGGTTGAATTCCATCTATAATTTTTCAGCGAAACATTTTAAACGTAAAATTACCATTGAAGAAATTGCGGAGGTGGCGAACCTAAGTTCCAATTCATTTTGCCGGTATTTCAAAAATAGAACTCGGAAACATTTTTCTCATTTCTTGAATGAAATCCGTGTCGAATATGCTTGTAAATTAATTAAGGAAAATAAATACCAAGTTACCCAAGTTTGCTATGAAGCAGGGTTTAATAATTTTCCTAATTTTAATAATGCATTTAAAAAAATCACAGGCAAAACTCCTTTGCAGTATTCAAAAGAATTTATATTTAATTAATTTGTAAAAAATGTCTCCCCATTTAATTTCTATAAATTTGTCAGATATATTTTTAAACACGGCTGAACAGCCACATTTATTCTCATCAAAATGAAACACTTTACGGCCCTTTTCCTACTTCTAGCCTTTTTTTGTCAGGCACAAGAAACTAAAATCATTCGCGGACCCTATCTGCAAAACTTTACACCCACCTCGGGGGTGGTTCGCTGGCGCACCGACATAGCGGCCAATAGCCAAGTGATTTATGGCAAAAGCCCGAGCCAATTAAACCAATCTGTCAAAGATGCGAACCTACTCACCGAGCATGAAGTAGAAATCAAAAATTTAAGTCCGGGAAAAAAATATTACTATGCCATCATTTCGGCAGGAACTAAAGTGGGCGGTGACGAAACCTATTATTTCAATACCGTACCCAAGGCTGGATCCACAAAGCCTGTACGAATTTGGGCCCTCGGGGATTTTGGGAATAGCTCGAAAAACCAAGCAGGTGTGCGTGATGCCATGTTTAATGCCACAAAATCGCATAAACCCGATGCTTGGATATGGATGGGGGATAATGCCTACTCCAACGGGAAGGAAGAAGAATATCAAAATCATGTATTCAGAGTCTACCAAGACACTTTCTTTAAAAACTTACCGGTTTGGCCGTCTCCGGGCAACCATGATTATGCAGGGAAACATGATCCATCGGTACCCCCTTATTTTAAAATTTTCACGATGCCTACAAAAGGAGAAAATGGTGGATTGCCTTCTGGAACAGAATCTTTTTATTCGTTCAACTACGGAAATGTCCATCTAATTTCTCTTGACAGTGAAGCTATGGAATCCGATAGCAGCTATTTATACAACGAGAATGGAAAACAAGCGACTTGGCTTAAAAAAGATTTAGAGGCAAACAAATTGCCTTGGACGATTGTGTACTGGCACAAACCTCCTTACTCAAAAGCATCTCATGATTCAGATACCGAGATTTGGATGTACAAGGTCAGAGAAAACATCACCCCAATTTTAGAAAAATACAAAGTTGATTTAGTGATCTGTGGCCATAGTCACGGGTACGAAAGAAATCATCCTTTACTAGGACATACCGGCAAAAGTGCCACTTATGACCCTAGCATTCATAAAAAAGCCAATGAAGTTGCTCCCAATCAATACCTAGTCAAAAAAGGAGAAGGCCAAGGAACTATTTACATCGTCAACGGATCCGGGGGCCAATTGGGCGGCAAGCAAAAAGATTATCCCTTGAAATCTTCTGCTTACTCAAATGTGACCGAAGGCGGTTCTATGCTCATTGATGTCGTGAACAAAAAATTAAACGCACAATGGATTTGTGCGGATGGCGTGGTGAGAGACATGTTCTCGATCGAGAAAAAATAATTATTTCTTTAAATAGTGGGTAACCTCCTTCACCGGAGCGAGCCAAATGCCATGTTGGGGATCTTGCGCATAGCGTATTAGATCTTCCAACATGCTTAATCTCGTTGTTTGATTTCCGCCTTTTCCCATTTCATGTCCGGCTAAGATAAGCCAATACCCCTTTTCGCTTGCATCTTTGATCATCGGCAATATCTCATCGAAATTCTTTCCATCCATTTCGACGCCGGTTAATTGGGCCATATTTAAATACGCTGGATCATTGGGAGCTTCATCACGCCAGCCACGCCCCGAGCTAAATATTCCGTACACCAAGGGAACATAACTCTGCGTTTTTTCATTATTGCCCACAAATTTCTGTCCACATGGATAGGCAAAAGACTCCGGTTTTATCCCAATCATTTGATGCAATTGTTCATTCGACTCAAGCAGTTCTTTTTGCATCTTTTCCAAAGTATACTCTTCTAAAGCTCTGTTTCTAGACCAAGCAAAATTTCCTGAACAGGGATGTA
>CANHXO010000054.1 GCA_947464595.1 Cytophagaceae bacterium
TACAATTGCTAATTCCGATTTATCCAGTGAAAAAAGGGATACCTATGTTGGTGATGGGCGGAACAGCCGACTCACTCATTTCCGTCCGTGAATTTAAGCAAACCGCTACTCAGTATGGGGCTGAACTAGCCCTGATGGAAGGAGGTTCTCATGACTTAATGTTAGAGCGAGATTGCCAAAAATACGCTGTTGCCATTCAAAAATGGCTGGAAGGTTTTTCTATCTGATTTGAGTGAATTATCTCCAGATGCCAAACGGGATTTATTTGATGTGGAGGACTTCACTTCTGACTTCGTATTTATTTGTAGTAAGAGATTTTGCTTCGAACATTTTTCATAATCGATTCATTTACACCCAGAATAATCTCGATTCAATCCGAATAGAGCTTATTAATAAGGGAAATTAGCAATCGATTTTCTACTTGAGACCACCAGTTATCTCCTTTATTTTTTCAAAAAATGCTTTTTTCCTTTCCGAATGAATACCCCAATCTACGGGAACAGTTTGGTAGCCTTCGGTTATATTGGTTTCTCCGCGGAGGCGATAATCGAAATAACCCCAAGAAACATAATTTTTTAATGAGGTACTTAGGTTATTGGATTCTTTGTCAAAATCGAAGTGATCATCTTCATTGTTGATGATGGGCATGACTCGGAAACCATCCACTTCCTTTGTTTTGTCAATCAATTCCTGAATTTGCTCGGGTTTTGAACCTCCATTTCCGTGAATCAAGACAAAATCAGACGATTTTATAACATTGGAAGTGGGTACGATTAGGCCACGAAAACTTGTTCCAACTAAATAGCGGTATCCCTTCTTTTTTTTCTCTTTGACCAAATTGATTAGTTCGTGAATTCTGTTGGGGTACAATATTGGATGGTTGTAGGATCCATTTTCACTTGTTTCGTTGGCGATCTCGATGAGTACGTTTCTGTATTTTTTTTCAAATAGCCAATCAATCATTTGAGAAGTAGCGTTAATGACGGCTTTTTCATCTTGTAAATATTGATCTTGGCCAAAATAAAATAATCCCAGTATGACTACCATTTTTAAACGATCGGCTTCTTTCAACACTTTGTCTAAGCGGTCTAGGTAGTCAACGTTTAATGAACCATCTGGATTAAATCCTGAGTTGATGCATTTTGAAGTTCCATAGCCTGTGGGACTTCCCCCCTGCATATTCAAGGTAAAACAATTTAATCCATAGGAATGCCAAAGGGACATATTGGCAACAAATTCTTGATTATTTCTTTGGGCATCCCATTTTTTAGTGTCGGGGTAGGCAAATGTTTGAGCGGTTTCAGGATTTAAATCATCGAAAATACCTTGAACCATGCGCGAGTTAATCAATAAGCCTTCTATTTTTAAATTGTTCCAATAGCGATTTGGATAGGTGGGTTTGCCATTCAGGTAAAATTGATTGCCTTTAATTCCGACCACTGTTTGTCCAGAGGAGTTGTAAATTACAATAAAGGATAAAAGGGTTAAGGCCCATATAAATGCTTGTAATGATTTTAATGTATGCATCGTTGGTTTGTTCTGTGTTTGCAATTTAGGCGCACAGGCTTTAGGTGATTTTTGGTACATACTAAAGCTTTATTTCAGTTGGGTCGTATCCACACGGCTAGGGGTATCTTCCCCGGATATAATACTGGTTGCGCTCTTAGCGATCGCTTTAATTATTTCCGTCATATTAGCTAAGTCCAATGTCTGTACTTCGTCGCTGGCCTTGTGGTAATTAGGTTCATTGTCCATTTTAGAGGTAGAAATGGTATGCGCTGGAACGCCTAACTCTGCTAAAGTGGCATTGTCTGAACGGTAAAATAAGTTTTGGTCTGGGTAAGGATCCGGATGAAAGGTAAATGGCGATCCTGCTAAATTCTTCTTCAAAATTTCACCCATGGATGACTTTTCATAGCCTGTGATGTAGGCGCTATTTTTACCCCATTTACTTTCTGTACCAATCATCTCCAAATTAAACATGGCTACTACCTGGTCTGGATTAAATTGTTTCGAGAAATAAGCACTTCCGTGGCCACCGCTTTCCTCGGCTGTAAAGGCCGCGAAAATTAGGGTACGTTCATTGTCACGCTTTTTAGCGTAGTATTTGGCTAGCATCATCACAGCGGTTGTTCCAGCAGCATCGTCATTTGCCCCGTTGTAGATGGAATCCCCTTGGACCGCTTTCCCGATCCCCAAGTGATCGTAGTGACCTGAGAAAATAACGTATTCATTTGGACGAGATTTACCAGGAAGGATCCCCACGACGTTTGCTAGTTCGAGGCGTTCTACTTGTTGGGTCACGGAGACTTTAAACGTATTTGGAATGGCATTGGCAATCACGAAAATAATATTGACCTGCGTTTCTCTGAGCGGTCCTCGGCCAGACAGGCGCGGAATATATTTTGCAAAGCTTTCGTGCAAGAAAGCGATGGTTGGCTTTTTGGCGTTCATAACCTTATAGGCATTTTGGCCAAAATTCTCACCCTCCTTAATGCTCACCACGTTATAGCCTGATTTTTCATCGAGTTCAATTGAAGACTCTTTGGAAATAATTGCGCAATTTTTTGCCTCCACCGATTTTTCATCTAGGCTGAGGGTAGCGGAAATAAGGGAAGACTTAAACATTGGGAATGACTGCAAATACGTCCCGTGGGTCTTTTGCAATTTTGCCTTTTGGAATTCGCCAGAAATGAAATTTGCGGCTTTTTCAATGCCTGGTGTAAAGGGTTTTCTACCCGCCAGTTCGTCGGAGGCAAGATAGGTTTCGATACGCTCCGTTTCTTCACGGGTAATAATTTTGTCAATTTTCTGCGCCTGTACGAGCAAGGGGAGCGCTATGAGTAATAAGATTTTTTTCATCGGAAAATAGTTATTCCGACAATATTACAAAATTACCTACAGAAAGAGTGTGAACGTGTGGGAAAAGGAAATGGGATAGGTGGAGTCGCAAGGGGTACATGAATGTTAATCGGATCAATACATTAGTGGATTATGTTCTTTCGATTTATTGGACTCATTTCATTGGATTTTGGTTTTCAGAATCAATTAGGTAGCTCTAATGTTTGAAGCTATGATTAAAATCGGATATATTTTATTTAGTGGGGATTAATCCAAGATTCTAGGTAGGCTGATGAAAGCCTAATCAGCATAAACCAACCGTTTATATTACTATTTTTAATTAAAATATAATATATCTTAGGGATTATTGCAACTTGTGGAACCTTACCACAATTATACTAGCTAGCCAGAATGAATTTTAATGAATTACCTGATTCGGAATTATTATTGCTCATGAAAATGGGTAATAATAAAGCGTTTGAGGTAATATATACAAGGTATTGGAAGTTTATTTATGGTTTTGTATACCAGAACTTGGGATCAAAAGAAGATTCAGAAGAAATACTTCATGATTTGATGCTTAGTTTATGGAATAATCGAGAAGATAGTATAATCGAAAACCTGAAAGTATACTTATTTATAGCAAGTCGGAATTTAGTTAATAAATCGCTTCGGAATCAAATCAATATTAGGAAGTTTCGAGAGTTCCAATTATTGAATCAACTAAATGAAACTAGCTCTACCGAAGACTTGATATTTTCAAAAGAGTTTGAGCAAAGGCTCAATGAACTTATGTTATCGATGCCAGAAAAAACCGCCTTAATATTTAGATTGAGTAAAATCGAAGAAATTCCAGTTAAAAAGATTGCTGCCCAATTAGCGTTATCTGAAAAAGCTGTTGAATATCACGTAACAAAATCTTTAAAATTTCTAAGAGAGAATTTCAAGGATTTTTATTCAGCTAATTAAAATGAATACAATGAAAAAAAAGGAATTCGACATTCTATTACAAAAATTTGAAAACGGTGATTGTACTCCTGAAGAAATTATTTTTTTGGAAGGTGTCGTTAATGAAAGTATTATCACTCATTCTGAACTATCTATTTTTAAAGATGAAAAAGAGATGCAATCAGAAGGAGGTAGAATATGGAACAAACTTAATGATGCGCTTTTTGAAAAACCCAAAAGAATAAATTTTACCAGACAGAGAATTTTTGTTCAAATAACTATTGCAGCATGTTTGTTGCTTGTAGCTAGTTTTTCTATTTATCTGTATTTCCCAGAATCTTTCCGAAGAAATGTAATTTCAGATAATAGGGGTATGGAAACCCGAAATAACGCAAATACCAATCAGACATTGACGCTTCCAGATGGTAGCAAAGTTGTCTTAGAAAAGAATTCAAGTATTATCGTATCTGAAGATTTCGGAAAAGTCAACCGGACTGTATTAGTAAAAGGTAAGGCTTTTTTCAAAGTAGTTAGAAACGAGAAAAAACCCTTCTTAGTTAGAATGGGAAATTTAGTCACTGAAGTTTTAGGGACTAGTTTTAAAGTAGGGTCAGATAATCAAAATAAATTCATAGAAGTGGCTGTGATTAGCGGAAAAGTTTCTGTTTATGCTACTTCAAAAAATGGCATTTCGAAAAAATTAAATGGTGTTGTATTGACACCAAATTTGAAGGCTATTTATAACACTGAAAATCAAACGATTCAAGAAAGTATTGTTGAAACACCCCAATTATTAGTGTCTAATCTTAATAAGTCAGATTTTATATTTGATGAAATTCAATTTGGTGATTTAAGAGATCGATTAAAATTATTTTATGGAGTTGAAATCATATTTGTCAATAGAGAAATTGAAAAATGCCTATTTACTGGAGATCTAGGAGGCTTGGATTTATTCGAGCAGCTTGACGTAGCTTTCTCATCGATTAAAGCTAGATATGAGTTACGCGGCTCAACGATTTTTGTTAATGGAAAGTCTTGTAAATAAAATATGTAAATAAAGAAATGAATAGCTCTTAGATTAAAATGAAAAAAGCCGAAGATGTTGACGCATCTCCGGCCAGAAGTTTCTACCAATAAATGGTAAAACTTGGTTAATGATCGTAAAACCTTAACTATGTAAAATTATGAACAAATCACATCTGTTTCCAAAATTGTTTTTGGTAATTATGAAAATCACATTACAACAATTAGTCATCTGTTTAGTTTTTTGCACTTTTTCTTATGCACACTCTGCTTATAGTCAATTTGATTTAAGTAAGACCGTTTCCTTGCAAATGGAAAAAGCAGAGATAAAAAAAGTGCTATCAACTATTGAAAAACAAGTCAATGTTAAATTTGTCTACAGTTCAAGTAACATTAATACGTCACAAGTGGTCACGATTAATGTGACTAAAAAACGACTTGATCAAGTATTGAATGAATTACTATTACCACTTTCCGTGGAGTATTTAGTCAAAGAAAATCGAATTATTCTTCGAAGTAATCATGAAGTGGGCTCAAGTATACCCACCTTGAATCAACTTCAGTTGGTGGATAAGCCAATCACAGGAAAAGTAAAGGATGAAACAGGTCAAGGATTGCCTGGAGTTAATGTAAGTTTAAAAGGAACTGCAAAAGGAACACAAACAGATTCGAATGGTAATTTTAGCTTATCGGTTCCTGATAATAATGCTTCACTTTTGATATCTTTTGTAGGCTATTTAAGCCAAGAAGTTTCTGTTGGCGATAAAAGCCAATTAGCTATTTCGCTAAAACCTGATGTCACAGCTTTGGCTGAAGTGGTAGTTGTGGGCTATGGAAGTACACAAAAGGTAAATTTAACTGGTGCTATATCAACCATCAAGTTTGATGAAAAAATAAATAATAGACCATTGACCAATGCATCACAAGCATTGGGAGGAACAGCTTCAGGAGTTTGGGTAAGTCAAAACTCTGGAAAGCCAGGGGGTGATGGATCGCAAATACGAGTTCGTGGATGGGGTACTTTAAATAACGCAAATCCTTTAATTATTGTGGATGGAGTGGAAGGAACATTTGACCAATTAAATCCTTCTGACATTGAATCAATATCTGTGTTGAAAGATGCGGCTAGTGCAGCGATTTTCGGATCTAAAGCGGCGAATGGAGTTGTTTTAATCACCACTAAAATGGGGAAAAACAATGAGAAAATGGAAGTAAATGTGAATTCTTATGTAGGAGTACAGACCCTTGGTATGAGGTATAAGACCATAAGTAATAGTGCTGATAATATGGAATTAAGTAATAGGGCACTGGTAAATGATGGGGCTAGCCCACTGTATTCAACTGATTTAATCAATGCATTTAGAACTAGTACTGATAATTTTAAATACCCAAATACGGATTGGTTTTCAGAGCTGTTTAAGCCTGCCAGGATTGAGGAACACAATGTGTCTATCCGTGGGGGATCTACTCAAACCACCACATTTTTATCATTTAATTACTTGAATCAAGAAGGAATGGTGGTAAATACGAACTCACAGCGTTTTAGTTTAAGGGCTAATTTAGATTCGAAAATCAATAATTGGTTGAAAATTAGCGGTCGAGTTAGTTACATCAATCGTCTTTCCAAGGAACCATATGCTGACATAACCTATGGCTCTTTAGGGCGTGTATTTGAAATGTTAAGTGGTGCTGCACCATTTATTGCACCATACGCTAGGGATGGACGCTTTGGATCGGTTCAAGCGACAAATAATAATGGGGCTTTATTATATGATAATAGAAATCCTTTAATTGATGCTGCCAATGGAAAAACATCAGCACAAGAGAATTTATTATCGATCAATGCAACGGCAGAAGTGAATTTTACCAAACATTTATCGGTAAAGACAACATTTGCTGCTAATGGTACGTGGAATTTAGTGGATCGTTACAATTCGAGTGTTTTTGGATACACAGATTCCGGAATTGAAACGATTACCAAAAATTTCAACAGGGAGGGTTTAGAAATAAATAGAGGAAATATTTCTGGTTTCAATACAAACCTATTTAGCACATTAAATTACAGCAATACGTTCAATAAGGTACATGAAGTTTCAGCTATAGCCGGTACTCAAATTGAATCCAATAAAATACAAACACTTTATGCAAGAAGGACTAGTCCACCTAAAGAAGGTTTAACTCAGGTAGATGCTGGAACATCTGGTATTCAGGGTTCTGGTAATATGAACGCATTACGTATACTCTCTTATTTTGGTCGGGTGAATTATGCATTTAATCAGAAATATTTGTTTGAAGCTAATTTTAGAGCAGATGCTTCTTCCAGATTTAAAGAGGGGAACAGATGGGGTTATTTCCCAGGATTTTCAGCGGGATGGCGTGTTTCAGATGAAGAATTTTTGAAAGACTCTGAAGTGATATCAAATTTAAAATTAAGAGCTTCTTGGGGTAGATTGGGAAATCAAAATATCTCTGATTATTGGCCCTACCTAACGATCATCAACCAAAATAATGCGTTGAGTTATAATTATGGTGGTAAGTTAGCACCCGGTGCAGCTATAACTAACTTGATTGACGAGAACATTTCTTGGGAAAAGACTTCCACAACGGATATTGGAATTGAGATGTCTTTTTTAAAGAATAAAATTTCGATTGAAGCTGATTACTTTACAAAGAAGACGGAAGATATCTTAGTCCAGCTACCTATCCCCTTAGTTTTAGGGGGATTGAACTCTCCATTTGAAAATAAAGGGGAAATGACTAACAATGGTATTGAATTGATTTTGAATTACAACAACCAGGTATTAGATCGTAATAAACTAGGATTTAATATGGGTTTAAATGTTACTTATATTGAAAATATGGTTACTAAGTTTGGTACTTCTAGGTCGCCAGACCAACTTTATTTGATTCGAGAAGGGTATTCATATAGAGAATTGTATGGTTACAAAGTCGTAGGAATTTACCAAACTAATCAAGAAGCAACTGAGCATATGTTTGCTAATGGATTCAAGCCCAGAGCAGGTAACTTGAAATTTGAAGATTTAAATAACGATGGCAAATTGGGATTTGAAGATAGGCAGTCCATAGGTAATACGATTCCTAAAGTTACGTTTGGTATATCTCCTTCTTTTAAATTTAAAGGATTCGATTTGAATATTTTGATGCAGGGTATTTTAGGAGTAAACATGTTTAATCAAAACAATTTCACTAACCTGACCTATGAAAATAGGGTAGTGGGTGAGCGCTGGTTAAATTCATGGACCCCTACCAATACAAATACTAATATTCCAATGGCCAGATTTGATAATTCTTGGAATAATTCTCAATCTTCATTTTGGGTAAATAAAGTAGACTTTGTTAAGCTTAAAAATATGCAATTAGGGTATAGTGTGCCTGAAATAATTTCCAATAAATACGGATTGAAAAAGGCTTACATATATGTAAATGCTCAAAATATGTATACACTGGTTAGTAATGAATTCGATGGGTATGATCCCGAAAAGAATACGTTTGATTCCAGTGTAAATCAATACCCAGTTCCTAGGATCGTTACTTTAGGCGTTAATTTAAACTTTTAAGATCATGAAAAAAATATATATAAACGTATGTTTGTTTTTAGTAAGCTTGTGTTTTAGTTGTTCTGATCAATACTTGGAAATTTTTCCAGAAGACAAAATTACAACAGCTAATTTCCCCCAAAATGAGGCGGATGTAAAGCTTGCACTAAATGGTACTTATGCGTTATTAAGAGAATCATCTATATATAATGAAGGGTTATTTGGCTTTGGTGTTTTGGATGGAGCCACCCCAAATGCCTTTAATTGGGGGAATTTTCCAATTACTAAAATGGGTAATGGGCAGTTGGCATCCACTGATGCAGATATAATTACTTTTCGTTGGACCAGATGTTACGCGATCATTTTTAGAGCTAATTATTTATTGAAAGCTTTAGATCAAGTTAAATTGCCGGATGCTGCCAAGAATACCTATAAGGGGGAAGCACATTTTTTGAGAGGTTTAGCTTACTCATTATTGGCAGATGCCTATGGTGGAGTACCCATAGCGAACAGTGCTTTAACTACAGATGAAGCGCGCGTGATTGCAAGAGCATCTAAAGAAGCAACTTGGGATCAAGTGATTTCCGATTATGATGTTGCTATTCAAAACCTAGGTATTAAAGCTCCAGAGGTGGGTAGAGCAGATAAAGGGGCGGCATTGGGTTTAAAAATGAGAGCTTATTTGTATCAAAATAAATACGATAAAGTGCTAGAGGTGTCTCAGCAAATTGAAGCTTTGAATAAGTATTCTTTGTATCCCAGCTATGAAGGTTTATTTAAACAAGAAAACGAGAATAATTCTGAAGTGATTTTTGATATTCAATATATTTCAGGCGAAAATTCACAGGGTTCTTTTCATGATCAATTTTGTGGAACGGGGACAGGAAGCTTTACTCGTGGAACAAGGTATGTACCTACTGATAATCTAGTAGATGCATATGAAACCATAGATGGCAGTCCAGTTAATGCAGCAGATAAGTTTAAAAATAGGGATCCTCGTCTAGAATTCACTGTCGTTATTCCGGGTTCATATATTTTGGGTTTCCGCTTTCCCAACTACATCTACCCTGGTGGGGCATTCAACCATCCTGGCAATCGATTAAAACATCTGAGTGCCCGTAAGTACCGAGAAAACCAAATGGCGAACTTGCCTACTTCTGGTCAGTCATCTATCAATAACATCGTGTTACGTTATGCGGATGTATTATTGGCAAAAGCAGAGGCTATGATTGAATTGAATAAGAACATAGATGATGCAATCGATATAATTAATCGAATTAGAACTGAACGAAAGGACGTAAAAATCACAAAGATTCCCAAGGGATTATCGCAGGTAGAAGCACGGGATCGTCTTAGAAAAGAAAGGCGTATTGAATTTGCTTTAGAAGGTTTATATTGGTCTGATATAAGGCGTTGGAATATCGGAAAAGATATTTATCCGGTAGTTGTTAAGGATCATTTAGGAGGCATAATTGAAACTAAATTTCCTACTGGTTATTTAGATTATTATAATTTATTACCCATTCCGGTAAGTGAGTTATCTCTTAATCCCAAGTTAGTTCAAAATCCTAAATGGTAAAGAACTATCTATGTTTAAATTGTAAATGATATAAATCGGGAAGTGTCAATCCAGCCTTCCCGATTTATATTCAATTTTCTAACGTATATTTAATTGCTTTTTGAAAATAATTTAGTCCAATCGATGTCATTAATTAAAATTTATCGCAAATGAAAAAAAGCATTTTGGCTATTTTTTTATGGTTGTTGAGTAGTTATTTTTTGTTGGCTCAAAACAAGAAGCCTAACGTACTTATTATTCTGACGGATGATTTAGGCTATCATGATGTATCTTATTACGATAATAAAGATCTCAGCACGCCTAATATTGATCAATTGAGAAGGGATGGGATGAGGTTCGATTATTTCTATTCGAATTCACCCGTATGTGCACCTACAAGAGCTTCATTAATGTCAGGTAGATACCCTGATTTTGTGGGTGTTCCTGGCTTAATTCGCTATAACAAAGAAAATAACTGGGGTTATCTTAATCCTAGTACTATTTTATTGCCTAAAGTCTTAAAAAAGGCTGGGTATCACACTGCGCATATAGGTAAATGGAATTTAGGCTTAGAATCGCCCAATCTTCCCAATGAAAAGGGGTTTGATTTTTTCCATGGTTGGCTTGAAGATATGATGGAGGATTATTGGACTCATCTTCGCCACGGCATTAATTTCATGCGATTAAATGATCAGAAAATCGAGCCAGTAGGACATGCCACCGATTTGTTTACCCAATGGTCTGTTGATTATATTCAAAAACAAGCTCAGAGTAAGCAACCATTTTTTCTTTATTTGGCCTACAATGCGCCGCATTTTCCTGTACAGCCTCCCAAAGAATGGTTGGATAAGGTTTTAAAGAAAAACCCAGGTATGAATGAAAAGCGCGCTAAGCTAGTGGCATTAATTGAGCACTTAGATGACGGGATAGGCCAGGTGGTCGATGCTTTAAAGAAATCGGGTCAATATGAAAACACGATTATCGTATTTACCTCAGATAATGGAGGACATTTACCTGATTTAGCAAATAATGGTCCGATTAGAGATGGCAAACAAAGTATGTATGAGGGAGGTTTGAGAGTTCCTACGGTAATTAGTTGGCCAAACAAGATTACAAAAGGCTCAAATTCTACCCATGTTAATTTATCCATGGACATTTACCCAACCATTCTTGAATTAGTGGGTGCTTCTTTTTCCCATAAAATAGAAGGAAGAAGTTTTGCGAATACTCTTCTGAATATGGGAAATGAACAAATAGAACGTCCCATTTATTTTACAAGAAGAGAAGGTGGAATTCAATATGGAGGGAAAGCGTATCATGCCATTCGTTTGGGAGATTGGAAATTATTACAAAACTCTCCTTTCTTGCCTTATGAGCTTTATAACTTGAAAAATGATCCACTCGAGAAGAGTAATTTAGTTGAATCCAATCCTGAAATGACTAAAAAATTAAATAATTTGTTGATGACGTTCATCCAAGAAGGAGGAAGAGTTCCATGGCAAAAACCATTAAATTAAACGAATATGAAACTTAAATTATTTATTGCCGCACTATGTATTTTGACTTGTTTTCAGTCGATAGCCCAAGCTTCAAAAAAACGTAAACCTAACTTTATCGTTATATATACAGATGATTTAGGCTATGGGGATTTAGGGACCTTTGGAAATCCGGTCATTAAAACGCCTAATTTAGACCGAATGGCCTATGAGGGCCAAAAATGGACTAATTTCTATGTAGCTGCTAATGTTTGTACTCCTTCAAGAGCCGCTTTAATGACAGGAAAATTACCTGTTAGGATAGGAATGGAAAGTTATAAACGGAGGGTTCTATTCCCTGATTCAAAAGGTGGTTTACCAGAATCTGAGTTAACCATTGCTGAAATTTTGAAGGCGAATAGTTATCAAACTGCGTTAGTAGGCAAATGGCATTTGGGTCATTTAAAACAGTTTGCACCTAATAATAATGGATTTGATTATTATTTTGGCATTCCTTATTCAAATGATATGGATAAAAAGGCAGGTATGACTCGGGAAGACATGTTTAATCCAAATTTTCAGGATTTCAACGTTCCACTCATGAGAAATTCAGAAATAATAGAAAGACCAGCAAACCAATATATGATTACACAGAGGTATACAGAGGAATCTGTTGACTTTATCAAAAGAAATAAAGAGAAACCATTTTTTCTTTATTTGGCACATTCAATGCCACATGTACCCCTTTTTGCAGGCAAAGATTTCAAAGGGAAAAGTATGAGAGGTTTGTATGGGGATATCATAGAAGAGCTTGATTGGAGCGTAGGGAAAGTATTAGAAACATTAAGGGAGTTGCATTTGGATGAAAACACGTATGTTATTTTTACTTCTGATAATGGTCCTTGGAAGTTATTTAATGAACAAGGAGGTTCTTCTGGATTATTATTTGGTGCTAAGGGAACAAGCTATGAAGGTGGAATGCGCGTTCCATTTATCGTTTGGTCGCCTACTAATATTAAACCTAGGGTTGAAATGAAGATGGGCAGTACCTTAGATATATTGCCCACTCTTTGTAAAATAGCCAACATAGAAATTCCATCTCAAGTTAAATCAGATGGATATGATTTGAGCCCATTAATGGTACAGAATAAAGATGTCAATCCAAGGAATGAGATGTTTTTCTACCATGCAACGGATTTATTTGCTGCTCGATTAGGCGATTATAAATTGTATTATTTGAAAAATAACCCTATTGGCTATCCAGAGAAAATTGAAAAATTAGAAAAACCAGTGCTTTTTAATCTGTCTGTAGACCCTTCTGAGCAATATGATATATATGGTAAAAATGAAAAAATTGTCAATGAAATAAATGAGTTGGTTCTTAAGCATAAAGCAGGCATGATACCTGTGAAAAGTAATCTTGAAGATTAATGAAAAAAAAATTCTTTAAAATTGTTTTCAATTTTTTGATCATTGGAGTCTTTGTATGCGATGGATATGGCCAACAAGCTTGCCCAGAAACTTCCAAAATAACAAGCTGTAGAGTAGGGATACCGAATAGAAAAACCGCTATTTTTCAAAAAATACTGGATTTAAATAAGTCAAAAGTTGAAAATGAAAAGAAGGTTTTAATTGATTTTTCAACTAAAAAGAGACTAACTTTAAAATAGTAGTGGTATAGATTTTTTAAGGAGAGAGACATGATGTCTCTCTTTTTGATGTCTATACTTACTGATTTTGATTTTTCATTTCTTTAATTTTGATTAAACGCTCCCTTGCGACCCATTTTGCATTCGCAGAAATCAATTCTTTGAGCGCTCTTTTGTTGATGCTTATTGCCGAAAAATAAATTTTTTAGATAAATTTAAACGCTCTTATTTGAGTAAAAAGTTCACTTAGTTTGAAGCGCTACACTATTTTAAATAAGGCCCCTTTTTGTTCCAGCCAACTTCTACATTTGAAATCCACCACGTTTTTCCTTGATCTTTATTGCCTTGAAAAAACAAATAGCTTTTACTGCCCAAATCGAGTATGTCTGGATGGCCTGACTCACTATAATTCCACTCGCCAGGTTTGCCATTTTCCAAAAATGGTTTTTTGAAAAGCCGTTGCCATGAAAATCCATCTTGACTAGTCGCTACCCCTATTTGCTGTGGGGAATTATCATATGATCCTGCATAAAACATATACAAAATACCATTTCGCTTGATGATGGAAGCCGCCTCAATGCACTCGCCTTCCCATTGTTCTTCAGGTTTTAGGATGGGAGCTAATTTGGATTGATGTGTCCATTCTCCTCGGTTAAAATTCGTATTTTTAGGTGCTGTAGCTACACCGAGCATTTGAATTTTGAAATCTGGATTCCTCGTAGCGTAATACATGTAATATTTGCCTTTAAAGAGAAACACTTCTGCATCTATGGCCCTTCCGCAATTCCATGAACCATCTGGACGAAAGATCGGATTTGTTGGGTTTCTTCTGAAATTGTTTATTCCATCATCCGATATAGCATGGCAAATGGCATCTTTTTTACCATTGCCATAAGTTTGATAAAAAATGTGGACTTTTCCTTTGATAACTAAAGCGCAAGGGGCACTAATTCCATTTTTTTCATAGGGCTCTTGGATCGTCAAAAAGCCGACATTCTTCCAATGAATCAAATCTGTACTTTCTGTGATTTCAATTTCCCTAGATTGACTACCCTTCATGGGCAAAATGGAAGAGTACATTAAATACCTTCCATTAAATTTAATGACATAAGGGTTTTTTGAAAAAGGCTTACCAGTTCTACTGGAATCAGCATACATCATTTTCGGGGTCTTAAACTTCGATTGACCCATCGAAGTTTGGTAATTAAATACTAAAATAATTATACTTAAAATAAGGAAGGATTTGAATTGAAATTTCACAGGCTTAGCTTATTAATGAATCTAAAATTTACTTTAAATTAATATATTTCAAATAGAAATTATTATTTCAATATACTTAAGACTGTTTTAATATAATTGATTGGCAATCGCGAATAATTTCAATCGAAAACTCTTTTCGCGCTATTTAATTTGCTTTTTCTCTCATTAAATAAAAGAATTCACCCTTTTGATGTGGATTTTATAGTATCCAAAAGTCCGTATCGCAAGGGGTACATGAATGTTAATGGGATCAAATTATAGCCACTATTTTTAAAGCATTATTGTTTAACTCTAAGGCAATCAGAATTTTAGTAAATAGTGCTTGTTTGTGGAAATGGCTAACGTAAATTAACCCTTCCAACGAATTCATATTATTTCATTAAATTTAACTATTCGTTCCCTGTCAGCTGGTTCACATTCATTTGAATGGCAAAATCTTAATTGAGAATAAAGTTGGCAAAAATGAAATACCTATGAAAAATAATCATTATCAATTACTTTTCGCATTTCTATTCACCACGCTAAGTCATGTCGTTCAAAGTCAGACTTCACCCGAAAAGATAAAATTTGTCAGGCAGGGTGTGCAAAGATTGATTTTTGACGAAAAACAATCCATTCATTTGGCGGGAATTGAACCAGGTAAAATCATCGGATTGTCGGCCATGCACCCCATCAGTCATTACACGGATCATCACTCCAAGGTATTTGTTAGCGAAGACAAACTGTTTATTCAATCAACGAAAGAAAGCCAGACATCCATTTGGTTTGGGGGTTTTAATTCATTTGCAACCTATTCCATTGATCTCGCTTCTTGCTCTGGAAAAGGAGAAATTGGTTTTGAATTTTCGGATGCCCATAAAAAAGAACAATGCTTTGTCAAAGTTGAATTTAAAGACACAATGCTGTCCGGAGTAACATTGAAAGTCATTAAAAATACGGAGCTCATAGTCAACAAATCAATTGCGGTCAACCTTGGTGAAGTAAAAAACATGAAAGGTCGCATGATTCTCCAAATGCTGGGCAGTGGATTTACCTTGTATGTACAAGATCAGGGATTGCCACAAGTTATTGGACAGAGTGATTTTAATTCTTACATTGATTTACGTGAAAAAAAATATCTGCATTCTTTTCAATCACAGCTATTTGTACATCTGAAAGGAGGACAAGTTCAGATCAAGAAGGTTGAAATGGCTATTACCACCGGTATTGGGTTGGCTGATATACGAACTATAACCTATGAAAATGGAGATCCTATGCTCGATCAGGGGCGATTTTGGTATACCATGTCGATTCGTGGCCGTGCCTTAGATCATCATATTCAAGGGGTATTTAGTATGAATCCAACGGTCTTTGATGTCAAGCTTGAGGGAA
>CANHXO010000055.1 GCA_947464595.1 Cytophagaceae bacterium
TATTACCTATTACCTAATTTTATTACCTATTACCTAATTTTATTACCTCTTACCTAATACTTATTACCTATTACCTAATTTTATTACCTATTACCTAATTTTATTACCTCTTACCTAATACTTATTACCTATTACCTAATTTTATTACCTCTTACCTAATACTTATTACCTATTACCTAATTTTATTACCTATTACCTAATACTTATTACCTATTATATTACCTATTACCTAATTATATTTAACCACTTCCACCCCGAATTTCCTTAGGAATTCAACCCCCTCGTCCGTTGGCAAGCCCTTATAAGCCGCATAAGAATTCAGAAAAATTACTTTTTTAATTTTCATGCTGTAGATAATCCGAGCACACGATATGCAAGGGGACAAAGTCACATAAATCGTGGATCCCTCAATGCTTGCCCCATTTTTAGATGCGTATAAAATAGCATTCTGCTCGGCATGCAAGGCCAATGAACAAGAACCCTTCGAATCTTTTGGACAACCGCCTTCTGCTGCAAAGTCCTCATCACAGTTGTGTGTACCTGAGGGTGGCCCATTATAGCCAATGGAAATGATCCGCGTATCTTTCGTTAACACACAACCGACTTGAGCTCTTGTACAATGTGATCTTAACGCCAAATTTTGCGCCAAATCCATAAAAATCTCATCAAATGAGGGTTTTTTAATCATATTCATTCCTTACAGGACTTTAAATTAATCATTAAAAAAGAAAATAAAAAAGGATGACACAAGGTCATCCTTTAAATGTAGCGGGGAGCAGAATCGAACTGCCGACCTTTGGGTTATGAATCCAACGCTCTAACCATCTGAGCTACCCCGCCAAATCAGGATGCAAAGGTAATTGAAAGCCTTAAGAAACTCAAATATTTTATGAATACTTATTAATTTTGAATCATATTTGGGAATTAGCGTATAAATAATACCTTTGTTTAAAGGAAATAAAAATGCTTATCTCTTTAAATATAATGACCATGGATCAACCGCACTTTGAATTTGAATATGAGATAAAAGCCTCACCCAAAGTACTTTATCCTTATATTAGTACCGCTTCAGGGCTCCAACAATGGTTTGCAGAAAAAGTTACTGTCAAGAATTCTGATATTTTTAATTTTTTCTGGGATGATGAAAATCATGTAGCTACCTTGACCCACAGCAAACCAAATAAACTGGTCAAATTTGAATTCAATAAACCTGAAAAAGGAAATGCATTGGCCTACATTGAAATAAAATTAGACGTCAGCGAATTGACAAATGCCACCTACCTTAAAGTTTTTGACAGCGCATCTACCTTCAAGAGTGATGAGGACGCAACTGAACTTTGGGATTATTTAACCGATAAACTGAAAGAAATCGTCGGCAGTTAATGATAAAGAAAATTGACAAGTTAATATTAAAGGCATTTTGGGGGCCATTTGTTTTAACCCTGTTGGTGGTAATTTTTATATTTCTATTACGCTTAGTCCTTTTCTATTTTTCAGACTTATTTGGCAAAGATTTAGGCACTACGGTCTACGTGGAGCTTTTTTTCTACTTCTCCCTCATCACGATTCCTCTTGCATTGCCTTTGGCTATTTTATTGTCATCGCTCATGACCTTTGGGAAATTAGGAGAAAACTTTGAACTCACAGCCCTAAAAAGCGCAGGAATTTCCATTATTCGGATCCTAAGACCCATATTCATCGCAGCAGTGTGCTTGAGCTTTTTCATGTTTTGGTTCACCAATGTAGCCTTACCCTGGGCTAATTTAAAAGGCTGGAGTTTATTATATGACATCAAGACGACCAAAACAACCTTAAATATTAAAGAAGGAATTTTTTATACAGACCTTCCAGGCTATGCCATTAAAGTGGCTAAAAAATATCCCGATAACAAAACATTGAAGTCCCTCATCATTTACGACCATAGCCATAATGATGGCAACCGACATGTTACCTTAGCTGATTCCGCACAGATGTACACCATTCTAGGAAAGAAATATTTGATTTTTGAACTCTTTAACGGCAAAGATTATTTAGAAGACGCAGACAGAGGAGGTAATTTGGATCCAACCGACATGGCCTTGCATAGTTTCAAAAAAAGTAAAATTGTTATGTCCTTAGATGCCTTTGATCTTCATAAAACAGAGGAAAATCAGTTTGCACATCACGAAATCATGCGGAATAATTGGCAATTGGCCGACGATTCAGATTCGCTAAACAAGGTAATTAATACCATGAAACGTAGTTTTACCACGTCCACTGCACCTAATTTCCTTTACCATCAAAGAACCATTGCACAATCATTAGTACTATTAGAAAATACCCGATGGGTTAAAAATAGACTGGCCAAAGGTCTAAAAAAGGCAAGTAAAAATCCATATGAAATGGCGCTCCAACAAACTCAAAATATGTTGACCTTCGGCCAAACTAATTTAGTGAGCTTGGATGATAAAGAAGTAATTTTGAAAAAAACGAACCTTGAATGGCATCATAAATTTACCAACGCATTAGCCATACTCGTCATGTTTTTAATTGGCGCACCCCTGGGAGCCATTATTAAAAAAGGAGGATTTGGTATTCCAGTGGTTGTGGCCGTATCTTTTTTTATATTAATGTATATCCTAACCCAACAAGGAGACAAAATGGCCAAAGAGGGAAAAGTACTCTTGCAATTGGGTGCTTGGGCTTCAAATACCATTTTGGGACTTATAGGAATCTATTTTATGCGCATTTCCCTAAACGATTCCAGACTTTTTGAATCCGATTTCTATCAAGTTACCTGGCAAAGAGTTAAAACTTGGATTCAGAAAAAACGCGTTTCTTCCTAGACCTACGAATTCGCTTGCATTTAACATTCAATTTTAGTACTTTTGCAAATTAATTTTTCAAAAACTTATAAACTGGTAAAAGATGTATTTGTCACCCGAGAAAAAACAAGAGATTTTCGAAACAAAAGGGAAAGCAAAGTCAAAAATCGATACTGGTTCTTCTGAATCGCAAATTGCGTTATTCACGTACAGAATCAACTATTTGACTGAGCACCTTAAAAAGAACAAAAAAGACCATAGCACACGCTTGGGCCTTTTGAAATTAGTAGGTAAGCGTCGTCGTTTACTTGATTACTTAACTCGTACCGATATCTCAAGATACCGTGCTATTATTTTAGAATTAGGTATTCGTAAATAATATTTTCAGGGTTCCATTTAATTGGAGCCCTGTTTTATTTGCCGTTTACCAAACATTTGTCATCGACAAGCAAAGCTTATTTACACGCGAGGTTGCGTGAGAATTTATTCAGAAACGTATGTCATTTAACATTATTCAAAAAAATATTTCGATGCCCAATGGCAAGGAAATCCAAATTGAGACTGGCAAATTAGCCAAGCAAGCGGATGGATCTGTGGTTGTTCGTTCAGGAAATATGATGTTGTTAGCCACTGTGGTTGCCAACAAAGAGGCCAAAGAGGGAGTAGATTTCCTTCCATTATCTGTTGATTACCAAGAAAAATTTGCGTCAAATGGACGTATTCCAGGTAGTTTTCTTAAAAGAGAGGCTCGCCTGTCTGATTATGAAATTCTTATTTCACGTTTAGTAGACCGCGCATTGCGTCCTACATTTCCAGATGATTACCATGCCGATGTGCAAGTATTAATCAATTTAATTTCAGCGGATTCAGAGGTTTTACCGGACGCTTTTGTTGGCCTAGCGGCTGCAGCAGCACTTGCGGTATCTGACATTCCCTTCAATGGACCTATTTCTGAGGTGCGTGTCGCTAAAATTAATGGAGAGTATAAAGTAAATCCAAGTGTGAGTGAATTAGCTGGCGCTTCTTTAGAATTAATTGTTGCCGCAAATGCAAACGACATATTAATGGTAGAAGGAGAAGGAGATGAGATCTCAGAATCAGAAATGATTGAGGCGCTTCGCATTGCTCATGATGCCATTAAAATTCAATGCCAAGCATTGAACGAGTTAACCGTGGCTTGTGGAAAAACAGAAAAGAGAACGTATAGCCATGAAACACATAACGAAGAGTTGCGTGCGGAATTGTGGAAAAACTATTACGATAAATATTTGGCCGTAGCTAAATTAGCGAACCCTAAAAAAGAAGAAAGAAAAGCAGGATTCAAAGCGATTGTAGATGAATACATCTCAACGTTAAATGAAGACCATACGGTTAATCTTTCTTTAGCTAAAGTTTATTTACATGACATCGAAAAGGAGGCGGCTCGCCAATTGGTCCTTCAAGAGCGTTACCGTTTAGATGGTCGTAAATTGAACGAAATTCGTCAAATCACATGTGAAGTGGATTATTTACCCACACCACACGGTTCAGCTGTTTTCACGCGTGGGGAAACTCAATCGTTGACTACGGTTACTTTGGGAACTAAAATGGATGAACAGATTATTGATCAAGCCATGACTCAAGGATATAACAAGTTTATGTTGCACTATAATTTCCCTGGTTTTTCAACGGGTGAAGTTAAGCCAAACAGAGGTGTAGGACGTAGAGAAGTGGGTCATGGTAATTTAGCCATGCGTGCGATTAAAAAGGTATTGCCTAAAATGGAAGATTTTCCTTACACTTTACGTGTGGTTTCAGATATTTTAGAGTCTAATGGTTCCTCATCTATGGCAACTGTATGTGCAGGAACTTTAGCATTAATGGATGCAGGAGTAAAAATCAAAGCACCTGTTTCAGGTATTGCCATGGGATTAATTTCAGATCCCAAAACAGGTAAATATGCTGTATTGTCTGATATTTTAGGTGATGAAGATCACTTAGGAGACATGGACTTTAAAGTTACAGGTACTGAAAATGGGATTACTGCTTGCCAAATGGACATTAAAGTTCAAGGATTATCCTATGAGGTGTTGGTCGAAGCATTATCTCAAGCCAGAGAGGGTAGACTTCACATCTTAAATGAGATGAAAAAGGCAATTCCTAGCGTTAGAGATGATTATAAGCCACAAACTCCAAGAGCTACCGTGATTAAAATCATGAAAGAGCAAATTGGTGCGGTGATCGGGCCAGGAGGAAAAGTAGTTCAAGATATTCAAAAACAATCGGGTGCTACGGTTACCATTGAAGAAAAAGAAGACGGTGGTTATGTAAGTATCTTCTCAGCAAACGGAGCTGCGATGGATATGGCTATTCGCATGGTGAAAAGTATCGTAACGATTCCGGAAGTTGGCGAAATCTACGATGGAAAAGTGAAAAATATCCAAGCGTTTGGAGCTTTCGTTGAGTTTTTACCTGGAAAAGATGGACTATTGCATATCTCAGAAATTTCATGGGATCGAATAGATACCATGGATGGTGTATTCAAGGAGGGAGATAAGGTTAAGGTTAAATTAGTGGAAGTAGACAAAAAGACTGGTAAATTCCGTCTTTCAGCTAAAGCACTTTTACCTAAACCAGACAATTCAGAGAAATCTGAGTAAAGACATAAAAAGTTTATGGGTTTATTGGAAACAATAAACTCATTTAATCCGTTGTAACATACTATGAGGCAGCTAAAAATTAGCAAACAAATTACCAACAGGGAAAGTCAATCACTTGACAAATACTTGCAGGAAATCGGAAAAGTAGATTTATTGACTCCGGATGAGGAGGTTATACTTGCCCAAAAAATTCGTGATGGAGATCAATTATCTCTAGAGCGTTTAACAAAGGCCAATTTACGTTTTGTCGTGTCCGTAGCGAAACAATACCAAAATCAAGGACTTAGTTTAGGTGATTTAATTAATGAGGGAAATCTTGGTTTAATTAAAGCAGCACAAAGATTTGACGAAACGCGTGGTTTTAAATTTATTTCTTATGCCGTTTGGTGGATTCGTCAATCCATTTTACAGGCGTTAGCGGAGCAATCTCGTATCGTTCGTCTTCCATTGAACCGCGTAGGTTCTTTGAATAAAATCTCAAAAACTTTTTCTGAATTAGAACAAAAATTTGAGCGTGAACCTTCCCCAGAAGAATTAGCAGAAGTGTTAGAAATTTCAACAGGAGAGGTTGTGGACACGCTTAAAATCTCTGGAAGACACGTTTCTATGGATGCACCCTTTGTTCAAGGGGAAGAGAATTCACTCTTAGATGTATTAGAGAACGATTCAGAAGACAAACCCGATTCTGGATTAATTAATGATTCCTTGCGTCGTGAAGTACAAAGAGCCTTATCAACACTTACACAAAGAGAAGCAGACGTGGTGACTTTATATTTTGGATTAAATGGGGAGCATGCGATGACTCTTGAGGAAATTGGAGAAAAATTCAATTTGACCCGAGAGCGCGTGAGACAAATTAAAGAAAAGGCGATTCGTCGTCTGCGTCATACTTCCCGGAGTAAAGCGCTAAAAACATATCTTGGATAATTTTTAAAGCCTCTCACGAGGCTTTTTTTTGCTATGGCATTTCCTGCAGGCATCGTTGAACTAGTCGATATTCTATCCCAAATGGGTGTAGAAGAGGCTGTCATTTGTCCTGGATCCAGAAACGCGCCATTGATGTTGGCCCTAGCCAGAAACCCCAAAATCCGTTGCTACTCCATTTCAGATGAACGTTCAGCTGGATTTTTTGGCCTAGGCTTAGTTTTAAAATCCCAAAAGCCTGTAATTCTTTGCTGCACTTCAGGTTCAGCAGGTTTAAATTTTGCGCCAGCCATCGTCGAAGCATTTTTTCAAGAATTGCCTTTATTGATTTTTACCGCAGACCGCCCGGCCGAATGGATCGGACAATGGGATGGCCAGACCATTTATCAAAAAGAATTGTACGGAAAACATGTAAAAAAATGCATAGATTTTCCTACTCAGAAACTTCTGCCAAGGAAAGAATACCTTGATTTAGGTATTGGCGCCTACCATTTGGCAATTGCCGAGCCTAAAGGACCCGTTCATTTCAATATACCCATTGCGGAACCCTTCTATCCCCAAGCAGGCGAAACATTGCCTCAAAGTAGTGTTTCAGTAGCAGAATTAAACCATTTAAATGCTGCCCATAAGCCAGAAGAAACCATTGACTTGTTGACTTATTTTAATTTTGAAAAGCTACAATCAATTTTAATAACGGTAGGCCAAAGACCCTTTAATGCTATAGAAAATGACTATTTCACTCAAATAGTTGAGTCTGGAATACCAGTTATCGGGGATGCCACAGCCAATTTACCTGAAGGATGTCATGTCTTCCATGATTTAGTATTGGCCAATGAAGCATTGTGGCCAACATTAAGACCAGATTTACATATCCATTTTGGGAAATCATTTGTTTCTAAGCGAATTAAGCAGTTTTTAAGGCAAGAGAAGCCGAGTAAATCATTTCTAGTGCATCCAAATCCCATCGGAAGACCAGATCCTTTTCAATCCTTAACAGATGTGATTCCGATGGAAACACGATCTTTTTTAGAAAAAATCACCTGGCCTAAACAAATTAATCCTTGGCTTTCATTTCAAGAAAGGGTTATTCGGAAGCAAAATGTATTTTTTAATGAGCCCAATCATACCGAATTACATCTTTATAATGACTTAATAAGGCAAATTGAAAATCTAGAGGAAGTCGATGTGCACATCGCTAACTCCTTGGCCATCCGGTATGTCAATTGGACCGCGGCACATTTCACTCATTCTGAGGTGTTTTCAAATCGAGGAACCAGTGGCATTGATGGTTGTTTGAGTACTGCAGTGGGTGCAAGCCAAAATAGCTCAAAAATAGTCATCTCCATCTTAGGAGATGTGGCCTTCCACTATGACAAAAACGCCCTTTGGAATCAATATGTGCCCAATAATTTAAAGATCATCGTCTTTAATAATGGGGGTGGGGGAATATTTAGAAATTTAGAAGGGGCGAAAGAACTTCCTGAATTAGCAGGATTTATGGAAACAACGCAAAATTTCACAGCTCAAAATACCTGTCAGGATGCAGGATTAGCATACTACAGCGTTAGAAATCTGACTGAATGGAAAGAGATTTCGAATCAATTTTTCAACAAAAGCAAAAGTGGGGCTTTGTTAGAAATTTTTACCCATTCGATCGAAAATGCGAACGAGCTAAAAAAATACATGGATTTATTCCGCGCTTGATTGCTTATTTACCTTATCCATATTCTTTAAATACAGTTCATTTTTAGGGTCGATTTCCAATGCCATTTTAATCCATTGTTTGGCCAGGTTCCACTGCCTCCTTTGAATATCCAAATAACCTAAATTATTGTATATCAAGTCTTTATATCTACCTGTAGCTAAAGCCAATTTAAATGAGGCTTCCGCTAGATCCAATTGGTTTAGTTCTTGGTACACGATTCCCTTATTGATCAAGGTCTCCACCGCATTGGGTTTTAATAAGAGGGCATGGTCATAAGATGCTAACGCATCGTTGTATTGCGTTTTTTGTAAATAAATATCGCCTTGTAATGACCAAAAAGCAGATGAGTCAGGGAAATTTTTAACAAGGGTGGCAGCAGATGCAAGTGCAAGGTCAAATTTTTGAAGATTTTGAAGCAATTCTGTTTGTTTAGAAAGGGCCGCTGAAAATTGGGGATCTAAATCATACGCTTTTTGGAAATCAGCCAAAGCCTCATCATTTTTTTCAAGACTTTGGTACACTAAACCTCGATTATAATACGCATCTGAAAACTTACTCTGCTTCGAAATCGCTTCTGAATACCATTTAATGGATTCGTAATATTCTTTCTCTTTAAACTTTTGATTACCTCGAAGAAAAAACTGAGTTGCCTCCTTTTTATCAGCCTCTGAATCACAGGCGAATAAAATCAAGGCGGAAAATGTTAGAATAATCAATGACTTCATGCTATGTAATCTATTTGTAAGTGAAATTGTTTTCAATTTAAATAATTCAAAATTCATTCGCATCTTTGTAGCCTAATAAAAATAATGATCAATATGGCTTATGCAGAAATGTTAACCGATAAAGGGTTAATGAAAATTGAATTTTACACGGAGGATGCACCCATTCATGTAAAAAACTTTACCGACCTTTCTAAAAATGGATTTTATGATGGATTAACTTTTCATCGGGTCATTCCAGATTTCGTCGTTCAAGGAGGAGATCCGGATGGAACCGGTGGAGGAGGTCCTGGGTACTCCATTCCTTGTGAATTAACGGGAAATAATCAATACCATGACCGTGGAGTTTTGTCGATGGCTCATAGAGGTCCCAATACTGGAGGATCACAATTCTTCATTTGCCATTCCAGAAATAATACCTCACATCTAGATCGCAAGCACACCTGTTTTGGTAAAGTAATTGAAGGATTGGAAGTGATTGATCAAATTAGAGAAGGGGATGTCATCCAAAGCATCAAAATTATAGAAGATTAATGCATTTTATCAAAGAAATCGCTCATGAATCCATGCGAATATCCTTATTTGAATGGAATTCTAAATACATATTGAAATTTGAAACACCAGAATTAGAGCAAAGTTTCAAATTTTCCATCATGGATTTTTCTGATCAAAAAGAAATAGAGGAGCTGGCAACCAGCTCCTCCTTTCAAGAAACCATCATACAAAATTTTAAAAATATGTATGAGGCTATGTCACAAAATCTGGATCTTTAAAGACTACCCAACCACTTCATTCGTAATTTTTTCTGATTATCAGTCAAGGTTTTTTGGTCTGTCAAAGAAAAAGAAGCCAAAGGACTTTGTAGTACAGGCACCATAAAACTACGCTCAAGGCCATCTCTTTTGACGATAAATAAAATGGTATCACCTACTTTTTTATCGGCCAATAACTTATCTACACCTTCAAAACTAGCTTTATTTACCGACACGATTTCGTCGCCCACATTCAATCCATATACATAGGCTGAGGAACCTCGATAAACCGAAGTTATTTTCCCAGCCAAAGCAGTAAAACCTACATATGGGATTGATTTTCCCTCATAAGTATTGGCCCAGGTAAAACCAAATTCATTAAACAAACCTTGGTAATTAGGCGTTTGAACGCCATAAATATAAGATTCAAAAAGAGGCTTTGCTGAAGTACCTGCTACTTTTGAGAACGCATCCTCTAACTCCGCATCGGTAAACCCACGGTTCAATTTCTTATAATACGCCTGATACAAGTATTTGAAAACATCATCGATGCATTTTTCGCCCTGAGTAGACTTAATAATCCAAGCGTTTAAAACATAACCTAATAAAGATCCTTTGTCATAATAAGATACTGTTTGGTTTCGCGAGTTTTCATTTGGACGGTAATATTTGATCCACGCGTCCCAACTTGCCTCTGCGGCAGATTCAAGGTGGCTTCCAGGCGTATTTTCAACCGAAGAAATTTCTGCAGCTATGCGATTAACATACTCCTGATTGGAAATTTTACCCATACGTTGCAAGATTACACCTGAATAATAACTCGTCATTCCCTCAGAAAGCCATAAATTATGGGTGTAATTCTCATTTTCATAGTCAAAGGGTCCCAATGTTTTAGGTCTAATCCGTTTTACATTCCACAGATGGAAATATTCATGAGCCAATAAACTTAAAATCCCTTGATACCCTCTTTCACTTTCATATGCCGACCTCGATACCGAGCAAGTTGTTGAATTTAAATGCTCTAATCCTCCTGTTCCTCTACCTATATTATGCATAATGAAGAGGTAATGGTCGCATGGGTGTTCCCCTACGACTTTTTGAGCTTCTTCACATACCTTAGTCACATCAGCAATAAACCGGACTGAATCGACTTTTACTGAACCATAAAAAGCGATTTGATGTGGAATCCCGTTCACTTTAAAATCCCAGACTTTGTGATTTCCAATTTCAATAGGCGAATCAATTAATTCATCTAGGTTTTTAGCTATATACGTAAATTTGCTTGTTTCTTTTAATGCAGTAGATACAACTTTAAAGTTTTTGAAAGGATCAATTTTAACTTCCTGAGGAAGATTTGAAAGTTCATTCACATATAGAAGAACACTGGCTGGATTAATGTAACCATGGGAATCATCTAAAAAAGAGGTCCTCACCGATAATTCAAAGGCATAAACGCGGTAAGTAACTTGAATTTTCTTAACATCTGCACTTCTTGCTACACGCCAAGTATTCTTATTAATTTTTGAAATTGAAATTGGCTTTCCATTTATTTCAGCTTTAACGGCTTCTATATTTTTAGCAAATTCCCTGATCAAATAAGAACCAGGAGTCCATGTGGCCATTTTTAAGTCTATGTGTGGCTTACGGTAAGGTACATTGCTTAGATCAACCGTCGTAGTGATTTCAAAATAGTGAGTATGAGGCTCAGGCATTTTGATTAGGTGACTTAAAGGAGTCGCAAAGAGGGGATAAGCAAAAAGACAAATGCCCATGGCGAGCACAAATGATTTGAGTTTAAGATTTGTTAGCATTATTTTTTTTGTTGGTGAATGGGCATATTTCGTAAAATTAAATAAATACCTCAATTGTTAAAGTATTTACTGATTATTTGGCTAAATAGTCTTAAAAAAAAGTTGGGGCACGCAATAATTTTGAAGAAAAATCGTATTTTTGTTTTAATCAGAATGCTGTAATCATTGACAATGAAATTTAAAAATACATCCTTTGGCTGGCTGCCTATTCTTTATCTTTTTTTCATTTCGTTTGGCTCCATTGCCCAGCAAACATTAAGTTTCAAAGATCACACCATTCATTTCAGGCAAGCTAAAGAATACTTTGATGCCAAGAATTACGTGGCCGCTCGTGAGGAATTTTCTGCGTATTTGGGAAGTCTTGAACCTTTAAGCAATGAACAATCGGGTCAAAAAGTATTAGCTGAATATTACATGACCATGTGTTCATTGTACATGAGTCAGCCTGAGGCAGAAATTTTGGCTGAAAGATTTATTGCCAATAATCCTGAACATCCGCAAGCGATTAAATTATTGAGAGGAATAGGTACTTTTTTTTATGATAATGGAGATTATACCAAAGCAATCAAATATCTGAGTAGATCCTCTGAGACTAATTTAGAGGCAAAATTCAAATTAGCCATTTCATATTTTGAATTAAAGAAGTACTTGGAAGCCTTGCCCATATTTAACGAAATAAAGGTAGAGCCAGAAGAAGAGTACGCTTTAGCCGCATCCTATTATGCTGGGGTGATTAATTTTGGAGAAAAAAGATACGGGGAAGCTGCCGTTGATTTTGCCAAGGCAGAAGCCAGCAGTAAATACAGAAAAGAGATCCCTAATTGGATCGGGTTATGTTATTTCAATCAGTCCAAATTTGCAGAACTCTTAAAATATGCGGAACCCATCATTGTCAAAAAGAACTCAGGCTATCGATTGGACGAATTGGCCTTATTAGTTGCTGATGTTCAATTTCAATTGAATCAATTTGACAAATCGATAAAAAGTTACGAAGCTTATGGAAAAATGACAGGATCTAAATTTAGTCCTTTATCCCAATACCGATATGGTTTCTCACTATTTAAGACAAAAAAATACAATGAGGCTACTAGTACATTAAAAGATTTAGTGGCTAAAAAAGATTCCTTAGGACAATATGCAGCGTTTACAACGGCATTGGCCCAACTAAGCGCTGGAAATTTGGTTGCTACCTTGGATGCGTTTCAGGTTGCCAGAAATCTATCATTCAATCCAGCCATACAAGAAGATGCTTACTTTAATTATGCCAAAGTCTTATTGGATTTAGGCAAAGGGTCTGAAACCATTAATGAGATACAAGCCTTCAATGCTAAATTTCCTAAAAGTAAATATGCAGAGGAAGCCATCGAGTTAGTGGCTGATGCCTTTATTAATTCTGATAATTTAGAAGTGGCTGTTAATTACTTAAAGGGGATTAGCAATCGATCACCTAAACTGAATTTAGCCTATCAGACTTTATCGTATAATTTAGGGGTTAGGTCCTATAATGATAACCAATTTGAGTCTGCAATTAAATTTTTCGACGAAGCCATACAAGTCGCAGAAAAAGAAGACATTAAGTTGAAAGCTTTATTGGGAAAAGCCGAAGCGCTTTCTGTTCAAAAGAAGTTTGAAGAAGCGATTCAAATTTATACGCCATTAATGTCAAGTTCGAATAAAACGGAAGAGTTTGTTCAGAAAATTAGAATTGGATTAGCCTTCGCATATTTTAATACGAAAGAGTTTAGCAAAGCGAATACTTTATTTAAGACCTATGTAGACCGATTAAAATTGACGCCCAATGCTAAAAATAACCCAACTATTTTATTAAGACTTGCTGATACTTATTTGGTCTCTAGAAAATATGAAGATGCCTTAAATTATTACAGTCAAGCAGCTGATATTGCAAAAACGGAAAAGGATTATGCCTTATTTCAAAAGGGAATGACGCTTATTTACTTAAACCGTGGCAATGAGGCTAGGGTTGCAATGAAACAAGTGCGATTAAGTTTTCCTGATTCCAAATTTGCTGATGAAGCCTTTTATCAAGAGAATTTAGTTTTATTTAATGCAGCTAAATATCCAGAAGCTATTTTAGGGTTCACAGAAATTATCAATGCACCTAAGGCAAGTGAATTTTTAGCTCAAGCAATCTTCAAAAGAGCTCAGTCTTACACCAATAGTGATAAATATGAATTGGCTATTCTCGATTATAAAAGAATTGTCAATGAATTTACAACCGAAAAAATTGCCAAAGATGCCTTGGTAGGCCTTCAAGAGAATTTAATTAAAGTTGGCAAGCCCGAAGAATTTGGCCAAGTTTTAGACACCTACCAAAACACCAATAAATCAGAGTCTGAAAATGATGCCATTGATTTAAAATATGGGGCGGCTAGGGCGATCTATGAAGGAAAGAAATATGACAAAGCCATTGTATCCTTAAAAGATTTTATTTCAAAATACCCGAGCAACGAAAATATTGTTGAGGCTAATTACTTAGTAGCAGATGCGGCAGACCAAATTAATGACACATTGACTGCCATTCAATATTATCAAAAAGTAGTGGAACAAAATGAGCATCCACAAGTCAATAAAGTCATTTTGAGAACTGCAGAGTTAACCTATGGTCAAAAAAAATACCCTGAAGCCATTCAGTATTATCGTTTATACAAATTGAAAAATGGGGAGGTGGACCAACAATCGTTCGCCTATAACAAAATTATATCCATTACTTATGAAGCTAAAAATGTGGATTCAATCGCTACTCTATTAAACGAATTAGAGCCATTGAGCATTATTTCGACAGAAGAAAAGGCAAAATTAACTCGGGCATTAGCTGATTTATATACAAGCGATTCCACTCAGATTACATCTAAGAGACAATGGTTATCCAAAGTAATTAGTTTAGATAAAAATGAAATAGGGGCGGAAGCGCAATATGAATTAGCCTATTTATTAAGTGTAGAAGGTAAATTCAAGGAGTCGAATGATATGATTACGACGAAGTTTAAAAATGAATTTGCAGAAGCTTCTGATGCGGTGATTGGTAAATCTTACATTCTTTTGGCAGAAAACTTTGTTTCCTTAAAGAATTTACCGCAGGCTAAGGCCATTTTAAAATCGGTCATAGACAATTCAAGTGATACCTCTGTGATTGAATTAGCCAAAAATAAATTAAAAAGTCTACCCATTAAGTAATGAATATGACCATTCAACTCAAAAAGACCACCTTATTCATCGGTTTATTGTTTCTACTCGTTGGGATGCAATCGATCGTGTATGGCCAACAAAAAAAAGAGGGGAACATTCAGAATGATGATATTATTTTGGAAAAAGAGCGTAAAATCGAACTTAAACCTGAAATATCAAGAAATTTTGAACCTTTGGAGGAGGTTGAAAATGCCAATAAAGGTAGAAAGATGAAGTATGATTTTGTTGAAAGAAAGTGGGAGGTGAAAAGTCCAGCAATTTTGACCACATCAATCATCGGACCCAGAGAAGGAGATGAATTAGTTTCGTCTTATGGTCCAAAATTTAAAAATATGATTAAAGTTGGAGCTGGGAACTATGGGCATACCTTAATTAATGGGCATTTTGGATTATCGCCGAAAGAGAATCAATACCAGGGGATTTACATCAATCACGATGCGAATCGAAGAGGGCCTTTTGGAACAGTCTTTTCAGCAAGAAATGAAAATGAAGTAAAGCTTTATAGCAAAACATTTACGGGGAATTACCTATTAGACGGATCCATTGGCTTTAAACGAACGGAGGCAAATTTTTATGGGAGAGACGCCAACAAATTCACGGGAAATTTAAATGATTTAAATATTGTCTACAATAAATTCCATTATACAGGAAGTATAGGCAATGCGCAAAAAGATGCCAAATACGATTATACAGCTACTTCTGGATTGAATTACTTATCCACGA
>CANHXO010000056.1 GCA_947464595.1 Cytophagaceae bacterium
GCATTAATTACCGTGACTAAGGCAGATGTAATTGCTGAGATTTCCAGCAAAACAGGGATTGACAAAAAAGATGTTTCTGAAACGTTAGAAAATTTCTTCCAAGTAGTAAAAGATAATTTGGCCAACCAAGAAAACATTTATGTTCGTGGATTTGGAAGTTTTATCAATAAAAAAAGAGCTAAGAAGATTGCTCGAAATATTTCAAAAAATACTTCGATCACGATTGAAGAGCACTATGTACCTAGCTTCAAACCGGCTAAGATTTTTGTAGAACAAATAAAAACGAGCACTGACCCTGCTAAATAAAAAGTTCATTCTTTTTAAGGTCTTTTAAAATGAATAAAACGCTTGCGATTATTTTATTTATTGGACTTGGGTTAATTGCCCTGATTTCTCAATTACCAAAGGGAAATGTAAGTGCAAAAACGGAATCCACCGCGAATGGGGGTGCCAATCGAGACGCGAATGGTAAAAATACGGAAGTAGATTCGTCCAAGACGGAAGAAATGCATGCTGAGCCTCTGACCCCAGGTCAAGAAAAGCAAATTGCTGCGTTAAAATCATCTTTAAAGTCGGCAAAAACAGAAGCTAGCCAAGCACTTGCTTTAGAAAAGTTGATGCGCGCATTTATGGAGTTTTCAAAATATGACAGCGCAGCTATTTATGCTGGCCAATTCGCGGATTCACATCCAGGAATCAATCATGTTTTAAGAGCTGGACAAGCTTATTTTGAAGCTCAGGCTTATGCGATTAATCCCAAAAAAGCTAGCTTGATGGGAGAAAAAGCAAGAATTTACTTTGAAAAAGCATTGACGCAAGATCCCAATAACCTGTTGGTTAAAACGAATCTTGCCATGACCTATGTGGACACACCCACTCCCATGAAAGGCATCACGTTGCTAAGGGAGGTGATTGAACAAGAGCCAACGTACATTCCGGCCTTGTTTAATTTAGGAATACTGTCGATCAAGTCAAATCAATTTGGCAAAGGCCAAGAAAGATTTGCACAGATATTGAAGCTGGACCCAACAAACTATAAAGCCGCATTAAATCTCGGTTTTTGTTTGGCGCAGTTAGATAAAAAAGAAGAGGCTAAAAAAGTTCTCAATCAGGTTGTTACGAATAGTAAAAACCCTGAAGAGGCAAAAGCCGCTAAAGAATTGCTAGCAGAAATGCTGCGAAAATAGTATAGACAATGTTGTCTGAACAAAAAAATAAAGTTGAAAATCAACTTTACCCATTATTTAAACATTAAAAGCTAAAAGGTATGCCTTGCGGAAAAAAAAGAAAACGTCATAAGATTTCAACTCACAAGAGAAAGAAACGTCTACGTAAAAATCGTCACAAGAAGAAGTAGTGTATTGATTGCAATTTCCTTTGGAAATGTAATTAGGTAGCGCAAGAACAGGCCTTTTATCGATAGATAAAGCGCCTGCTTTTGGCGTTAAATTTGTTGTATATTTTAAAGGACTAATAGTCCTGCCACACATTCTTCTCAAATAAACTTGTGAGTAATGAATTAATCATAAATTCTACCCCAACAGGCGATAGAATTGCTCTTTTGCATGACAAAAGAATCGTAGAGTACCACATTGAACAGTCTGAACCCAAATTCTCCGTTGGAGATATCTATTTAGGAACTGTCAAAAAATTAGTTTCAGGGCTTAATGCTGCCTTCATTGATATAGGTTATGAAAAAGATGCTTTTTTGCACTACCATGACTTAGGGCCAAACCTAAATACCGTTCAAAAATTTACTCGGGATGTCTTAACAAAAAAAGGCAAAAATATCCGAATCGAAAATTATAAGTTGGACGAGGAAATCGATAAACTAGGTAAAATCGAAAAGGCTTTAACCAAAGGCCAACAAATTTTAGTTCAGGTTATAAAAGAGCCTATTTCAACGAAAGGACCCAGACTTTCCTGCGATATTTCCATTGCAGGCAGATTTTTAGTTTTGGTTCCCTTTGCGAATGGGGTCAATATATCGAAAAAAATCACTTCACGTTCTGAGCGTAACCGGCTTCAAAAACTGATGTCATCCGTTAAACCGAAAAATTACGGTGTTATCGTAAGAACGGTAGCGGAGGGAAAGGCGATTGAGGAAATGGAGCGCGATTTGAAAGACTCCATCTCTAAATGGGAAGAGGGAATTAAGAAACTAGCCGAAGCAAAATCGACCGATAGAATTATTGGAGAAATGAGTCGGGCCACGTCTATGTTGCGCGATTTATTGAATAATGATTTTGATAATGTCATCGTAGACAACCCCGATTTATATAATGAGGCCAAAGAATATGTCCATACGGTAGCTCCTGAAAAGGAAAAAATCGTTAAGCTGCATACAGGTAAAATTAAATTATTTGAGCAAGTAGGCATCGAGAAGCAATTAAAAATGCTTTTTGGAAGGTCTGTTTCCTTGCCAGGTGGTGGATATTTAATCGTGGAACACACGGAGGCCTTGCACGTGATCGATGTGAACTCTGGAAACAAATCCAATTCAGAAGATGACCAAGAGGCGACTGCTTTAAGTGTTAACCGTGAGGCGGCGAAGGAAATTGCACGCCAATTGCGTTTAAGAGATATGGGGGGTATTATCGTCATCGATTTCATCGACATGAAGAAGGCGGATAATCGGAAACTGATTCAAGACATCATGCGGGATGAAATGAAAACAGATCGATCTAAATTCACGATTCTTCCCTTGACGAAATTTGGTTTGATGCAGATCACACGCCAAAGGGTTCGTCCAGAAATGAATGTCGCGACGCATGAGACATGTCCTAGTTGTGGTGGTTCGGGTACCATCACAGCGAGTATTGCCGTATCAGATACCATCGCTCAACATGTGGAACATTTAGTTTATAAACAAAATGAGAAAAAACTCACTTTGTTGGTCCATCCGTTTTTACACGCATATTTTACCAAAGGTTTTCCTTCAGTTCGCATGTCCTGGTTTTTGAAATATAAAACATGGATTTCAATTACGGAAGACTCCTCATTTGGAATAACAGAATTCAAATTCTTAAACCAAAATGGAGATGAAATTGAAATATCATCTTAGACATACAGCGTTAATATTATTTTTTCTCCCATTGGCCTTCTCATCTCAAGGCCAATGGTGGAAAAAAACAGAGGAAGCTGAAAAAGAGCGTTCCAAAGGAATGCTGCTTTTAACCTCTGAAGTGCAGATTGAGGCGACTCAAGCCATCAATCAAATGTATAATTTTAAGTTTCCTGAAGCTGAAAGGGAATTTAATTATTTAAAAGTCAAATATCCCAACCACCCACTTCCTGATTTTCTCCTCGGATTAATGCAATGGTGGAAGATTGTTCCCAACACCGGAAATGAAGTTTTTGATGATCGCCTTGTTGAATACATGGACAAGAGTATCGCAAAAGCGGAGAAAATTTGGGATGAAACGGAGAACCCTGAGGCGGCATTCTTCATGGCCGCTGCTTATGGATTTAAGGGAAGGCTGCATGCCGAAAGAAAGAATTGGACCCGAGCGACTTTAGCGGCGAAAAATGCCTTGAAATATTTAGAATATTCAAGAGAATTCGCTGATTTTAGTCCTGAATTGATGTTTGGCGATGGCCTATATAATTATTACTACCATTTTATTAAGCAAAATTTTCCTCTTTTAAGACCCGTGCTTTGGCTATTTCCTAAGGCCAATAAGCAGATGGGAATTCAGCAATTAGAAAAGGTAAGCTATCAAGCATTTTACACAAGAACAGAGGCTCGTTACTTTTTACTCCAAATTTATGGGATGGAAAGCATGTCGGACAAAGCGTATGATTTAGCCAAATATACACACCAAAACTTTCCTGATAATCCATACTTCCATCGGTCTCTGGCAAGATCTGCCTTCATGGTGGGTAAATTAGATCAAGCCATGGAATTGTCAAAAGATATTTTATCAAGAATTACCCTGCATCAAATTGGCTATGAGGCCACTTCTGGCAGATATGCCAGTTATATTTTGGGTTATTACAATCTATATATATTTAAAAATCCCATCGAGGCAAAAAAATATTTCAATGATTGCCTTTCGTTTTCAAAGCAAACAGATTCCATGGATTCTGGATATTATTGGGCCTCGGTTTTAGGATTGGCAAGAATCGCCTATCAAGAGTTAAATTATGACCAGGCTGTAGATTATTGCAAAGAAGTTTTAGATAAGGCGGACAGAAAATCATCCCAACATTCTGAGGCAAAAAAACTGATGGCTGAAGCAAAAAAAGCAAGAAGAAAGCGAAAATAAAATATTTAACAATTCTTTAATATCTTTATGAAAACACTTGCGTGTTTAATGCCGATCTTTATTAAGAATAAACAATACCTTAACGTATTTTAACCAATGTTTGGACTTGACCCTACCCTGTTTTTTCTTTTGTTCTTTTGCTTATTTGCCGCATGCGCCTTTGAATTTGTCAATGGATTTCATGATACAGCAAATGCAGTAGCGACGGTCATATATACGCATTCTTTAAAGCCTACACAGGCTGTAGTTTGGTCAGGATTCATGAATTTTTTAGGTCTATTAACCGGTGGAGTTGGGGTAACCATGAGCATCATTGGACTTCTCCCCACGGAGCTACTGATCGATTCTAATGTCTATCATTCCATGGCGATGGCCCTTGCTTTATTGCTTTCAGCCATTTTATGGAATTTGGGTACGTGGTATTTAGGAATCCCAGCATCTAGTTCCCATACGTTGATTGGTTCCATTATTGGCATCGGTTTAGGCCATGCCTTATTGCCAGAAAATTCAAATAAAAATATTTCGTCTGTCAACTGGGATAAGGTGATTGAAATAGGACAGGCGCTTTTTTTATCTCCCTTATTCGGATTTTCGCTAGCCATTATTTTGATGTATATCCTTAAAAAATCTATTTCAAATAAGGACATATTTAAAGAACCAAAGAAAAACTCACCCCCTCCTTTGTGGATTAGATCAATTTTAATTTTTACGTGTACACTTGTTTCCTTTTTTCACGGAAGAAATGATGGACAAAAAGGAATAGGTCTAGTGATGGTTATTTTAATTGCATTTTTACCTGGATATTTTGCTATTAATACAACCTTGGATCTGAATATGGTGCAAAGTAGTTTAACTACCGTGCAGGCAGTTTCTAGCAAAATAGATACTATCCCATTATCTGAAAAAGAACTAGGAAGCTACCATCAATTAATGAAGTCAGCCGCTGATTTAAAAGTTATATTGGCCACGAACCCTAACATTGCACTATTGAGTACCGATCAAAAATTCAATATTCGCAAGGCAGCATTAACGATCAATAAAAATGCTAAAAAATTAATTGAGAGCGAGTCAGTATCCTTATCAGATGAAGATAAATCGGCTTTAAAAAAGGCAACTCAAGGAGGTAAAACTCCATTTTTCTCTTTTGGAGGATCATCCTCCACGGGCATGGCAGGTGTAACTGATTTTGCTCCTGCCTGGGTGATGTGGATGGTGGCCCTTTCATTAGGATTAGGGACCATGATTGGATGGAAAAGAATTGTCATTACCATTGGGGAGAAAATAGGGAAAGACCATTTGACTTATGCGCAAGGAGCATCAGCTGAATTAATTGCTTCAATTACGATAGGCTTAGCTACCGCCTATAAATGGCCTGTGAGTACCACACACGTATTAAGTTCAGGCATTGCCGGAACGATGGTGGCATCTAGAGGAATTAAAAATTTACAAGGGGGAACCGTTAAAAATATTGTGATGGCTTGGGTATTAACCCTGCCTGTAACGATCATTTTATCCGCTCTACTCTTTGTCTTTTTCCGTTGGATCATAGGCTAATAAACCAAAGTCATTTTTGTATCTTTGGGTTTTAAATGAACTATGAAGGCAGGGCTGATTAAAAAATATTTTCCAGAAATTACAGAAAAGCAGCTAGAGCAATTTGAGCTGCTTTTTCCTTTGTACTCCGAGTGGAATGAGAAAATCAATGTCGTTTCTCGAAAAGATATCGATAACTTAATGATTCACCATGTCTTGCATTCCTTAGCAATTGCTAAAATTATCCCATTTAGACCTGGTACAGAAATCTTGGACGTTGGCACAGGAGGGGGATTTCCAGGAATACCCTTAGCGATATTATTTCCAGAGGCAAAATTTACTTTGGTGGATAGCATAGGAAAAAAAATAAAGGTGGTCCAAGGCGTTTCTGAATCACTGGGGTTAACGAATGTTATCGCTGCCAACATCAGAGCAGAGGATGTTGATCAAGACTTTGAATTTATTATCAGTAGAGCTGTGACGCGTATCACTCCCTTTTATTATTGGGTTAAAAACAAGGTAAGCCCTAACCATTTTCATACCTTAAGAAATGGATTAATCTGTTTAAAAGGAGGAGACTTAACAGAAGAATTAATCGAGCTAGGTAAAAAACATAAAGTTTTTGAATTATCTTCCCTCTTTAAAGAAGAATTCTTTGAATCAAAAAAAGTGGTGTATGTGCCCATGTAAAGCATAAAATATGTCAAAAATATCGGTCGCTCTTTGTACATATAATGGGGAGAAATATTTGCAGCACCAACTAGAATCCATCAAGAATCAAACGCTTGGCATACATGAATTGCTAGTATGTGACGATGGATCAAAAGACCAAACAATCTCAATTTTAGAAGATTTTAAATCTCATGTAGACTTTTCAGTGGAGATTCATATCAATGCTAATAACCTTGGGTCTAGTAAAAATTTTGAGAAATGTATTCAATTATGCTCAGGTGATGTTGTTTTCTTATGTGATCAAGATGACTGGTGGTATGAAGAGAAGGTTGAGACACAAATGAATTATTTTAACGCACATCCAGAAATAGATGCGGTTTTTTCAAACGCCATTATGGTGGACCAAAAAGGGATACCAACAGGTAATACATCTTTTGACCAAATTGAATTTTATCCTGAAATGCAATCGAAATGGAATTTAGGACACTCATTTGACATGTTATTAAAAGGATATGTGGTGACCGGAGCAACCTTAGCGATCAGAAAGAAAATATGTGCTGAAGTCTTTCCAGTTCCAGTCATAATTCCTGAGTTAATTCATGATGGTTGGATTAGTTTGTATTTATCGCGCCAACAAAAAATCGGATTTATCAGCGACCCACTTATCCAATACCGGGAACATGCGAGTCAGCAAGTTGGCCTACAAGGAAAAGAGCCCATCATCACCTTAAAAGATCGCTTAATTCGTTCGAGGGGAGATAAATTAGCCCGATTAAAAAAGAAATTTGACGATGCAAAAGCATTATTTGATTACTTTAGTACGTTACCTTTACAAGACCCTCATACCACTGAAAAGATAAAGGACCGGATGATGCATTATCAAATGAGGTCCCAATTACCCAATAATCGAATTAAAAGAATTATACCCATCCTCAACCGTGTAATCAAAGGGGATTATAAATTGCATGATGGAGGGAAATGGTGGAGACCCGCTTTAGGTGACTTAGTAGAATAAAATGATGTCCAACCGCGTTGTAATTGTCATACCGATTTATAAAAAATCCTTAAACGCAAATGAGGCTAAATCTCTGGCACAATGCCAAAAGGTTTTACATCAATACCCCATCATTTTTGTTGCCCCTGAAAGCTTAGAAGCAGATTTTATACCCTCAAAAAATACAGTAGAAAGATTTGATGATGCGTATTTTAAAAGCCCAAAAACCTATAATAAATTATTGATCAACCCAATGTTTTATGAGCGGTTCATCCCCTATGAATTTATGCTAATTCATCAATTAGACGCTTATGTTTTTAAAGATGAACTAGAAAAATGGTGTGATAAAGGATATGATTATATAGGAGCACCCAAACTAAAACTCAAATTCCTAAAGGAAAAGAATCCTTTTGTCATGCCACTTTTTGAACCCATATTATTTAATGGTGGATTTTCTTTAAGGCGAATTAAACCCCTTATAAAATTTTTAAAAGTTTACAATGCATTCATACCTGAGTGGCCTGCCAACGAGGATAGTCTTTTCTCTGTGTATCACAAGAGAGCTTTTCCGTTGAGATTTATGTTGAAATTACCTACATGGAAAGAAGGTTTGGCTTTTGCATTCGAAAAAAATCCACAGATAAGCTTTAGCCTACAAGAAAATACCCTTCCATTTGGTTGCCATGCTTGGGAGAAATACAACCCTGCATTTTGGCAAAAATTTATACCTTAAAAATTAGAACTAGGAGTTAAGCTTGGAATTGCTCGCGCAATGGACGTACATTTCTTCTTGATATTGAAATTACATCTCCATTCACTAATCGAATTGCTTTTTGAGACTTAAAGTCAATATGCTCGATTGAATCTGGATTAATTAACGCCGATTTTGAGGGCCGAATAAATTGATAATCGGCTAACATAGTAGCAAAGTACTTCAACGTCCTACAAGTCAATATCCGTTTTCCATCTTGGGTAAATATATTTGAATAATTTCCTTCCCCCTTAATTACTAGGATGTCTTTAACGGAAATCTTCACCGAGCCCAGCACAACATATTCCACCATATTTTTATGTTTAAACCTAAATTAGAAGTAATTCCAATTGAACAACAATAAACAAATTTACTTTTAAATGATTTTAAGAAATAAACGAATCGTGTTATTTGCGTTATTGATTATTTATGAATTAAAATCATTTATTAAAAGGTAAATTTTAATTATAAATTATTATGTTTAAACACATAATTCAATAAATTAAATTTCAAATGTCTGTATATGAATCACTAATTTTGATAATTTTTATTTGAATTACATCGGCCATAAAAAACATTATTTAAATTGCACTTTAAATATTTTATTAAGATGAAAACTAGAAAATTCGGTCGAACAAATTGGGCCATCAGTGAGCTTGGATATGGTATGTGGGGATTAGCAGGTTGGACTGGCTCTGACCAAAATGAAGTTGAAAAATCGCTTGAATTGTCTGTAGACTTGGGTTGCAATTTTTTTGATACTGCTTGGGGCTATGCAGAAGGTAAAAGTGAAGAGATTTTAGGGAAATTGCTTCGCAGGCATTCGGACAAAAAATTATATGCCGCGACCAAAATACCTCCTAAGAATTTTATTTGGCCTTCTAAAGCAGGATTTCTATTAAAGGATTGTTTTCCTGCTTCCCATATCATCGAATACACAGAAAAGAGCTTGAGAAATTTGAACGTTGATCAAATAGACTTACAACAATTTCATGTGTGGGAAGACGCTTGGTCCGATCAAGATGAATGGAAATCGGCCATTGAAAAATTAACAAAGGAGGGCAAAGTGGCACATTGGGGCGTTTCAGTGAATCGATGGGAGCCAAATAATTGCCTAAAAACGATCGAAACGGGACTTATATCTTCTGTTCAGGTCATTTACAATATTTTTGATCAAAACCCCGAGGATGAGCTTTTCCCATTATGTAAAAAAATGGATGTGGGTATTATAGCACGTGTTCCATTTGACGAGGGAAGTCTAACAGGTTTACTAACGTATGACACTATATTTCCTGCGGATGATTGGCGGTCTACCTATTTTGTTCCAGAAAATTTGACCTCCAGTGTAGATCATGCCAATGCATTGAAACCCGTAATTCCAGAAGGAATGGATATGCCAGAAATGGCTTTGCGTTTTATTTTATCAAATCCAGATGTGGGTACGATAATACCAGGAATGCGCAAAACAAAGCACGTTCAAAGTAACATTGCTTGTTCCGATGGCAAAGGCTTGAGTCAAGAAAAAATAGAGGAATTAAGAAGTCATCGCTGGGAGCGTCAGCCTACCGAATGGTCCCAATAGATTGATCAAAAAGTTCTTTTAATTGAGCTTCTTCCCGAAATCCCGATGTTTTTTGTAACAATTTCCCTTTCTGGAAGACCAAAAAACTCGGGATTTCATCTATCTCATATTTTTGCAATACGGCTTGATTTCCATCGGCCTCTACTTTCAATACAGTTACTTTGCCTTTATAATCATTTGATAATTTATCGACCGTAGGCATCATCTTTAGGCAAGGGGCACACCATTTAGCATAAAAATCAACTACCACTGCATTTTCTCCTTGGATTAGCTTACCAAAAGCAATAAGATCCCAAGCATCATCATGCTTCACATCAGGTACTCCTTCCAAAGGCTTCAACTTTGTGGTCCACTTCAAATAACCGCCTTGAAGCTCGATCACTTGAAATCCTTCTTTACGCATAATTTCTGCAGCTTGAGCGGATCTTCCCCCTGACAAACAGTACACAAAAACAGGTTTATCTTTGGGTAAGTCCTTGATTTTATTGGCAAAATCTGGGGATCTGAAGTCAATGTTGGTCGCTTTGGGTAAATGGCCTCCACCAAATTCCCCTGCTGTTCTTACATCTAACAAAAAAGCATTCGGCGTTTCCCCTAATTTCTTTTCAAAAGATTCAACAGGAAGATTTTGTGAAAAGGCCGTAAAATTAAGGAACATGAATGCACCGGCAAGAATAAGTTTATAGCGTGAGAATGATTTCATAAAAGGTTTATTTACAGATATTTAATATGTTTATTGGTCTAAAACAAAGGATTTTATCCAAAAATTGTGTTATTTTGTGAGGCAATTTAGTCAATTAATAGGTAATCCATTTATTCACAATAATAATTATACGATGAGTGCAATACAGTACGTTCACGCAAGACAAATTTTAGATTCACGTGGTAACCCAACCATCGAGGTTGATATCAAAACAGAAGATGGGGCATTTGGCCGTGCAGCAGTTCCGTCTGGAGCATCGACAGGAATCCACGAAGCCGTTGAACTTAGAGATGATGATAAATCAGTTTATGTTGGCAAAGGCGTTTTAAAAGCCGTAGAAAATGTAAACAAAGCAATAGCTGAAGAATTATGGGGAATGGAAGTCTCTGAGCAAAACATGATTGATCAAATCATGATTGAATTAGATGGCACGCCCAACAAAGGTAAATTAGGTGCTAATGCCATTTTAGGTGTTTCAATGGCCGTTGCCAAGGCAGCAGCTCAAGAAGCGGGACTATCTTTATATAGATATATTGGCGGGGTAAATGCAAACACATTACCTGTTCCTATGATGAACATCTTAAATGGTGGTTCACACGCCGACAACTCGATTGATTTTCAAGAGTTCATGGTGATGCCTGTGAAAGCTGAAAGTTTTTCTCAAGCCTTAAGAATGGGAACTGAAGTTTTTCATGCTTTGAAAGGCGTTTTGAAAAGTAAAGGATATTCGACCAACGTAGGTGACGAGGGAGGTTTTGCTCCTAACATTAAGTCGAATGAAGAGGCGATTGAAATCGTTTTGCAATCGATCGAAAAAGCTGGATATAAGCCAGGTGAAGAAATTTTCATCGCAATGGATGCAGCTGCATCCGAATTCTACGATGAGAAAACTGGATTATATACCTTCAAAAAATCAGATGGTAAGCAATTGAATTCCATGGAAATGGCAGCTTATTGGAAGACTTGGGCGGATAAATATCCAATCATTTCAATCGAAGATGGTATGGCGGAAGATGATTGGGCTGGTTGGGCTGAGCAAACAAAATTAATTGGATCAAAATGCCAGTTAGTTGGAGACGATTTATTTGTAACGAACGTGAAGCGTTTACAACAAGGTATAGAAAAAGGGGTAGCTAATGCTGTTTTAGTAAAAGTTAACCAAATTGGATCATTAACAGAGACGATTGACACGGTTAATTTAGCTAAGCGTAATTCATATAAAAACATCATGTCACATCGTTCAGGAGAAACGGAAGATGCAACCATTGCTGATTTGGCTGTAGCTTTAAATACGGGTCAAATTAAAACAGGATCTGCTTCTCGTTCTGATCGTATGGCAAAATACAATCAATTATTACGTATTGAGGAGGAATTGGGTGCAAACGCTTACTTCCCAGGTTTAAATTTCTAAAAAAAATGAATCTGATAAAAAGGCTTTTTTGGGGCAATTATCGATTTTATTCTATTTCAACAAGCGTATTGTTTGCTTGGATGTTTTTTTTGGATACCAATGATTTATCTGTTCAATACCGGCTATGGGATGAACTTGGTAACATCAAATCTGAAAAGGCATACTACCAAAAAAAACTAAAGGAGTTGGAAAAGGAGCGCCGATTAGTCATCGGAAATCCAGCTTTATTAGAAAAATATGCGAGAGAAAAGTACCTAATGAAGAAACCCAAAGAAGATATCTTCGTGGTGGTTGACGAAAATAATCAACCCATCGAACGTTAGTTTTTTTGACCTCTAAAAAAAAGCCCTTTCCATCGAAAGGGCTTTTTTTATATCTTAATGTCTTTACTTGATAAACTAGCCTTTTCGGCTGGATTCCCTTTCCAAATACTCCAAGGGTCTGTTTTTTGGCGAGTTAAATTAGCCCCCATGGCGATTAAGGTTCCCTCCCCCAACACAGACTTATCTCGGATTGTTGCATTAACTCCAAAAAAGCAATAATCTCCCACTTCACAACGACCCGATAAAACGACATGCGAGGTAAAAAATACATGGTTCCCTATATTTCCGTGATGGCCAATGTGGTTTCCTGACCATAAAACACAATTATTGCCAATCGTCACATAGGGCTGGATGGTATTGTCTTCCAAAATAAAACAATTCTCGCCGATCTTATCTGTGAGTACCGTCGCATGTGAACTGATATATGAAATATAAGCGTATCCCTTTTCTAGCCCTTGTTCGTACACTCTCGCACGAACTTGGTTCATGTTTTTTTCCGTTAATGGAGCAAAAAACTTAAACTCAGCTGGAGGATATATCTTTTCAACTGTTTCAAAAGGCACCAAAGGTAAGCCGTGAAACTGTTTTTCCTCTATGAACTCTTCCTCAACGGTAAAGGCAACCACCTCATGCTCACTATCATTTTGTAAATAATAGAGCGCCAATTCTGCCGTGAGCGTATTCCCAAATATGACAACTTTAGACATAATAAATCAATTTAAAATAAAGGAACCCCCGTCATTTCCTTTGGTTGATTAACGCCCATTAACTTCAAAATAGTGGGCGAAACATCTCCTAACTTGCCATCGGCTAAGGTAGGATGAAAATCATTATCTACAAAAATACAGGGCACTAAATTGGTAGAATGAGCGGTATTGGGCGAACCATCCTCATTAATCATCACGTCCGCATTTCCATGGTCAGCAATGATGATAAAAGAATATCCATGTTTAAGACCCACATTTACCACCGATTCCGCACAAGCATCAACGGTTTCTACGGCCTTTACAACAGCCTCAAAAACACCCGTATGGCCTACCATATCAGGATTTGCGAAATTTAAACAAACAAAATCAACTTCTTCTTTTTCTAATTCAGGTATTAATGCATCCCTTAATTCAGCTGCCGACATTTCTGGTTGCAAATCATAGGTGGCCACTTTAGGCGAATTTCGCATCAAATTCGTTTGACCAGTAAAAGGATTTTCTCTCCCTCCCGAAAAGAAAAAAGTTACGTGCGGATATTTTTCGGTTTCAGCGATGCGAATTTGTTTTTTACCAGCCCCCTCTAAAACCTCACCCATCGTCATAGGTAAATTCGAATCATTGAATATCACATGAACACCTTTGAATTCCTTATCATACTCCGTCATCGTCAAGTAATATAGATCCAAGCACTTCATATCTTGTTCAGGAAAATCTTTTTGGGTCAACGCCTGCGTTATTTCCCTTCCACGATCTGTTCTAAAATTGAAACAGATAACCACGTCGCCTGATTCCATATTTCCTACCGGTGTACCATCCGCATTTGTCATAATGATGGGTTTTATAAACTCATCGCTTACCCCATCCGCATAACTTTTAGCGATAGAAGCTAACACATCTTGGCTTGCCTCTCCCATTCCGTGAACCATCGCATGATAAGCGAGGGCCACTCGCTCCCAACGATTATCACGATCCATGGCAAAATAACGGCCCGTCACGGTGGCAATCTGTGTCTTGGTTTTTAGGGTATGTTGGTATAAGTCGGTCAAAAAATTCAAGCCCGATTTAGGGTCTGTATCGCGTCCATCTGTAAAAGCATGTACGAATACCTTTTGTAAACCTGCTTCAGAAGCAGTGGTCAACAAAGATTTCAAATGCTCAATGTGGGCATGTACCCCTCCATCTGAAACTAGTCCAATAAAATGTACTGACTTGTTATTTTGAGCAGCATAATCAAAGGCCTTGGCTAGTTCTACTTCCTGGCCTAAGGTATTTTCTTTCACTGCTTTATTGATTCTAACTAAGTTTTGATATACCACTCGGCCTGCGCCTAAATTCATGTGCCCCACTTCAGAATTTCCCATTTGGCCTTCCGGCAATCCCACAGCCAAACCAGATGCTTCTAATTTTGCATGTGGATATTGATGATATAAAGAGTCAATAAATGGCGTTTTTGCCGCATCGATGGCGGAAAATTTTGGGTTGGTCGCGATGCCCCAACCGTCTAAAATCATTAATACTACTTTTTTATCCACAGAAATTTTGCTTACATTTTTATAAAATTAACCAAAATACAGATAAATGTCTATCGACGTTCATGCATTTGTTTGGCCAGTGTTAAAATATCTTTTACCTCTATAATATTTAGGTGATGCCCAAAAACCGCACACTCAATCATTGCCTGTGCCAATTCTGATAATCTAGAAACGTGATTAGGTATTAAAAGTTTTAAAAATGGATACATCCAATCTATGTATTTATAATAAGGCAAGGTGTTTTTCATACCCGGGGTCGGCTGCAAATACCCAGGCCTAAATGCGTATGTATTTTTAAATCCTAAGGTAGCCAGATCATTCTCCGTTCTTCCTTTCACACGTGCCCACATGACCGCACCATTTTCTGATGAGTCGGTGGCCGAACCTGAAATATAAGAAAAGGTCATTTTGGGATTTGATTTCGCCAATACCGTCGCAAAACCAATTGTTAGCGTATGCGTTTTCAGTGTAAATTCATCCTCTTTCATGCCGATGGAAGAAACGCCTAGACAAAATAAGCAGGCATCATATGTTTGAACTATTTCGCTCAAACTCGCTGGTTCATAAAAATCAAGCAATTGGAATTCTTTCAATTTTGGATGAATATAGCCCGTAGGCTTACGTCCAATCACCAAAACCTCTTCTATGTAATCTGAGTTAAGTGCTTCATGCATGACCCCTTCCCCCACCATTCCTGTGGCACCCGTAATTATAATTTTGATTTTAACTTTTTCCATAGTAGAATTGAATATATTTTAATTTAAAAACTTCCAAAAAATGACTGACC
>CANHXO010000057.1 GCA_947464595.1 Cytophagaceae bacterium
ACTCGTACGGACGGAAAATTTTTTGATTTTATCTTCACATTTTTTACTTGGCCTCCCTCCCATTGCATGGAAACTTCGTATCCGCCTCTCGCTTTTAAACCAGAGACTTTTCCTGAAGACCAAGCTTTAGGAACAGCGGGTAATAATTCAATTAGATCAGGAGTTGACTGAACCAACATCTCAGCAATAGCAGCTGAACCACCAAAATTTCCGTCAATTTGGAAGGGAGGATGTGCGTCAAATAAGTTGGGATAAGTTCCCCCGCCCCTTTGATAGTTTACTTTTACTCCATCGGGTTCCACGTATTTTAATAGTTCACGGTACATTTTATAGGCATGGTCACCATCCTTTAAACGTGCCCATAAATTGATGCGCCAGCCTTTTGACCAGCCGGTCGTTTCGTCGCCTTTAATTTCCAAGGTTTTTTTGGAGGCTGCGGCGATGGTTGGTGTTTGATCCACCGTCACGTGGGTACCCGGATAAAGCCCATACAAATGACTTTGGTGGCGATGTTTAGGGTCAACATCCTCCCAATCATAATACCATTCTTGCAGGTTTCCAGCGGAACCGATTTGGTATGGCAACATCTTCGCCAATGCGTCTTCTAGCGATTTTTGAAAAGCCGGATCCTTCTTCAATATTTTTTCCGCTTGAATCATGTCTAAAAATAATTCCCGAATCATGGCTAAATCAGCCGTTCCGCCATAAGACGTATCGCCTTTATAGCCGGCTGGTGTAATAAATCGATTTTCTGGCGAGGTAGAAGGCGAGGTAATTAAACGCCCTTTGGAGTCTGGAATCAACCAAGCCAAGCAAAATTCGGCTGCCCCTTTCATTAAAGGATACGCCTTATCCGCCAAAAATTTCTTGTCTTGGCTAAACAAATAATGTTCCCACAAATGCGCAGATGCCCATGCACCTCCCATTGGCCAGTTGGCATTATTCGGATTTCCGTTACCAAAATCCCCCACAGGATTTGTCATCGCCCAAATATCAGAATTGTGATGGCAAGCCCATCCAGGCAAATTGTAAAAAGTTTTTGCGGTGACGCGGCCGGTTTTTTCTAAGTTATCAATGAAGGTTAAAAAAGATTGATGCATTTCGGATAGGTTGGTATTCTCGGCCAACCAGTAATTTTCCTCGGCATTGACGTTCATGGTGTAATTGCTCGACCAAGGCGGTTGGATATGTGGGTTCCACAAACCCTGTAAATTCGCAGGAACTCCTTTTGTCCGGGAGCTTGAAATCAATAAATATCGGCCAAATTGGAAGTATAATGACTCCAAATAGGGATCGGATTCTCCTTTGGCATAACGCTTCAGACGGTCATCTGTGGGTAAATCGGGTGCATTTTCAGTTCCAGCCAAGTGCAATGAAACCCGATTAAAAAAGGTTTGATAATCTTTTAGATGACGGGCAATCAAATTTTGAATGCCTTTCACACTGGCCTCCTGAATTTGTTTCTGAACGATGGCATGATCATCTTTTCCTTGGGTCACTGGATTTTTATCAAAACCATTAAAGGAAGTGGCGATACTGACCAACACCACGGCTTCTGTGGCGCCGGCAAGCGTTAAAGTAGTGTCTGTCCGTGTCACTTTCCCGTCGGTGGATTGCAGTAAAACATCGGTTGAAAAGCGTGTACCCCTGTCGTCCAAAAATAAAAAGGAGTTTCCCTTTTTTCGCACATAATTAGGCTCTGCCCTGACCGGCGCCACTCCCTTAAAATGCAGGTGATTGATGGTGGAAGTGCCACTAAATTTGAGTTGGGAATTAAAACGAACGGTAAAATTCAAGCCGTTTTTTTGTTGGCTCGTCAGGTGGATCACAAAAACTTTATCGGGATGGGAAACAAAATATTCACGCTTAATTTTATTGCCATTGACTTCATGATTAATCGTAGCGATAGCTCGTTCGAGGTCTAGTTCACGGTAATAATTGGAGCTTTGATTAGGCTGAAAATCCAAGTATAAAGTCCCCAAAGGTGCATATGACTCTGAATACTTCCCTTGCATTTTCCTTACTAAAGAATCTGCCAGTTTGTAATTTTCTTGATTTAGCGCTTCGCGAACGCCCGGCAAAAGCTTGTAGGCCTCTTTGTTCAGGTAAGGATCCACTGGCTCCCCCGACCAAAGTGTTAAATCGTTTAAGAAAATTTTATCCGTATCTGTACCCCCAAAAATGGTGGCTCCCTGGGTACCATTTCCTAAAACCAAAGCTTCTTCAAAAAACTTGGCTGGTTTATTGTACCATAATTTTAATTTTTGGGGCACGGCTTGGGCTGTTGGCTTAGGAGCTCCTACTAATACAAGTGGGAACAAAATGGCAGCGAACAGGTAATTGATAATTTTCATGCGAGGTGTAAATAATTTTTTTAAATAGAATACCTTTGGGGGTAAGGGGGTAATTTTAACTTTACTAACTTTTGAAAAGTTAGTAAAGTTGGAAATTACTAATTCAAAAATCGAGGAAAAATCCCTATAAATTCAATGCTTTTAATTTCGCTAAGCCTGTTTTTGCGACGAGCAAAGCATCTTGTTGGTACAGGGTTTTGTTAAACAATTCAAGGGATAAAATGACGGGTTTAGAAGAAGGCTTAAGTAAGCCCACAATCTTCTTAATAGGTGCTTCTCCGTCGCCTGCATAAATACGATCCGCATCGGTAATGACCCCAGGTTTCATCGTCGTCACATAGTCGTTGACATGAAAAATTTCAATCGCATTTTCACCCACCAAGTGCAAGCAATCATGGCTAGATTCTCCTTTATAAATATGAAACACATCGAGTAATAATCGGGCAGCGGGGTGGCCAGCTTCTGCGGCAACAAATAGCACATCAGCCACGCGATTCAGGTTTTTGGAATGTCCCCACATCTCTAGTTGAGGAATGACTGACATCGATACCCCTAGATCCAAAATAGTCCGGTAGCGTTCTGCAGCGCGACGAAGGTCTAAGCCCGCCTCTTTTGTAGCACCCATCGGAGGTGCGGCGGTACGGTGGCAACCCAATTGAGCCAGAAGGTCCATTTCACGTTTCAACTGCTCAATTCCTTTGGCACGGACAGATTCATCGTCAACAATCCATTGAGCAAAGCCGATGGCATTTTGAACTTTGATACCTAGGTCCGCGATGCGTTTACGTGCATCTGCGATGGTTCCACCTGATTTAAGGTAGGCTTCCAAGGTTGGGACCCAAATTTCACAATGTTTATATCCGGCTTTGGCAGCTACTTCGAGTTCCTTGATGAAGCCCAGTTTTTGGCCCATGATGGTACTCATGTTAAGGGAAAATTCGAATTTTTGTTTCGCCACAAAAGAACTATTGGCTACCGAATTAGATTTTGCTTCTGTTAAGGAAGGAATAAGCGCTATTCCAGCGGCAGTTCCAGACGCTTTAATTAGCGTACGACGACTCATTTGCATCATAATTTATATAGGTTTGACGCAAATTAAGGATAAATAAAAAGAACAAAAAATAAATTTATTCTTGATAGGAATCTCCTGCCTTAAAACTATTCTCTATCCCCTGCAGGCTTGGGTTATCGAAGACCTCCCCGCCATTGTACTTGAAGCGCGTTGGTTCTTGGCCCATGGCTTTTCGATGCCACTGATATCCCTCTAACGAGGAATAATGGCAAACAAAAGATTTGCGGGTAAGCACAGGATTTACAATATGGTCACCGCCATGAACTAAGGAGGCGTGCCAAATAAGAACATCTCCTTTCTTGATCAACAGAGTTTCTTTTTTGAGTTTTTTTTGCGCACACAATTTATCTAAATAGATGGCAAAATCATCAGGGTTTTTTTTGGAATTTTCATTGAAAAAGATCCCATTCCCAAATTTAAATTTTTTGATTTTATGTGAACCAGCAAAATAATATAAAGGTCCAGCATCTGCGTGCACGTCTTCTAATGGAATCCAGGCAGCAGCTAAATGGCTTGGAATTTGCGAAGTGACATAGGGAAAATCTTGGTGGGTGGCTTGTTGGCTCCCATACAGAAACGTCAAACTCTGCATCGCCACTGGGGTTTGATTGAAGATGGCTTGTAAAAACCCAACGATTCCACTGTGCAACATGAGTTTTTTCCCATAAACTGACTGATTATGGAAATCATTAATTTTGATATAACGGCCCATTAAAATATCGATGGGAACCTCGGAAATCGGTTGGACTGGATTCTTCACATACTCAGGCAAGTCGATGCGTATTTCAGTACGGTATTGATCTTTATGTTGGATCAACTCGTCTACATCCTTCATGTAGAAATCAATCAAATCTTCGGGGATAATATTTTCTAAAATAACATATCCATTTTTCTCCCAGAAAGTCAGTTTTTCTTGTAAATCAAAAGGTAAATTGTCAGAAAAAGTGTAGTTATGTACAAATTGAGGGATATCGGCCTGAGCTACATCAATCCAAGGAAGATCTTTGGAATCAAAATTTTCAGGAAACGTTTTAAATGTATTTTTTACAAATTTCTTCAGCTTATTTATCATACGTTTCCAATTTGGGAATATTTATTTATTTTTTTAATAGAACAAAGGACCAAATTAAATTGCCCTTGAACATCTCTCTAAATTAATACTAAATAAATTTAGAAACCTTGTCCATAGTATGCGTCCTTCCCGTGCTTCCTTCTAAAATGTTTATTTAAAATATGATCAGGAAAAGTAGCTAAAGGATTTAACATTAACGTGTGATATGCCATTTTAGCGCAAGATTCTAATGCCACCGCATTTTCAAAAGCTTTGGAGACTGATTTACCCCAAACAAATGAGGCATGTCCTGAGAGCAAGCAAGCAGGAATATGTGAGGGATTAATTCTATTGCTAACGAAATACTCCACTAGCGTCGTACCCGTAAACTTTTCATATCCTTCTTCCACTTGTTCTAAAGTTAAAGTAGGTAGACATGGCACACCCCCAGAAAAATGATCCGCATGTGTCGTACCTAAAGCAGGAATTGATTTACCTGCTTGGGCCCATGTAGTCGCCCAAGGGGAATGCGTATGAACGATTCCGCTTACCTCCGCGAAACCCTTATATATCTCCAAATGCGTTAACGTATCAGAAGAGGGTTTTAATTTAGACTCAATCACCTTTCCCTCTAAGTCTACTAAAACCATATCTTGCCAAGTCAATGTATCATAAGCAACCCCACTAGGTTTTATCGCCATAATACCCGAAGAACGGTCCAAGGCAGAAGCATTTCCCCAAGTCAAAACGACCAATTTATGCCGGACGATGGCCAAATTAATTTCAAAGGCTTCTTTTTTTAAATTTTCTAACATGGTACTTCCCATTTATGTACTAAATCTTTGTGCGTCATCACTGCCGTCGGAGTGAAATTTAACGCCTTCATTTTTTGTCGATATCCCAAGATATCTTCCGGTCTACCCCATCTTTCGGGACAAACCAAGCACGTTTTAAATCCATCTAATTGTTTAACAACTTCAATGTTCAAAGGCAACAATGTATTCGTATCAATCCATACCCAATCTACCTTGGAAGCATATTTATCGACTAATTCAATGGGCTCATCTTCGGAATATCGAATAGCCATTGCACGCTCCCCTGCTCTAGATGCTCTGTAAATATACGGAAACTCGACGTCCAATAAAAAATGACTGGCGATCCCTCTACTCCTCACAGCCTTGAGTACATCTGTTTCAATGCCCGCTTCTTTAATATTTAAAACCAATAAGCCATGTTCGTATGCATCTAAATAATCCTCCAAAAAATCTCCATTTACAAATGGATCATGGTGCAATATTAATTTACTTCCTTGAGCGCGTATGTCAATTTCACATCCATATTTCTTAGGAATTTCCAAAAGATTTTGCACCTTATTAACACGATGAATGACTATTTCCATAGTTATCTTAGTCCCTGCTTAATATCATTCCTAAGTTGGAATATATAAGCAAATGTCCTTTTGATCAATTTAAATTTCACCTTTAAACTTCCCCCACCTTTAGCTTCACCAAATTCACGTTTGGCAAAAAATACAGGAAATGATTGAACCTTCATGCCCAATTGGTTTGCCTTAAATAACACGTATAAATCTAAAGAAAAGTCATGTGGCGCAACATCCAAATGCGCCATAAAATTACGATGAAACATTTTGGGTTGAGCATTAACATCCCATAATTTTGACCCCAATAAAAAAGATGAAATCACCGACATCGAAGCCGTAAAAAATACATCAAATAAGCTCCTGCCATTTCGTTCACCTTTTACCATCGTTTTACCTAAGGCTAGGTTAGCACCGAACTTATCAAAAGCAATAATTACATCTTTGGGATCTGTTTGTAAATCGGCATGCGTCCAAGCTAAAACTTCGCCTTCGGCTAAGGATAATCCTTGTAAAATTCCATACCCATACCCTTGATTAACAGGAACATACATTAGCTTGGCAAAAGCATTTTCTGGTTTGGCCAATAAGGAATTGAAAATTTCTTGTGTGCGATCTGAAGATCCATTATCCACAAAAATAAATTCAACATCTTTGCGCACTCCACAAGCTTCTCTACACACCTGAACCAAATTAGGCAAAGAACCCGACTCATTATAACATGGAATTACGATGGATAATTTTTTCATCTTGGATTATATGCGCCTTTTAAAATATTCCAACCAATATTGATACGACTGGTAGTCTTGAGGCGTACCCCAACAAATATATTGATCCACATCATAAGCCTGTATGTTTAGACCTGCGCGTACAGCAAAATCTGCGGCAACATCTACATAAAATTCATGATTAATTCGCTCATTCGCGTGTATCATTGCTTCTACTGCATCAAAAAAATATTTAGCTTTTTTAAAGGTAAATGCCCCTATGACGGCATGGTCATTCATCGGGTTTTCACTCAAGGGAATTTTACAAGATACACGCTTGGCACGAACTGAGTCTTTGAAAGTTTCAACCCAACCATACATTTTGGGATTTTGAAGGACTGCAGGATTATTTCTAAACGTCCAAATCCATCCGTCCACTTGGTCCTCTAAAAATAAACGTTCCGTTTCTGCTTCCTGGTAAGTCATGTCATTGTCAGAAGCACCAATCGTTAAAATAGCATCATCAGGGATAAATTCACGCGCCGCCATGCAAGTAATCGCTTGACCTTCAGTTAAATGGTCTACCGTAACTATAATGGCATTGGGAATATATTCTTTTATTTTTTCCTCCATTGGGTATTTTTCCAGATGGCTTTTACGGCAAACAAAAATAGATCGATCTGCCTTGGGCAATGACTGACTAGCACGAATAACCATAGGCAATCCATCCACTTCAATAAATGGTTTGGGAGTTTGAAAGCCTGCATCTACATAGCGCTGTCCTTCACCTGCCATCGGAATTAAATTAATTCGCATATATTCTTGTATGGGTTTCGCCTTCAATTCGATATAAGGCCAATTCTCCGCAATTTATTTCATTTATTTCAATTGGCGTACGAATAGCCTCTTGAATAAAAGATTTATTTTTTAATGAGGCAATGCTTACATGAGGCATCCAATGATTGCCGACAAACGGAAATCCAAAGTCCTGATATGATTTTTTAAATGGCCCATCCCAAGAATTAGGATACTCGATGGGCTTGACGATAAATGGTTTCATTGACTCCGCCAATTTTAACTGGAATGACTCCCAAGCTACTGATCTACCTAAACCAATCGTTAAAGTATCTCCATTCGTCACCGCATCATTTTCAAATACAAGCCATTGGACGGAAGTAAATTTAGGTGGCACATCTAAAATTTTAGACAAATATTCGGATTCTTTTTCTCTTTCCCCATAAAATAAAAATAGTGTCGAATGAACTGGATGATGTAAATAAATGGCATTGGGCTCTCTAAGTCCAGCCTTCGCTTTCCAAGAAAGAACAAAATCCTCAAGTTCATTCCCAGGAACCCAAAAATAGCCATATTTTATCTGCTCAGTATTCATGTTTTGTCAAATATCTTTATATCGAATTCTTTGCTCCTTAGTTAATGCGGGTATTAATTTTCCATGAAAAACATGAAAGTTATGTGCTTCCAAATGGCCAGGATTTAGTTTAAACCAAGTATGCATCGGCAAATCTAAAGCCTTTCCAATTAAGGCACGTATTACCACATTATGGGTCACAACTGCCATTTTATTATCAGGCTTCATTTTGTCTATAAATTTTTCCAATCGCTCTAAAACATCTTGTTGGGACTCACCACCTCCAGGAAATTTAGGATCTTCTTGGCGACCCCATGCCTCCACTAAATCAGGAAATTTTTCTGCTAATTCGGGATACAAAAGCCCTTCCACATGGCCGTAATTAATTTCATTTAAAAGAGCGTCTTGAATTTTTATAGACCCATGCAATTTTCCCCCAGTTGACAACGTACGTAGCAAAGTACCTGTATAAATAACATCAAAATCATCCTTCGGAATTTCATTCGATTCTAATGGTAAAATATCTGGATTTCTGCCAACGCCCAAAAAAGATCCATCATTGAGAGGCGTTTTTCCATGCCGAAAGAAAGTCAAGGTTGGGAGTGATTCATTTAAATTTTTATACCAACTATTTACATCTTGAATAAAATTTTCTAAACGTTCAAAAATCATTTGAGGCTCTAATTCTTGTTGGTATTTCCAAGAATGCAAGGCTAAAAAAAATTCAGTATGTTTTAAAAATTCGGAGTTTAAAGCAAGAAATTCTACCGACAACTCTTGAGCAGAAAAACGCTTATTTGTTTGTCTAATTATTTTAATCAAATTCAACATCAAAAACTTGATGACATGATAGGCATATTCTTTTTGGTGCCTTTCGTCCATCGCATAGGTGAATTTTTCTTCTGTTATGGGGCTAGTGGAAAAATCGTATGCCCTGTAGCTAATTTTTTGACTTTTTAAATCATCTAAATAGGCTTCGATACCGCGTCTAGTACCTATCAAGTCCTCTAATTGAACTCCAAATGCCGAATAAATATCTTTAAGATTTTTACCAAAAACTGCAGGGAAAAATTCCCAATCGAGGCAAGTAAAAGGACTTTCTATTACATGTTTTCGATGGCCTTCTATATCATAAATCATGAGGTGAAAAACAGCTGTTTTTTCATCATTAAATTTAAGGGGGCCAAAGCTTAGATTTAATTTTATTTGATACCCTGGTAGACATATATCTTCCGCTGTCAAAAGGCTAGCTTGTGTTTCAATTTCTTGAAAAACGGATTGAGTTAAGCGATCAACAATGACAATGATGTCTATATCGCTAATGAGGCTGAGGTCTTTCGCTGATTCAAATGAGCCGACAAAAGTAATGGAGATAACTCCTTTAACGTCCGCAATACATTTGACAATCGTATGTTTAATTTGGCTTTTAATCTCCTCAATATTTTTCATATTCACCGGATGTTTGGAGAAGCATGATATTTTTTATTGGGTTAGGAGCACTTAGAATAAAACTTCCTGAAACGACAGATTCAACATTTAAATACTTAACCGTTGTTTGGTTTACTCCGCCATCAAGACAAATTTCGAAATTTTGACGATTTGAATGTTGGTTTAATTCATCTATCCAGGGAAGTATTTCCATGTCAAATTTTTGCCCTGAAAAACCAGGCTTAGGAATTGCTAAAAGTAAAACGTGTTTTACCTGATCTAAATAGGGAAAAATAGAATCTAGTTTTTCGCTTATTCCTACAGCAATCCCGGCTTTTATCCCAGCATTTTCAATGGTTTTAAAAACATCCGTTACAGGCTCATTAATTTCTGCATGGATATAAATGACATCAACATAAGGAAGTAAGTCATCTAACCATATTGATGGCGTTTTTGACATAATATGAACTTCTATTTTCTTTTTTTGCCAATAAGCGCGAACCACCTCTGCACGATATGCTTTAACATCTTTGCAGGTTGGGTTGAAAGTTTTATCAACAATATCAATGTGAATAAAATCTGAAATGTTGGAAATTCGATCATAAATTAATTTGATATCCTCCACTCCATCGGCATAAATGGCGACCCCTACTTTTTTAAATTCCTTAAATGAAAATTTTCTGTGAAGTAGGTAAGATAAAATAAAAAATACCCCTGCAATGATAAATCTAGAGGCCTCCATGGGGAGACCAAAATAGGTCAATTTCTGTCTAAAAAAGTATTGAACCAAATAGGAAATAGAGGAAATAACTGTAAAATAAAGTAAGGCTTTTTGTCTTTTTGGTTGGGCTATATGGAAATTAAATCGAATATTTAACCCAAAAGCGGTTAAGAGGCCTACCATAAATGAAAGGGCATTAGACAAAAATGTAGGGACATTAAACGACAATAACGCCCTTGCTACAAAAAGTTCTGTAAACAGAGAGATGATTCCAAATCCCGTATAAAGTAATAAAAATCGATATCGATAGAATAAGTAATTGAATGAATGCATTCAGAATCCCTTAAGGTATAAGTTTCATACAAAAATAATTGATTTTAAAGAGAGACCCTATTTTGGATGAGATATTTATTTTGGTGTAGCATTACATGAACAAAATCAAATTAATGCCTATTTTTACCTTATGATTCTTAGGACAGAAAATCTAGTTAAAAAATATGGTGCTCGGCTTGTCAATGACCACATCTCTTACCAAGTTGCACAAGGAGAAATTGTAGGTTTGTTGGGGCCCAACGGCGCCGGGAAAACCACTTCATTTTACATTGCCACCGGTTTAGTGAAACCTAATTCAGGCAACGTATATTTAGATGATTTGGATGTAACAAGCTTGCCTATGTACAAAAGGGCGCGTTTGGGTATTGGCTATTTGGCCCAAGAAGCGTCCGTTTTTAGGACATTATCCGTCGAAGAAAATATACTTGCGGTCCTTGAGATGACTACTCTGTCTAAGTCTGAACAGAAAGAAAAAACCGAAAGTCTTCTAGAAGAATTTTCACTCACGCATGTACGAAAGAGCTTAGGCCAAGTACTATCTGGAGGAGAACGTAGACGTACTGAAATTGCCCGCGCCTTGGCCGTTGACCCAAAATTCATCTTATTAGACGAGCCCTTCGCAGGCGTGGATCCCATAGCTGTCGAAGAAATACAAAGCATTGTGGCCAAATTAAAATATCGAAATATTGGTATCTTAATTACGGACCATAATGTAGACGAAACTTTATCCATTACGGATAGGGCCTATTTACTTTTTGAGGGTAGAATTTTAAAAGCAGGCACCCCTCAAGAATTAGCCGATGATGAACAAGTAAGAAGGGTTTATTTAGGAAAGAATTTTAAGCTGAGAGATGGTAGATAGGTGAGAGGTATTTGGTAAAAAGTAATAGGTTTCAGGTAAGAGGTAATAGAAGGTATTAGGTAACATACAAATTTAGGTAATAGCTTAAAAGTATTAGTTAATGAAGAAAGAAACTCAAGCAATACATGCAACTAATCTGTTAGACGAAACTGCTGGGGCGATTGCCACGCCGATTTTCTTATCCACCACTTTTACGCGTGATGCTGATGGGAGCTATCCCAAGGGTCACATGTATTCACGAAATTCAAACCCAAATCGGGATGCTCTCGAAAAAGGTTTAGCAGCCTTAGAAGGAGGAGCCAAAGCCTTTGCTTTTGGCTCGGGCTTAGCCGCTGTTTCCGCCGTTTTTCAATGCATGAAATCAGGAGACCATATTCTTATGCCAAGCGTCGGATATTATGCCTCCATGAAATTAGCTGAAGAAATCATGGGGCCATGGGGACTTCAAATGACCCAAGTAAATATGGAAGATTTAAAGGCAATTAAAGCTGCGATCAAACCCAATACTAAACTCATTTGGCTTGAAACTCCTGCTAATCCACTTCTAGGAATATCCGATATTCAAGCAATCAGTAAACTCGCACAATCTCAAGGAATAAAAGTAGCTGTAGATAATACGATCGCCACTCCTATTTTACAAAATCCCATCCATTTAGGAGCAGATATCGTCATGCATGCCACCACTAAATACATCGGTGGACATTCCGATGTACTGGGAGGAGCCATCATCATGCGAGAGGAAAATGAATGGTCAGAGCGTTTAAAACGTGTCCAAATTCTGATGGGTGCTACACAAAACCCCTTGGATTGTTATTTATTAGCCCGAGGTCTAAAAACACTTCCACTTCGCATGAGGGAACATTCCGCCTCTGCATTGACATTAGCAAAGCGTTTGGAAAATCATCCAGCCATAGAAAGGGTACATTATCCAGGATTAGCTTCGCATCCTCAGCATGAATTGGCTAAAATTCAAATGCCAAATGGTTTTTCAGGAATGATTTCCATCCAAATAAAAGGAGATGAAAAAAACGCGAGAAAAGTGGCTTCGAAATTGAAACTATTCCAACAAGCCACAAGCCTAGGTGGGGTGGAGAGTTTGGTAGAACATCGTAAATCGATTGAAGGTCCAGCAAGTCTTACGCCTGGAAATTTACTAAGGCTTTCGATCGGATTAGAACATGTGGATGACTTATGGGAGGATTTAGACCAAGGGTTAGCCTAAGTTAAATTCTAACATAATGCCGATGAATACTCTCGAAGGAAAAAGTAATTTAAGTCCAATAAGTTGATCATTTTACATGCTGTAGTGATCCTTTGAAAAGCAGTTTCTAAATTAGCTTTTAAATATTACTAAGAATAAACCAATTTTTGCCAAAGAATTTGGCCCAACCAATCATATGCTCAAAGCTAAAAAAAAATGGAAGTTTTTACCTCCTCAAAATCCTCAAGCCATTACCCAATTACAAGAGGAGTTAAAAACGACTAAAAATCCGTACTTCCTATCTTTGATGGTTAGCCGGGGCATCCTCACTTTCGAACAAGCAAAGGATTTTATGGTTCCATCTTTAGCTGATCTGCCTGATCCCTTCCTCATGCAGGATATGGATATCGCTGTGGAACGATTAGGTTTGGCTTTAGAAAATGGAGAGAAAATACTCATATATGGCGATTATGATGTAGATGGAACCACTTCGGTCGCGTTAGTCTATGGATATCTCACTGAAATTTTAGGGGCAGATGCCGATTATTATATTCCTGATCGATATAGTGAAGGATATGGTGTATCCCAAGCAGGAATCCAATATGCCTATGATAATGAATATAGCCTGATCATCTCCTTGGATTGCGGAATCAAAGCCCATGAACGAGTTGAGTGGTGCAATGAAATGGGCATCGATTTTATCATTTGTGATCACCATTTGCCAGAGGAAAGCATTCCAAATGCCATCGCTGTCCTAGACCCTAAAAGGAAAGATTGCGCCTATCCATTTAAAGAATTAACGGGTTGCGGAGTTGGATTTAAGCTTTTATGCGCCTTTGCTCAAGCCCATGATTTAGATATGGACCCCATTTTTGAGCGATTGGACTTATTAGCCTGCTCCATAGCTGCCGACATGGTACCCATCACAAGTGAAAATAGAATTTTGGCCTATCATGGCTTGGTCAAATTAGGCTCAAATCCAAGTCCAGGTCTTTTCTATTTATTACAAAAAGCAAATAAAAAAGCCCCTATTCAGATTACCGATATTGTCTTTTCCATTTCGCCGATCATCAATGCCGCTGGTCGAATGGAACATGCCCATGGAGCAGTCAAATTATTGTTGGCCTCCGACCTCATAGAAGCTCAAATGTTGGCCGAAGCTGTCATCCAACAAAACCTGGAGCGCCGAGTAGTCGAAAAAGAAATCGTAAGTCAAGCACTTTCATTATTTGAAACAAACTCATTTTTGCAAAATGCCAAAAGCACCGTTCTCTATCAAGCCGGTTGGCACAAAGGGGTCGTCGGTATTGTCGCTAGCAAAATTCAAGAATATTATTTTAGGCCTACCATCATTTTAACAGAATCACATGGACAGATTGTGGGTTCAGCCCGATCAGTCAAAGGCTTTGATATTCATGCTGCTTTAGAAAAATGTGCCGATTTATTAGCGCAATTCGGAGGTCATACGCATGCCGCTGGCCTCCACTTAAAACCTGAAAATCTACAAGCCTTCATTGATCGCTTTGAATCATTAGTACAAATAGGCCTTCCTTCAGGAGAGCTTAAAGCCGATTTAACCATTGATCTGCAAGTACCTTTAGAAGCCATGACGCTTTCTTTTTATGATCAATTATTATCTCGGCTATCGCCCTATGGCCCCGGCAATATGATGCCTAATTTTCTTAGCGGCCCGATTTATTTAACCAAGGCTCCTTTTATCATGAAAGAGGAGCATTTAAAATTACAAGTCGGATCTTCGCCTTCTAGTTCATCTTGGGAAGCTGTGGGTTTCGGAATTCGCAAAGATTTTTATGAAGGACTTTTAAATGCGTATGAAAAACAGCTCGCAATCCAAATGGTTTATCATATAGAAATTAATGAATTTCGTGGCGATCGGAATTTGCAATTGAGAATTTTAGATATTTCAGATATTTAAAAATTTCTCATACATTTGACTTTAAGCGTTAAATTTATGTCAAAAATATATCTCATTTAAAAATGAAATTCCTTACACACGCCCCAGCTGCTATCTTAGCCTTTTTATTCCTATTTGGTGGCATCAATTACTTTATTCCTTTAGCTCCTATGCCCACGATGACTGGAAACCAATTAGCGTTTTTTAACCTATTTGGGCCAACAGGCTATATGGCTGTCATTAAGATATTGGAAATTATAGGAGGTGTTCTGATGATTATGCCAACAAAACGCGCCTTAGCAACGCTTATTTTAGCGCCAATATCCATTAATATTTTGGTTTTTGAAATTTGTATTGCTAATGCTCCGGGCATTGGAATTTTACTTGTCGCATTAATCGGTGTCACGATCTACCAAGAAAAGCAGAAATTTATGGCCTTGTTGTAGGGCCTAAACATTAGGAGCTTTTGCATCCCTAGCCCAGCAAAAACTTTTTGAATCCCTCAAAATCCGTCCCCAACAGGATGGATTTTTTTTGCTTCGATAGCAACTCTGATAATCGCAAGGGAACGGGTACTTTTCCGCCAATCACCGCCTCGACGGTTGGTAAAAATTTAGCATAATGTGCCGTCGATAAAACCACACCGGTCACCGCATCGCCACACTCTTTTTGATATTGCAACAGCCCATCGTAGCCCACCGCTGTGTGTGGGCACATGATATAACCTGTTTTTTCATACACCTCAGCCATTCTGTTTTTGGTTACATCATCATCCGTAAAATAGCCTTTAACCACCTGCTTTATTTCGTCCAATACTCCCCCAGAAAGAAGTTGCATCCGCACAAAAT
>CANHXO010000058.1 GCA_947464595.1 Cytophagaceae bacterium
AAAGTATAGAAGTACTAAAAGATGCATCAGCCACAGCCATTTATGGTTCAAGAGGAGCAAATGGTGTGGTTCAGATTACAACGAAAAGCGGTAAAGCGGGTGTGAGTCGCGTAACTTATGAGTCAACATACACCAATCAAATCATTCAAAGAAAATTAAACTTAATGAATGGGGTTCAAATGATTGATTTTATTAAGCAATATTATGCAAATTCCAACCTTGCGTTGCCTGCTGAGGTAACCAATGCCACTAACGCAGAAACGGATTGGCAAGATCAGGTATTGCGATCAGCTTTGCAGCAAAATCATACCTTAAGTTTTTCAGGAGGCAATGACAAAACGCAATATTATGTTTCAGGAAACTATTTAGACCAGCCAGGAATTATCAAAGGATCAGACTTTAATCGAGGATCCATGCGTTTCAATTTAACTTCTCAGTTGAATTCAAGAATTAGTTTAAGGACTTATATGACAGCAGCAAGAACCGTTTCTAATGGTTTTTCAGCCTCAGACAACTCTCCAACCCGCTACACGGGTAAAAATGGTGTGGGTGCGATGGTTTTAGCATCGCCTACAGTCCCTGTATATAATGCAGATGGTACTTATGGAAATCCAAGACCATTTTCTTTCAGTGGTATCGACGTAGAAAATCCATTAGCTTTTACAAAAGAGTCTTTGGATCGCAATACCGTGGTTCGATTCCAAGGAGGCATGGATTTCAATGTTAAGCTTGCAGAGGGATTAGTGAACACTACCCGATTAGGGGGTGATTACTTCTCAGCGCGCGCTGATTTATATTTCCCTATAGTATTAGCCCAATTAAGTTCTGGAGTGGGTATAGGCCAACTAACCACCACAAGTTCATTAAATGTGGTTGCGGAAGACTATTTGGAATACAAAAAGAAGTTTGGTGAATTAGAGTTTGAAGGAATTGTTGGTGCTTCGATTCAATCGGCCCAACAAGATATCATCAATCTTCTTGGTTCTAAGTATATCTCAGATGATTTAAAAAATTATAGTTTTGCTGCAGCTGGATCTGTTTCAAAGCCAGTGACCGACATCATCACCAACCGCTTAGTTTCAGGATTCTCAAGGGTACGTTTAAACTTCAAAGATCGTTATTTATTTACGGCTAGTATTCGTAGAGATGGTGCATCTGTATTTAGTAAGAACAAAAAATATGGTATTTTCCCATCGTTAGGTTTAGCTTGGAAAGCGTCTGAAGAGCCTTTCATGAAAAATGTAACGGCGATTTCAAACCTTAAAGTTCGTGCTACTTGGGGACAGTCTGGAAATCCTGCGATTCAACCCTATCAATCATTGTTAATTGGAAACGTAATTAATACAGCTCAAGGAGCTGGTTCTGGTTTAGCGGTGGGATTATCGCCTACGTTGCCAAATGACAATTTGACTTGGGAGACTACTACTCAGACCAATGCTGGTTTAGATTTTGGTTTCTTAAATGATAAATACCGAGTGACAATGGATTATTACGTAAAGAACACAACTTCTTTATTGGCAACAGTCCAACTACCTCCTTCTTCCGGATATAACACGATTATTGACAACGTGGGTGAAGTGGAAAACAGAGGTTTTGAGTTGGAAATCGGAACGGATCTAATAGCAACGAAAGATCTTCGTTGGTCTATCGATGCCAACTTATCCATCAACAAAAATAAAGTGGTAGCAACTAAAAATAATTTGCCTTTTAGCTCTGGTAATTCTAGAATCACCCCGGGTGATCCATTATCATCATTTTATGGACCTAAATTTACAGGTTATGCAGCAGATGGAGAAATGGCGTTTTTAGATGTAAATTCAGATGGTATAATTGACGGACGTGACAATACCTATATTGGAAATCCATATCCTGCGACGATCATCGGAATCAATACCAATTTAAAATACAAGCGTTTAAATTTTATGATGACTTGGTCTAGTGTTCAAGGAAATAGCATTGATAATCAAATGTTGTTTACTGCTGCTACCCCATCACCTATCTACAATCGCTCAGCTGAAATTTATACCTTTTATCCAAAGCCAAGGGCTTCAAATATTCACAGAAGATCTGATTTGTTTATCGAAGATGGCTCATATATTCGTTTACGTAATATTCGAGTTGACTATTCATTGCCTTTGGGTGATACTAAATTTATCAAATCTGCCAATATTTATCTATCTGGCAATAACTTAATTACTATAACCAATTACAAAGGATATGATCCTGAAGTAAATGCATTTAGCGGAAACTCACTACAGCAGGGGGTTGACAATGGTGCTTATCCAGGTTCGAAAACGGTCACTTTAGGTTTAACCGTCAACTTTTAATTGTTAAAATTTTAAATTATTCAGGTTATGAAAAAGATAAAAAACATAAAATTAATTCCAATTTTGATGATCCTATTCATGGGATCTTTATCGAGCTGCGAGAAGTTTTTAGAAGAAATTCCTCCTGCTAGGTACCAAATTTCAACTTTAAGCAAGCCGCTTTTAGATGCATTTGTGATCGGTGCATATGAGCCACTTTCTCGATCTCGTGGTCGACTCTGGGAATCTACTTTGACAAGAGATATCGAAGGATTGGCTGAATATTGCCAATTGCCTGCGGGTGGTGGTACTAATTATATGAACTATAATTTTGAGCCACAAAGAAATGACAATGCGGCTCGTTGGACTACGTTCTACGAAGCCATTGGTAAAGCAAATTTGATTATTAAGGCCATCGAAGATGACAAATCTTTGGCAGATAATATCAAAGCTCCTTTCAAAGCTGAGGCATATTTTGTTCGTTCTTTATGTTATTGGTGGTTGACCCGTATGCATGGAAATGTTCCCCTAAGATTATCCCCAATCGCAAACTCAGATGGAACAGCTTTGCCATTAACAAGCTCTAGCATTATCATCGATCAAATTACTAAAGACTTGGCTTATTGTGAGGCAAATTTGCCTAATAAAGTTCCAGAAGCTAACACTGGAAGAGCTACGAAAGGTTCGGCCAAAATGATGCTTGCTGATATTTATTTATGGAAAAAAGATTATACCAATGCCCGTTTGAAAGCAAAAGAGGTCATTGATAATAAAGCAACGTATGGATATGATTTAGTAAAATCATTAGAAACTTTGTATTCCCCTTCGACGCCCACCAACTCAGAAGAAATCTTTGCAATTAAATTTTCTCAGCAAAAAGCGTTAGGTTCTTTCTTGCCAACCTACGCATTTGAAGGCAGGGCATTAGATGCTGGTTTAGCTGCTCGTGGAATCTCCGCATTAATGTGCCGTAATTCTCCTTTAATCAGAGATTGGGATCGTAAAGATCTTCGTAGGACTTGGAATTTGATCGACACAATTACCATTAAAGGTGTTAAAGTTAGAGCCAATTTAATTCCACAAGCTTCCTTCATGTTTGGAAAATTCCGTGATGGAGCAGCCCCTGAGGAAACAGCTGCTGGAAACGACTATTACTTATATCGTTTTGCTGAGGCCTATTTGATATTTGCTGAATGTGAAAATCAATTAAATGGACCTACTCAAGCCGCTTATGATGCGGTAAACCAAGTTCGTAGAAGAGGATATGGCGTCGACCTAACTAAGACAAGCGCTTTAGCTGATTTCCCCGCAGGTTTATCCAAACAAGCATTTGATGATTTAATTTTCCAAGAAAGAGGATACGAATTCATCTATGAGTGTAAAAGATGGTGGGATATGGTCAGAACAGGACGTGCGGATGCAGTAGCTAAAGCTGCTGGAAAAACACCAACAGGTGGAAGCATCGCTCGATTTACCTTGTTTCTTCCAGATGTGGAATTAGTAAATAACCCTTCCATCGTCAAATAATTCGTGAAACAATCATGTGACGTTTTTAAAAATAACTCTCCACTTCTGGGGAGTTATTTTTAATTTAGGCGCATAATATTTACTTCTTTCTCCAATCCTATGAAAAAACTAACCTATCTATTGGCCTTTCTGCCATTCATTGCGTTTAATACATTGGCTCAAAATAAAACAAAGCCGAATGTCTTGTTTATCGCTATTGATGACCTTAAGCCTATGTTAGGTTGTTATGGAGAAAGTCATGTGCATTCACCTAACATCGATAAACTTGCTTTATCAGGTACCGTATTTTTAGCGAATTATTGCCAACAAGCTGTTTGTGCACCGACAAGAGCGAGTTTACTCACGGGACAAAGGCCTGATTACACACAAATTTGGGATTTAAAAACACTCATTCGGGATAAAGTTCCTAACATATTGACATTGCCTCAGTATTTCCGCCAACAAGGTTACACGACATCCGGGATCGGAAAAGTGTTTGATTCAAGGTCGGTGGATAAAAATGCCGATGAAGCCTCTTGGTCGATTCCCTACTTGAAATTAGAGAACAATGATTTCGCCAAAGGTTTTAACAAACCATTTAATAGTTATTATCAATCCCAAGAGCTAATTCGATTGATTGAAAGCTTTAAAGAGCAAGGAATAAAAAATGGATTAAAAGGAAAAGAACTAGTTGATTTCGTTGAAAACGGCCGTAGACCGCTTTATGAAGCCATCGATGTGCCTGACGATGCCTACATCGATGGAGCAAACACGCTAAAAGCAATCCAACAAATCAAAAAATTAAAAACAGAGGGGAATCCCTTTTTTATGGCTGTAGGCCTAACAAAGCCCCATTTACCCTTTGTTGCCCCCAAAAAATATTGGGATCTTTACGAAAGATCCTCGCTGAAATTAGCCGAATTCCAGGCCTTGGCCGCAGGAGCTCCCGAATTTGCTTTTCAAGCTTCCAATGAGTTAGTCAATCAATATATTTTACCTTCTGGCGAGCGTATGCCTACAGGCTATTCGCCTAAATCAGAGGAATTACAGCGATTGCTTTTACATGGTTATTATGCGAGTGTGAGTTATACGGATGCGCAAGTGGGCCTACTCTTAGCTGCTTTAAAAGAACAAGCTTTAGATCAAAATACCATAATCGTACTTTGGGGAGACCATGGCTGGCATTTAGGAGACCACACCATGTGGGCCAAACATAGTAATTTTGAACAAGCCACAAGAGCACCCCTACTTTTTTCAGCACCTGGTTTTAAAGGCGGCCAAAAAGTGAAAAGCATTTCAGAATTTGTTGACGTGTTCCCAACCTTAGCCGAATTAGCTGGACTCCAAATTCCTGAAGGGCTAGCGGGCAAAAGCCTAGTGCCTGCTATGAAAAATCCCTCCTTTAAAGTGAAGGAGTTTGCCCAAAGTCAATATCCACGTTTAAACGATCAAGCAATGGGCTACGCGATTAGAACCGAACAATTCAGAATGGTTACTTGGTTTAAGGGAGAATTTCATCACACAAAAATCAAGTCTGACAATCCAGTCATCGGTCTTGAACTGTATGATTACAAAAAAGACCCTCTTGAAAAAGAAAATTTAGCCTTAAAAGCTGAATATGCAGGTATATTAAAACAACATCAAGATATTTTAACTCAATTTATGAACACTCAAAATCAATCACGCTAACATGTATAAATACGTCGCTTTTTTAACTCTTTTATGTTTTTCGGGTGTGGCCCAACAGGCGAGCCTCATAACAAAAATTGAATCCCAAATGGATTATGCCTTGAGAGAATCTGCTCGGGTGGCTTCAAGAAATAGTGATAAGGTGAGCCCTAGAACTGTGCGCAACGATTCATTAATTTTAGTCGCCTCCAAAGACTGGTGTTCAGGCTTTTTTTCAGGTGGTTTATGGTATTTATACGAACTAACAGGAAATAAAAAGTGGGCTGCCCAAGCGCAAAACTATATAATGCCCCTTGAAAAAGAGAAAATGAATGCAGGGACCCATGACATGGGATTTAAGATGTTCACCAGTTTTGGCAATGCATATAGACTCACAAATAATGCGACCTACCGAGATATCCTCATTCAATCTGCAAGAACAAATATTAAGCGCTTCAATCCCGTAACAGGAGTCATTCGCTCTTGGGACCATAGTCGAGATAAGTGGGCAAATCCCGTGATCATCGACAATATGATGAACTTGGAATTATTGTTTTGGGCCTTCAAAGAAACAAAAGATTCCGCTTTTTATAAAGTTGCCGTTTCGCATGCAAACACGACCATGAAAAATCATTTTAGGCCTGATTTTAGTTCTTATCATGTCTTAGATTATGACGTACAGACAGGTGCGGTGACCAAAAAAAATACCCATCAGGGATATGCACATACTTCGTCTTGGGCTCGTGGTCAAGCTTGGGCTTTGTACGGATATGCGGTATGTTATCGTGAAACTGGGAAAAAGGAATATTTACATGTAGCCGAAAACATTGCTCAGTTCATCTTAAATCATCCAAGATTACCTTCAGACCTTGTTCCCTATTGGGATTTTGATGATCCTAAAATCCCCCATGTACCCAGAGATGCATCTGCTGCGGCGATTACTGCTTCCGCTTTATATGAGTTGGCCAACCTTCAACCCTATAAAAAAACCTATTATCAAGGGTTTGCAGACAGAATCTTATCAAGCCTAAGTTCTTCCGATTATTTAGCGCCAGTGGCATCTTCTTCCCATGGATTTCTATTATATCACAGCACCGGTGGATTACCAAACGGATTTGAAGTAGATGCACCCATCGTGTATGCTGATTACTATTTCCTAGAAGCTTTGACACGTCAAAAAAATAAAAAATGAAATATCCATTCATTCTAATCTTCTTGCTTTTTTCTCAACTTTTGTTGGCTCAAGCCAAAGAAAATGAGGTACATTATAATCAAACCGGACCGGAAATAAGACTTCATTTAAATTTACCAATGGCTAGCCAAGAAGTAAAAGTCCAGATTAGAAGTGAAAGAAATGTACGAATGACGAAGATCACTGACATTTCCAACGAGCATCCTGAGCCTCAAACAGTTTTACCTACTCCCATACCCAATAAACAAATATGGTACCCAGTCGTTGATGTTGTGCGAAATCCAGGCATGAAAGGACATATTATTCTTGACTCGATGGCCACTGTTTCGGCATGGAATCAGCATTTTTTCAAAAAGTCTGAACAAAATAAAAAGAAATTAAACTTCGATGCTGGCCAATTGGAAGACTGGGAAAATTCGCTTTACATTGAGCCAAGGGCACGTCAAATAAAAGATTTTTACATCCAACAAATCGTTCAGCCATTAAATGGTGCATTAACGTATCAATTCACGCCCTTAAGTGAAGAATGGAAAGGTACAATCACTTTTCATTTTAAAGAAAATGGACAATCAAAATCAATCAAAAAGAAGATCCATTGGTCCAAAGGAAATACCCCAAATTGGGTCGAAACAAATAACAGTTTAACCCATAAGAACTTAAAAATAGCCTTATCAAAATCCATCGAGTACATCCTTAGGTCACAAAACAACAATAAGAGTAGTTTAACGTATGGAGGTTTAAATTTATTTTATGATTTAGATGCACAGAGTTATCGATCAAATCATTGGATTTGGGGTTCAGGACCAGCCGTTAAAGTACTTTTGAATGCGCGCAAAATCAGTGATTTAAGCCTATCAACATCTCATGCAGGACTATTGAAAGCCGCTGAAAGAATCGGGCAATCAGCAATCAATACCCGCATAATGGACCCTAATCACCCTATGTATGGTGTTCCACTTTCCCGCTGGCGTAGAGACATCATCCTGCCAGATTTTGGGTACCAACAATGCTACAGTACTTCGGATGCTAACTTTTTTTCCGGTTGGGCTTGGATCCCCCTTTATGCTGAAACAGGGAATAAAGCCTATTTAGATGCGGCAAAACTATTAGCAGAAACCACGGATCGCTTAATGACACAATATGGCCTGATTCCACAAGATTATTACATCGATGAGAAAAAGTTTTCAGAACACACCATCGATGAATCGGGTTTTGGGGCCGAGGGTATTGCCAATCTATATGCCAGCACAAAAGACCCTAAGTATTTTAAAATGTCTGAGCAGTATATACAAGAGCATTTGAAAAAATTAAGTAGACCAGATGGACTTTGGGAACGTGGTTGGCACCAAAAAACAGGAGTTCAAGCCACGATAAAAATGACTCGGGGACTTGGTTGGGCCATGGAGGGATTAATGGCCGCGCATCGAAACAATCCAAAAGGACCTTACCTTGACCTAGCAAAAAAGATGGCTGATCGGATGTCTGCCTGGCAAAAACCAAGTGGCTATTGGACTTTTATCAGCGACGAGCCTTTAGAAAAAGTAGGAATCAGTGAAAAAGGCACTGCTTTGTGGAGTTATCTTTTGTACCAATTATACCAAGCGTCTGGCGACAGAAAATATTTAATTATGGCAAGAAAAGCATTAAATTGGTGTGTAAATAATCAATACCAAGGTCCAGACTTACAAGCGAGAGGAGGGATAGTCGGCAAAACCATCCACTCGGCTGTAGGTGCAGCATTCCGCCCTTGGTACCCAATTACTTGCGCATATACGTCGGCATTTTTCTCATTAGCCATTATGGAAGAACTAAAAATTAAAAATCAATGAAAAAATACCTGTTTTTGGTCGCAATATTCTTTCTTAGCCTTTCCCATGCATGGGCTCAAAAAACACAGCCTAATATCATCGTAATCCTAGTAGACGATATGGGATATAGTGATATTGGAATATTTGGGTCCGAAATCAAAACACCCAACATTGACTTAATGGGCAAAAAGGGAGGCATATTTACCCAATTTTATAACGCAGGACGTTGTTGTCCCAGTAGAGCTTCCCTACTAACAGGCATGTACCCGCATCAAGCAGGTATGGGAGGAATGGTGGTGACTAGCGATTATGATCGCAGTAAAACAGGTTCTTACCAAGGATTTTTAAATGTCAATACTCCAACGATCGCCGAAGAATTAAAAAAGAATGGATATAATACCTACATGACGGGCAAATGGCATGTGGGAGAAAAAAAACCTGATTGGCCTAACCAACGAGGTTTTGACCATTTTTATGGTTTGATTTCAGGGGCCAATAGTTATTATGAATTATTGCCGAAGCGCCAGCTCGTTGAAGATAACGAGCCATTTGCTCCCAAGGGAAATTACTATTTTACGGATGCTATTTCAGATAAAGCCGTTTCTTACCTGCAAAAAAATCAATCTACTGGGAAACCATTTTTTCTGTATGTGGCATATACTGCGCCTCATTGGCCCATACATGCGCCTCAAGATCTGATTGATTCCTATAAATCTACATATACTCAGGGATGGGAAGCTTTGCGTAAGCAACGATTTGAAAGGCAAAATAAAATTAAATTAAACCCTAATATTCAAAATTTACCCCAATCAGACCCCATGATTGTGAATTTTGAAAAAGAAGTGGATAAGCAAATTTGGATCGAAAAAATGGCCACTTATGCGGCTATGGTAGATAAAATGGATCAGGGGATTGGCCAAATCATTCAAGAGTTGAAAGCCAATGGAACCTTTGACAATACCGTCATATTCTTTCTTTCAGATAATGGCGCTTGCCATGAGGTATTAAATGAACGCTCCTCCAAAGATTTAGGTCAAGACAAATACAATGCTTCATTGACCACGAAAATTGGCGCCCCAGGCAGTTACACGACCTATGGAAAAGAGTGGGCTTACGCAAGTAATACTCCGTTTAGAATGTACAAACATTGGATGCACGAGGGTGGAATTTCGACGCCTTTAATTATTTCATACCCTACAGGCATTAAAAAAAGCTTTCAAAGTGACCAAGTGGGACATATTATGGATATTTTCCCAACCATCATGGACTTAACAAAAACTAAAACATCAAAGGCCGTCGAGGGCAAAAGCTTAGTGCCCATATTTAAACAAAATAAAAGGGAATCCCAACCTTTTATTGCTTGGGAGCACTTCGGAAATAGAGCCATTCGAGAAGGAGATTGGAAGCTCGTGTGGGACAATGAAGTGAAAGAATGGGAGTTATATCACATCAAATCAGACCGAATTGAAACGAATAATTTGGCCAAAAAAAATCCAGAAAAATTTCAAAATTTAAAGGCTAAATATTCCGAATGGGCCATTAAAATGCAAGTCAAATGAACGTAAAAATCTCTTTCTTTATTCTCTTTTTGTTTAGCCATGTACTTTGTTTTTCCAAGGCACCTAGAGAAATTTATACCAAAGAGCGTATCGCAAAAACCATCGCCATTGCGGATAAAAATTTAACACAAAAACCCATCACCGTTACCGCTACCTTATGTCCGCGATCTGCGGGTGGCATGCATGATTTTTATTCAGAAGGCGATTATTGGTGGCCCGATCCAGCTAATCCGAATGGACCTTACATTCAGCGAGATGGGGAAACGAATCCTGAAAATTTCGTAGCACACCGATTAGCTATGATACGCTTCAGTGAGATTGTAGGATCATTAGCCTCTGCCTACACCTTTACAGGAAAAGCTCAATATGCAAAAGCAGCTATTCCACATTTTAAGGCTTGGTTTGTGGATCCAAGCACCCGAATGAATCCGTCACTCTTATATGCGCAAGCGATCAAGGGAAAAATGACAGGTCGCGGCATTGGGATCATTGATACCATTCATTTTTTGGAAGTGGTCAAGGCTATGGAAGCTTTAAAAAGTCAGATTGCTCCTGAAGATTATGCTGCGTTTGTGGCTTGGTTTAAGGAATATGTTCTCTGGATGACTACACATCCCTACGGAATTGCGGAAAGAGATGCCTTAAATAACCATGGAACTTGTTGGGCCCTCCAAATAGCCGTATTTGCCTCCTTCACTGGCAATGCTTCGCTGATCGATTTCTGTAGAAAGCGCTATAGAACTATTTTTATCCCAGAACAAATGGCAGCTGATGGATCATTTCCACTCGAATTAAAAAGAACAAAACCCTATGGGTATTCTATTTTTAATTTAGATATCATGAGTACACTAGCTCATGTATTGAATATGTGGGACTGGCAAATGCCTGATGGGCGATCGATTAAAAAAGGGGTATCCTATTTATTGCCCTACGTCAAAGATAAAAGCCAATGGACCTATCCGGCGGATGTCATGTATTTTGACCAATGGCCTATCGCACAAAGTTTTCTCTATTTCTCTGCCATGCATGGAGATGATAATAGCTTAGCCCTTTGGAAAAAGTTAGATCATTTCCCTACAAACCAGGAAGTCATTCGAAATTTTCCCATTCGAAACCCTGTTCTTTGGAATCAAAAACCCTTTTAACATCAGGGTAAAATCAGGTGAATTTCATAGAGGATTCCTCGTTCTGCATGGATGATTGCGTTGCCCGAATCATCGATATCCGTCGGTTTAAATGCAGCCACAAGCTCTTGGCTTATTTTATCCAAAATGATATGAATGATTTGGCAACCTTGAATATCGACCGTAGTTGAAAATTCCAAATGAAGTTGAGGCTGGCTTTTTTGCTGAACCTTAATCTGAGCGTTAAATGGTCCATCTTCAAAAGTGCATCCAAAATTTGGCGATTTATATTCCGTGCTTTTTTTAGTTTGCGCAGTAGCATCCAAACAAAAACCAATAAATACACTCATCCATAAACCAATCATCAAAAGTTTGGAAACATTTGATGCGGAATTGATGCGATTGATATAAGCTTTTAAATACATTATTGACCGAAACTTTTATTTGGATTAGGACCTAACACATAGGTTATTTTTCCTCCTTTAATTAAATCCGGATGCGAAATCCACGATTTAATCGGCTTACCATTGAAACTCGCCTGCTGGATATACATATTTTCCATTGAATTATTTTTAGTCTCAATCGAAATGGCTTTACCTGGATAAAAATCAGGATTTAATTTAATCTCAATTTTATCAAAAATAGGACTGCTTAAATCATAATATGGAGTTTGAGCCACACCGCCATCCATGCTAAATATACCTATTTTCATCAAAACGGCTAATGAACCCATGAGTCCTTGGTCTTCATCACCACTATACCCATAATTCGGCGATAGGCCCGTATATACTTTTTCAATCACTTTACGAGTCCATTTTTGGGTCAACCAAGGTGCGCCAATCTGATTGAAAATATAACTGGTCTGAATGGATGGTTGGTTCCCAAAGTTTAAATAAACTCGGCGATTTTCTTCTTGCGTTTCCTTATCATGCGATTTTCCACTGACAAAATCATGAGCCTCTGCCTTTTCAAATGACTCATTTAATTTCGCAACGGCCTTATCTTTTCCTCCCATTAAGGTGGCTAAACCTTTTAAATCATGTGGCACAAACCATGTCCATTGGGCCGCGTTTCCTTCTTCCCAGCCATGGTCATAACGCAATATATCTACGGATTTCTCCCAATTCCCATCTAAATTTTTTATCCACATCCAACCTAATGCTGGATTCCAAATATTTCTATAGTTTTGGGAGCGCTTCATAAACAATTGATAATCCTCCGTTTTACCTAATGCCTTGGACATTTGGGCTAACGAAAAATCCTGATACGCATATTCAAGCGTTTGCGCAGACCCATCCATATGAAAGCCATATCGGATATTACTGATGGGATGAGGGACATAGCCACGTTCCATGTAATATTCAATGCCACCTCCTTTAAAAGTCTTGTGTTCATAACCTGCTTTACTCATCATACCTCCGGGAAAATGATTTTTACGCATGCCCTCATAAGCCTTTTGTATATCAAATCCACGAATCCCTTTCTGGTATGCACTCACAATGAAAGGAGTCGAAGACGCTCCTGTCATGACATAGGTATAATTACCCCCCGCAGGACCCCTCGGAATTAGGCCGCCATCATTATACATTTTCAACATTGAGTTAATAAAGGACTCGGTCACCTCCGGATAAACCAAATGCCAAAGGGTGTTAATCGTCCATTGCGCTCCCCACATAGCATCAAAATTGTGGTGATTGAATTTCGGTTGGCCATTTTCTTTCAAAGGAATTTGACCCGCCCGCGGCTTATCACCCGTCATATCCAAATACTTTCCATTCACATCACTGACAATCCTTCTCCCTTGCAATGCATGAAACAGGTCAGTGTAAAATCTTTTTTTCGCCACTTCATCCTTGCCTTCAACTTTAATTCGGCCTAACCATTCGTCCCATACAGTCTTACTTTCTTCAACGACACGGTCAAAATCCCAATGCGGAATTTCAGTTTTTAGGTTTAAATCAGCCTGTTCTGTACTCACATAGGAAATAGCCACTTTCATCAAACGCTCTTCATTTTTGTCCGTAGGAAAGCTCACATAAACGCCAATTTTTTCTCCTTGTATTTCGTTCAAAAAGTTTTCCAATTTCCCATTGCGCCAAGCGCTAATATTCTTGAAGGGCTTATCAAATTCTGCGACAAAGTAGACAGGCAAAATCTTAGGTCGACGAACGGCTGGCGACATGATAACATAGCCTTCAATTCTGCGATCTCCTACCTGCTTGACAAAGGCACTTTGGGTATCTGATGGTCCTAAAAAAGTTGAAAAATCAAATAATATTTGGCTTTGCTCTGCCTTGGGATAGGTGTATTTATGAAATCCCACACGCGTACTGGCTGTCAGTTGGGCCTTAATTTTATACGAATCTAAAAAGACTTCATGAAAACCCGGTTTGGCAATTTCTTTGGCATGAGAAAAGGTTGATCCATATTGGGCTGTACCCAAGTGGCCTTTAAATTCACCGGTGGTCGGTAGAACGGGGATGCCTGATAATTGCCAACCGTGAATATGGCTAAAACATTTGATACTGTCCAATTGGTACCGATATCCAGCTCCCCAGTCACTTTGTACCGCATTATCAGGGCTCAAGTTTACCATCCCAAAAGGCCGACTAGTTGAATTAAAGAAAAACCAACGCGAATTGGAAGAATCTAGAAATGGATCGACCCAATCAGATGGAGAGAAATTATCAGGGCCAACAACACCTACTTTCCTCGCTAAATTTGAATAAGAAATATCTTTAAATGCTTTAGCGCCTTCCAGTAAAATTTCTTCTGTTTCGGCCCAATGAATTTCAGAAATTTGCTGGTATGGCCACACTTTATCTTTTTTAATGTAAGGGACTAAAAAATCCAAGCATTTCTTCAGCGATGCGCCCTCAGGTGTTTGATAATTCCACAAATCAACTTTCAATTTTTGAGCAAATTCCGCTACATAAAAGAAGCCTCTTAGATTCATAAGCGAATAACCAAAAGACTTTGTTCGGGCTAATTCATGAGGCTGGGACCCGTCGGGCTTCAACTGCGACGCCATCCTTGATTTCGTGATTTCTAACTGGCGCCTAGCCAACTCATTTTGTCCTAAAAACAGGGCGAAATTAACAACTTGAACATCATAATAAGTCCCGTGGTTGTTGTGTTCATCGGCTTCATCCTGGCCGATTGGGCTCTCAATCATCCAAGTAAGAAAGTCTTTAAACCATAGTTTCAAAGCTTGGTGATCGGCTTTCGACCAAGAAGATGACGCCTGTAACTTGTTGGCCGCATCCGTAATTTTAATCAAAAATCGAGTTTCAATAATTCCTATGCCCCGACCAGTATTAATACCAGGAATTCCCTGGCTGAAATTTAAGTTGGGATTTTGTTTCGTTTTTGGATTGATAAACCAAGTTTTGATTAATTGGGCTGCGAATGCTGCATATTTTTGTTGATTGGTTTTTTGATATGCCTGTGTCAACAATTCCACATCGTCAATAAGTTCATCCATTTCATCCGAATCGGTAATCCCCTTAATTTCAGGATTTTTAACTCCATCTTTCCTAATATAGGGTTTCCCATCAGGTTTGTTTGGGTCTGGCCACCAATAAGGGCCTTGGCTCATATAATCATGCTTATCTCCACTGGGTGGGATTTGTGTTTTATGCATGACAGTATAAAGCTTATGCTCCGTTAAGATGCGGTCTGCTTTTTTTATAAGATCGGATTGGTCTATT